>NZ_JAHBDJ010000014.1:0-101966 GCF_019956375.1 Pseudomonas sp. GL-R-19 | reverse complement strand
CTGGGAGGGTGGGACTCGCCGGGCGCAGCCATGAAAACAGGCTCATAACTGATACCGCAGGGTCAGGCTGCTTTGCAGGCGTTGTGCCTGGCGCAGGGACTCACGCAGGATGCGTCGGTCCAGATGATTGAGGCTGTCGGGGTCGACCCGATTAGAGTAAGGAAAATTCTCCCGGGTCTGTAGTTGATGTTGCTGCATGCGGGTTTGCTGGATGAAGTGATACGCCTCTTCGTACGCGGCGCCGTCCAGGGGATCGATGACCTCCTTGGCAACCAACTGGCGAAAACGCTCCAGCGTGTTGTTCGCTTCGATACCGTGGGCCAGGGCCAGCAACCGGGCGCCGTCGACGAACGGTGCCAGGCCCTGAATCTTCAGGTCCAGGGTGGCCTTCTCGCCATTTTTGCGCGCCAGCACGAACTCGCGGAAACGCCCTACGGGCGGGCGATTGCGCAGCGCATTCTCGGCCATCATGCGCTGGAACAAACGGTTGTCGCCGACCTGATCGAGAATGCCCCGGCGCAACTGCTCACAACCGTGCTCGCTGCCCCAGACCACGCGCAAATCGAAATAGATGCTCGAACTCAGCAGGTTCTCCGGGGTTGCCTCGCGGATAAACGCCGCAAAGCGCCGCGCCCATTCGGCCCGGGACAGGCACAGCTCGGGATTGCCGGCCATGATATTGCCTTTGCACAAGGTGAAGCCGCACAGCGCCAGGCTCTGGTTGATCTGCAGGGCGATGGGCAGCAGCTTGCCGCGAATCTCGGCGGCATGGGCCGCGTCCCTGGCTTCGAACAGAATGCCGTTGTCCTGATCGGTGTGCAGGGTCTGCTCGCGACGGCCTTCACTGCCGAAACACAGCCAGCTGAACGGCACGCCGGGGTCACCTTTTTCGGCGAGGGTCAGCTCGATCACCCGGCACACGGTGTGGTCGTTGAGCAAGGTGATGATATGGGTGATCTGCGTCGAAGACGCACCGTGGGCCAGCATGCGCTCGACCAGTTGACCGATTTCGCCCCGTAGCGCCACCAGGTTTTCCACCTTTTGGGCATTGCGGATAGTGCGCGCCAGGTGCACCAGGTCGACCCGCTGCAGGGAAAACAGATCGCGCTCGGAAACCACGCCGCACAAGCGTTGGTCCTTGACCAGGCAGACATGGGCGATGTGACGCTCGGTCATGGCAATCGCCGCGTCGAATGCACTGTGATCCGGCGACAGGAAGAACGGCGCCCGGGTCATGTGCCCTTCGATGGCTTCGCTGAAATCACAGCTGCCGTTAGCCACGGTCTGACGCAGGTCGCGCAGGGTGAAAATCCCCAGTGGCGCCTTGAGTTCATCGACCACCACGATGCTGCCGACCTGTTGTTCGTGCATCAACGTCACGGCCTCGCGCAACGGCGTGCGCGGGGCGCATGTCACCGGGTGGCGCATGGCCAATTCGCCCAGCCGGGTATTGAGCGAATACTGGGTGCCGAGGGTTTCCACGGCTTTTTGCTGCACTTGCTGGTTGACCTGATCCAGCAGGCTGCTGACGCAGCGCAGGGCGAAGTTGCGGAAAGTGTCCGATAGCGAAAACAGGCGGATGAACGCCGGTTTGTTCAATTGCAGGCAAAAGGTGTCCTCGCCAGCCAGGTGCTCGGTGCGGGTCGCCCGCTCACCCAGCAATGCCGCGAGGGGGAAGCATTCGCCGGTGGTGATCTCGAAGACCGTCTCGGTGCCACCTGTTGCCGTGTGCGGACGCTCGCCCACGACCCGGCCTTGCTTGACGATATAGAAGTGCTCGACCGGGCCATCGGCGGGTTTGATGATGCTCTCGCCGGGGGCGTAAAAACGCAGCTGACATTGCTCGACCAGATACGCCAGGTGAGCGTGTTCCATCTGGTTGAAAGGCGGGAAGCGCTGAAGGAATTGCAACGTACCCTGGATGTTCTGCAACACCGCGGTTTTCCCTGCCTGTGTGAAGGCGTCCGCTTTACTCATAACCATTACCGCAGTCTTTTTTGAATTGTTGTAGTCGGATGACCAGGACATGGTCGACCCCTGCGGTCGGGGTGCCCATTGGACGTAAGTCTAGGTAGGCAATCAGGGTGATGGAATGTCGGAAAAACCTTACGCAACTGTGAGAAAAACCTCTCTATCCTGCTATTGGAAAAATATCCGACGGGGTGCACATTAATAGTTCGCTGAGCGATGTCTCACCGCTGTGCCAGGGAATTGTATTGAACATATAGGGAAAGCCATGCCTGACCACGACATTTTGAGTGACGCCGAGCGCGAAGCGCTAAGCGCCGTCATGCTGGAACCTGACCTGCCGTCGCAACGGGTGCTGATCGTCGATGACGATAAAGACGCCCGCGAGCTGCTGTCAGATATCCTCGCGTCGGAGGGTATTCGCTGCAAGACAGCAGCCAGTGGCGAATCGGCACTCAAGATCCTGGTGGCCGAGGCAGAGATCAAAAAGCCCACGATCGGTTTACTGATCACCGACCTGCGAATGGGCCACGTTGACGGTTTGGATCTGATCCGTCAGGTACGTGAATCGCAAAGGGCGGCATTGCCGATCATCATTGTCTCGGGTGACGCCGACGTGAAGGATGCAATCGCCGCGATGCATTTGAGCGTGGTGGATTTTCTGCTCAAGCCGATTGAAGTCGGGCATTTGCTTGAGTTGGTCAAGCGTGAGCTTGGGATAAAGCCTTAGTTCAAAGGTGTCGGCCCTTGCACAATCTCTGTGGGAGCGAGCCGGCTCGCTCCCACCAGGGGTCGCGGGCAGCCCAAAAAGAAAAAGCCCTGAGCTTTCGATCAGGGCTTTTTCATGTCCGGCGTAAACGCTCAGTTACAGGCCATTGGCAGCCTTGAACTCGCGACGACGACGGTGCAGGACCGGCTCGGTGTAGCCGTTCGGCTGTTTGGTGCCTTCGACCACCAGTTCGACGGCTGCCTGGAAGGCAATGTTGCTGTCGAAGTTCGGGGCCAGCGGACGGTACAGCGCGTCGCCGGCGTTCTGGCGGTCAACCACTGGCGCCATGCGCTTGAGGCTTTCCATGACCTGGTCTTCGGTGACGATGCCATGGCGCAGCCAGTTGGCGATGTGCTGGCTGGAAATACGCAGCGTTGCACGGTCTTCCATCAGGCCGACGTCGTTGATGTCCGGCACTTTCGAACAGCCGACGCCCTGGTCGATCCAGCGCACCACGTAACCGAGAATGCCCTGGCTGTTGTTGTCCAGTTCGTTCTTGATCTGCTCAAAGGTCCACTGCGGGTTTACCGCCAGCGGGATGGTCAGGATGTCGTCTACCGAGGCATGCGCACGTTTGGCCAGCTCGGCCTGACGGGCGAACACGTCAACCTTGTGGTAGTGCAGCGCGTGCAACACAGCAGCAGTCGGCGACGGTACCCAGGCGGTGTTGGCACCGGCCAGCGGGTGGGCGATTTTCTGTTCGAGCATCGCCGCCATCAGGTCAGGCATGGCCCACATGCCTTTACCGATCTGCGCGCGACCTTGCAGGCCGGTGCTCAGACCGATATCGACGTTGGAGTTCTCGTAGGCGCCGATCCATTTCTCCGCCTTCATGTCCGCCTTGCGCACCATCGGGCCGGCTTCCATGGAGGTGTGGATTTCATCGCCCGTGCGGTCGAGGAAACCGGTGTTGATGAACACCACGCGCTCGCTCGCCGCCTTGATGCAGGCCTTCAGGTTGATCGTGGTACGACGCTCCTCGTCCATGATCCCGACTTTGAGGGTGTTGCGCGGCAGGCCCAGCACGTCTTCGATGCGACCGAACAGCTCATTGGTGAACGCGGCTTCTTCAGGGCCGTGCATTTTCGGCTTCACGATGTAGATCGAGCCGGTGCGGGTGTTTTTGCGCGAGGTGTTGCCGTTCAGGTTGTGCATCGATGCCAGGCAAGTCACCAGGCCATCGAGAATGCCTTCCGGCACTTCGTTACCGTCTTTGTCGAGGATCGCGTCGATGGTCATCAGGTGACCGACGTTACGCACGAACAGCAACGAACGACCGTGCAGGCTCAGTTCACTGCCATCGACAGCGGTATAGGTGCGGTCGGCGTTCATGGTGCGGGTAAAGGTCTGACCGCCCTTGGCGACGCTTTCCGAAAGATTGCCCTTCATCAGGCCGAGCCAGTTGCGGTAGATCACCACTTTGTCATCGGCATCGACGGCGGCAACGGAGTCTTCGCAGTCCATGATGGTGGTCAGCGCGGCTTCCATCAGGATGTCTTTGACACCGGCTGCGTCGGTCTGGCCAATCGGGGTGCTGGCATCGACCTGGATTTCGAAATGCAGGCCGTTGTTTTTCAGCAGGATCGCACTCGGTGCAGCGGCATCGCCCTGGAAACCGATCAGTTGCGCGTCGTTGCGCAGGCCGGTGTTGCTGCCGCCTTTAAGGGCGACCACCAGTTTGCCGTCGACGATCTTGTAGCCGGTGGAGTCGACGTGGGAGCCGGCTGCCAAAGGCGCCGATTCGTCGAGGAAGGCACGGGCGAAAGCGATGACCTTGTCACCGCGCACCTTGTTGTAGCCTTTGCCTTTTTCCGCGCCATCGGCTTCGCTGATGGCGTCGGTGCCGTAGAGCGCATCGTACAGCGAGCCCCAGCGGGCGTTCGAGGCATTGAGCGCGAAGCGGGCGTTCATGACCGGCACCACGAGCTGCGGGCCGGCCATGCGGGCGATTTCTTCATCGACGTTTTGCGTCGTTGCCTGGAAATCGGCCGCTTCTGGCAGCAGATAACCGATGTCTTGCAGGAAGGCTTTATAGGCCGCGGCGTCGTGTAGCTGACCGGCACGCGCCTGGTGCCAGCCATCGATACGAGCCTGGAAATCATCGCGTTTGGCGAGTAGGGCTTTGTTCTTCGGTGCCAGGTCATGGATGACCTTGTCGGCACCGGCCCAGAACTTATCGGCGGTGAGGCCGGTACCGGGAATGGCTTCGTTGTTCACGAAGTCGAACAGGACTTTGGCGACCTGCAGGCCACCGACTTGAACGTGTTCAGTCATTGCTTGCCTCACTCTGCTCAGCTATTTCGCTTTTCAGCTCTTCAATTTAACAATGAAGCCTTTGGCCATTTAAACCACAAACCCCTCTACCAGTACATGCCCATTACGGGCGGCTGGGCTGGGACCGATCAACGGCTTGGGGCCTTGCTGACAGGGCTTTCAGGGTTGTGGACGTGCCTGCGGCAGACATCGATCCAACGTTATGTAGTGCGCGCTGCGGCATACTACATGATGAATTGCGGTTGTGAAAATCAGACTAATTACGTCGTTCTGCGACCCCATGACGCATTGCGGTCACGGCGCGGAGCGGGATGTTCTCAAAAAACCAGTAGATTGTTCCAGTTAAATATCGAAAGTTGTACACGATTTGCTTTTCATTTCGATCGGCGGTGCCTTCATTCGCGAGCAGGCTCGCTCCCACAAAGGCCCGCGCAACTCCTGTGGGAGCGAGCCTGCTCGCGAAGGCGCCGGACCTGTCAGCACAGGTTCAACCCTTGCCTATACTTGGTTCTCTATAACAAAAGTCATGACCAGAGGGCTGCGCCATGGACCACCTCGTACTCACCGTATTCGCACCGGACAAGCCAGGGCAAGTCGAGCGCATTGCCCAATGCATCGCCGAACACGGCGGTAACTGGCTGGAAAGCCGCATGTCGCGCATGGCGGGACAATTCGCCGGGATTCTGCGGGTGGGGGTGCCGGCCGAGGCCTACGACGAATTGGTCGATGCCCTGCAGGGCTTGTCCGCCCAGGGCATTCGCGTGTTGATCGCCGAAAGTAGCATCGAACAATCCTGCACCTGGAAGCCGATCGCCATGGAACTGGTGGGCAATGATCGTCCGGGGATCGTGCGTGACATCACACGCTTGTTGAGCGAGCAGGGGGTGAACCTGGAGCGGCTGGTCACCGAAGTGCGCCCGGCACCGATGAGCAGCGAGCCGTTGTTCCATGCCGAAGCGATTCTTGCCGTCCCGGTGACGTTGTCGCTGGACGTACTGCAATCGCGCCTGGAAACCCTGGCGGACGACCTGATGGTCGAGCTGGTGCTGCGCAGTGAACCCTGATCGGGTTATCCAAGATAAACGTGCACCTGCCTGTGGATAACCTGTAGAGACACCCCGCCAGGCCACACCGGCCGGGGGTCTTCAGGATCTGATCAAAAAACCAGCAGTTTCAGCCACTTGCGCACAAACGGCGGGGATCACGCTGTGGATAACCTTGGGAAGGAATGATGCAGGCCACGGGAGACGTGGCCTGTAGAGTTTTGTGTGTTTTTTGATCAGCTGCGGCGGCGCAAACTTATCCACGCATCGACGCTGTAAACCGCCAGGCCGGCCCAGATGAACATGAACGCTACCAGGGTGCTGGACGACAGGTGCTCGCCAAACAGCAGGACCGCTTGCAGCAGCACCAGTGTCGGTGCCAGATACTGGAGAAAGCCCAGTGTCGTGTAGGGCAAATGCCGGGCAGCCGCGTTGAAGCAGACCAGCGGTACCAGCGTGATCGGGCCGGCGGCCACCAGCCACCAGGCCTGGGAGGTGGTCCAGAATTCGGCCTGGGCGCTGCTGGCCGCCGGATTGAGCAGCAACCAGCCGAGGGCGATCGGCACCAGCATCCAGGTTTCCACCACCAGCCCCGGCAGCGCCTTGACCGGTGCCTGTTTGCGAATCAGGCCATAGAAACCGAAGGTCAGTGCCAGCGCCAGCGACACCCACGGCAGGCTGCCCACTTGCCAGACCTGCTGCGCCACACCCACGGCCGCCAGACCGACGGCAATCCATTGCATGCGCCGCAGCCGTTCGCCGAGGATCAGCATGCCCAGCAACACGTTCACCAATGGGTTGATGTAGTAACCAAGGCTGGCCTCCAGCATGCGGCCGTTGTTCACCGACCAGACGTAGGTCAGCCAGTTGGCCGCAATCAGTGCACCGCTCAGGGCCAGGGTCGCCATCCTTCGCGGGTTCTCCCGCAGTTCGCGCCACCAGCCGGGATGCTTCCAGACCATCAGCAACAAGGCGCCGAACAGCGCCGACCACAGTACCCGGTGGATGATGATTTCCACGGCGGGCACGCTGGCGATGGCTTTGAAATAGAGGGGGAAAAGTCCCCAGATGATGTAGGCACTCAGGCCCAGAATGTACCCGCGACGCGGGTTGGCGGCTTGCATGCAGAATCCTTGCTTAGGCAGCTAACAAAGAGAAGGATTGTAAGGAGATTTGTCCGCGAATGTCCTGACTGAATAGGTAGGTCATTTGTGAACATCGGTCTCTGTAGGAGCGAGCCTGCTCGCGAAGAACGCAAGGGCAACGCGTCTATCCAGACAGCACGCGTTATCGTTGACGTCCATCGCGAGCAGGCTCGCTCCTACAGGGGGGCGGGTGAGTCAGAAGAGTTTCAGTGGCTCTTCTTGGAGCGCCGCCAGCTGTTCGCGCAACGCCAACACCTGATCACCCCAATAACGCTCGGTGCCGAACCACGGGAAACTGCGGGGGAAGGCCGGATCGTCCCAGCGGCGGGCAAGCCAGGCGCTGTAATGCATCAGGCGCAGGGCGCGCAACGGTTCGATCAAGGCCAGTTCACGGGGGTTGAAGTCGTGGAATTCGTTGTAGCCGTCCATCAGTTCCGACAACTGGCTCAGGCAATCCTGACGATCGCCGGCCAGCATCATCCAGATGTCTTGCACCGCCGGACCCATGCGGCAGTCGTCGAGGTCGACGATATGGAACATCTCGTCGCGGCACATCATGTTGCCGGGGTGGCAGTCACCGTGCATGCGGATGTTCTGGTGCGGCGTGTTGTTATAGGCATCTTCCACACGTTTGAGCAGATCGCGGGCTACCGATTCGTAGGCCGGCAGCAGGCTGCGGGGGATGAAATTGCCGTCGAGCAACGTGGTCAGCGAATCATGGCCGAAATTTTTCACCGCCAGTGCTTCACGGTGCTCGAATGGCCGGGTCGAGCCGACCGCATGCAGGCGCCCGAGCAACTGGCCCAGGCGATACAGTTGATCGAGGTTGCCCGGTTCCGGCGCGCGGCCACCACGGCGGGGGAACAGGGTGAAACGGAAACCGTTGTGCTCGTGCAGGGTTTCACCGTTATGGATCAACGGCGCCACGACCGGCACCTCGCAGTCGGCGAGTTCGGCGGTGAACTGGTGCTCTTCCAGAATCGCTTCGTTGCTCCAGCGTTGCGGCCGGTAGAACTTGGCGATCAGTGGCTCGGCGTCTTCGATACCGACCTGATAGACGCGGTTCTCGTAGCTGTTGAGCGCCAGGATGCGCGCGTCGCTAAGAAAGCCGATGCTTTCGACGGCGTCGAGTACGAGGTCTGGCGTAAGGGTTTCAAACGGGTGGGCCATGCTGACTCCTGCGCGCAGCAGGCTGCTGCGTCCGGCCAGGCATGGTAGCGCAGACGGGCGCTCTTTAGGGGCAGGGTTGAGAGATGTGTTGCTCGGGCTGGCGCCTTCGCGAGCAGGCTCGCTCCCACAAGTGATCTCCTGTGTGTCACAGATCGTGTTCACTCGGAAAACCCCATGTGGGAGCGAGCCTGCTCGCGATGAGGGCCTGTCAGGCGCCGACGATCCCGCCATCTTCCCGCGAAATCGCCATCACCGAAGACCGCGGCTTGCCATTGGGCAGATGCTCGGGGAAGGTCGAACCACCGTTTTCACCCGGGTGCTGGATCCCGACAAACAGGGTTTTCTGATCCGGCGAGAAGCTGATGCCGGTCACTTCACATCCTACCGGGCCAACCATGAAGCGGCGAATCTCGCCGGTTACCGGGTCGGCACAGAGCATCTGGTTGTTGCCCATGCCGGCAAAGTCTCCGGCGTTGCTCGAATCGCCGTCGGTGAGAATCCACAAGCGTCCGGCCTTGTCGAAGCCCAGGCCGTCCGGGCTGTTGAACATGTTCTGCGGCGTGATGTTCGACGATCCGCCTTTGGGTGTGCCGGCGTGAACCCCCGGATTACCGGCGACGACGAACAGGTCCCAGGCAAAGGTTTTCGAGCCGTGATCGTCACGCTCGGTGCGCCAGCGCAGGATCTGCCCGTAGACGTTCTTCTCGCGCGGGTTCGGTCCGCCCGCCGGTTGCCCGTCTTCGCCACGTTTGGCGTTGTTGGTCAGCGTGCAGTAGACCTGGCCATCCTTGGGGCTGACCACGATCCATTCCGGGCGATCCATGCGCGTGGCTTTCACCACGCTGGCGGCGAGACGGGCGTGGATCAGCACTTCGGCCTGATCGGCAAAGCCGCTGCTGGCGTCGATACCGTTTTTGCCGTGGGTCAGCTCGATCCATTCACCCTGGCCTTTCGGGTGATCGGCGTTGCCGTCGCCGGCATCGAAACGCGCCACGTACAGGGTGCCGTGATCGAGAATGTCGCGGTTGGCCTTGGGATTCTTGTGGTCGATCTTGTCGCGGCTGACAAATTTGTAGATGAACTCACCGCGTTCATCGTCGCCCATGTACACCACGGCATGACCGTTGCCGGTTTCGGCCAGGGCGGCGTTTTCGTGTTTGAAGCGGCCCAGGGCCGTGCGTTTGACCGGCGTCGATTTCGGATCGAACGGATCGATCTCCACCACCCAGCCGTGACGGTTGAGTTCGTTGGGGTTCTTGGCCATGTCGAAGCGCTCGTCGTGCGGGTGCCAGTTGATCTCTTTGCTGGTGGCCACCACGCCGTAGCGTTTTTGCGCCGGGTCGAATTTCTGCTCGGCGTTGCTGCTGCCGAAGCAGTCGGTGAAGTTCTCTTCACAGGTCAGATAGGTGCCCCACGGTGTCTTGCCGTTGGCGCAGTTCTGGAACGTGCCCAGAACGTTCTTGCCGTGGGGATCGGCACTGGTTTTCAGCAGGGCATGCCCGGCGGCCGGGCCGCTCAGGCTGATCGGTGCATTGCCGTGAATGCGGCGGTTGTAGCGTGAGCCCTGGACGAATTGCCATTGGCCGTTCTTGCGCTGCACTTCAATCACCGACACACCTTCGCAGGCCAGCGCCTTGCGCACTTCTTCCGCTGATTGCGGCATGCCGCCGTGGGCGTAGAGGTAGCGGTAGTTGGTGTATTCGTTGTTGATCGCCATCAGCGCCCGGTCTTTTTCCCCGGGAAACTCGAACAGGCTCATGCCGTCGTTGTTGTCGCCGAATTGGGCTTCCTGATGTTCGGCGCTGCCGTTGCCGCTCGGGTCGAACGCCGGGCCGTCCTTGTGCAAAGGCTGGCCCCAGCTGATCAGCACCGAGGACTTGTAGCCCGGTGGCAGGGTGATGGAGTCAGTGGTGGCGGCGGCAATGCTGTCAAAGCCCAGCAACTGGCTGTTACCGGCGCTGACGCTGGCAGCCATCACGCTGCGGCTCAGCAGGTTGCCGCCGAGGAACATCGCGGCGCCGCACAAGGCACCTGCGCTGATGAAGCCACGACGACTGAGGCCGACCATGGTTTCGAGGTCGGTGGACTGGTTTTCTTCTAATAGGCTCATTTCAGGCTCCCTGCGGATTTTGCAAACACCTTAATGGTGAGTAATGAACCTTTTGTTGCAGTTTTGCTTATAGCGGTGTGCCCAGCAGAACCCTGGACGGCGAAAACTCGACGCGCACCGGTTTGCCGCAGGTCAACCGCGATGCTTGCAGATGACTCGGTTCGGCCAGGGCGCATAGGGTCAGACCGTTGGGCAGGGTGATGCGCACTTCGCTGGGGCCGTCGTCGGCATCGAGAATTTTTTCGATGATGCCGCTGAGACAATTGTTTCCAGGCGTTTCGACAGAGTCTATTTGCAGCACGTCGAGCCAACCGGCCTTGATCAATGCCACGACGTCGGTGCCGATTTGCAGTTCCAGGCGCTCGGTGCTGTCGTGGGTGATTTGCGCGTCGACGATCAAGCCTTTGGCGACCTCAAGGCGAATCAGGTCGTTGCGCCCCTGAGGTTCAATCGCGATCACCTTGCCGTGCAACTGATTGCGCGCGCTGGTGCGCAGCATCAGGCGCCCGAGCAGGTCGAGGTCGCTCGCGTCTTCAGCGGCTTCCAGCACCTGGGCCTGCAAGGCTTGCAACTTCTGGTACAGGCGCAACACTCGCTCGCCTTCGTTGGACAGGCGCGCACCGCCACCGCCCTTACCGCCGACAATCCGTTCCACCAGCGGTTTCTGCGCCAGGTTGTTCAGCTCATCGATCGCATCCCAGGCGGCCTTGTAGCTCAGGCCTGCGCTTTTTGCCGCGCGGGTGATCGAGCCTTGTTCGGCGATGTGCTGCAGCAGGGCGATGCGCTGCGGACGGCGGACAATGTGCTGGGACAACAAGGTAGGCAAGGACATGACAAGTCGCTTTGGGTGGTGACGATGGTGAGGACGTTGGTCGCTTGGGTCGCGCGAGTCAAGTCAGGGTGTCTCACCGGGTTTGGGCGTGCGGGCCAGGCAATAGACGTCGACCCTCGCCGCACCGGTGTCCATCAGCAGGCGAGCCAGGGCCTGGGCCGTGGCACCCGTGGTCAGGACGTCGTCGACCAGGGCCAGGTGCTGGCCTTTGACGACGGCGCCGGGCGCCAGGGCGAAAGCGTTGCGCAGGTTCTTTCGGCGGGCTTCGGCGTTCAAGGCCTGTTGGGCATCGGTGTCCTGGGTTCGTAGCAGCAGCCGTTCGTCGCAAGGGATATCGAGACTCGTACCCAGCCACTGAGCCAGCATCGCCGCCTGATTGAACCCGCGCTGGCGCAGGCGTCGGTTGGCCAGTGGCACCGGGATCAGCAAATCGGGTCGCTCCAGGTCGTCTTCGAAGCGATGTTGCAGGTATTGAGCGAGAAGTTCGGCGAGCAGGCGGCCAAACGGCCATTTTGCATTGTGTTTGAAACGGGTGATCAGGCTGTCTACCGGGAAGCTGTAGGTCCAGGGGGTAATCACTTGTTCGAAGGCCGGTGGCTGCTTCAAGCAATGGCCGCAGGTCAGTCCCGCGGCCGGGAGCGGCAGGGCGCAGGTCTGGCAGTGATCACCGAGCCAGGGCAACTCGGTTTCGCAGGCCGTGCAGACAGGGGAGATGCCGTCGGCCGTTTCATCGCACAAAAGACATGGCTGTTTGTTTTTTGACCAGATGTAAACCGGTCCTTTGTATCGCGGTTGACAGCGCATCGCTCTTCCTTAAATATGCCGAAACATCTGTGAAGCGACTGTGACATTCCATTACCCAGCCGCATGCCAAAGCATAATTCAAAGGAAACGCCCATGAGCGCCAGCACCACTGCAACCCTGCGTCATGACTGGACTTTGGCCGAAGTCAAAGCACTCTTCGTTCAGCCATTCAACGACCTGTTGTTCCAGGCGCAGACGGTGCACCGTGCGCATTTCGACGCCAACCGTGTCCAGGTGTCGACCCTGTTGTCGATCAAAACCGGCGCTTGCCCGGAAGATTGCAAATATTGTCCGCAGTCCGGTCACTACAACACCGGCCTGGAAAAAGAAAAGCTGATGGAAGTGCAGAAGGTCCTCGAAGAGGCCGCGCGCGCCAAGGCTATCGGGTCGACTCGTTTCTGCATGGGCGCGGCGTGGAAGCATCCGTCGGCCAAGGACATGCCATACGTGCTGAAGATGGTCGAAGGCGTGAAAGCCCTGGGCCTGGAAACCTGCATGACCCTCGGCCGCCTGGATCAGGACCAGACCGAAGCGCTGGCCAAGGCTGGCCTCGACTACTACAACCACAACCTCGATACCTCGCCGGAGTTCTACGGCAGCATCATCACCACCCGCACCTACGGCGAGCGCCTGCAAACCCTGGCGTATGTGCGTGAATCGGGGATGAAGATCTGCTCCGGCGGCATTCTTGGCATGGGCGAGTCGCTGGACGACCGCGCCAACCTGCTGATCCAGCTGGCCAACCTGCCGGAGCACCCGGAGTCGGTGCCGATCAACATGCTGGTGAAAGTCGCCGGCACGCCACTGGAAAATGCCGACGACGTCGACCCGTTCGACTTCATCCGCATGCTCGCCGTCGCGCGCATCCTGATGCCGCAATCCCACGTGCGCCTGTCCGCCGGCCGCGAAGCCATGAACGAACAGATGCAGGCCCTGGCGTTCTTCGCCGGCGCCAACTCGATTTTCTACGGCGAAAAACTGCTGACCACCGCCAACCCGCAGGCCGACAAGGACATGCAACTGTTCTCGCGCCTGGGCATCCTGCCGGAAGCCCGGGAAGAACACGCCGATGAAGTGCATCAGGCGGCGATCGAGCAGGCACTGGTGGAGCAGAAGAGCAGCGAGCAGTTCTATAACGCTGCGGTTTGAGTCGAGCATTCATTCCCCTGAAGGAATGCAAAACCCCTGTAGGAGCGAGCCTGCTCGCGATGGCGTCATGTCAGTCGACATCCATGTCGATTGTCAGTCCGCATCGCGAGCAGGCTCGCTCCCACAGAGGACATGTGTCATTTGATAGTCGAGGCCTGCATGTCTTTCGATCTCACCGCACGCCTTGCTGCCCGTCGTGCCGAAAACCTCTACCGTCAGCGCCCGCTGCTCGAAAGCCCGCAGGGGCCGCAAGTGGTGGTCGATGGCCAGCCGTTGCTGGCGTTCTGTAGCAACGACTACCTGGGCCTGGCCAATCATCCGCAAGTGATCGAAGCCTGGCGAGCCGGCGCTTTGAAGTGGGGTGTGGGCGGAGGGGCGTCACATCTGGTCATCGGCCATAGCGCCCCGCACCATGCCCTGGAAGAAGCATTGGCCGACTTGACCGGTCGCCCTCGCGCGTTGCTGTTCACCACCGGTTACATGGCCAACCTCGGCGCGGTCACGGCGCTGGTGGGGCAGGGCGATACGGTGCTCGAAGACCGGCTCAATCATGCGTCGCTGCTCGACGCGGGGCTGCTGTCCGGCGCGCGGTTCAATCGTTACCTGCACAACGATCCGGTAAGCCTGGCCAAGCGCCTGGAAAAAGCCACCGGTAATACGCTGGTGGTCACCGACGGCGTGTTCAGCATGGACGGCGATATCGCCGACTTGCCAGCGCTGGCCCGAGAAGCCAAGGCCAAAGGCGCCTGGCTGATGGTCGACGATGCCCATGGTTTCGGACCGCTGGGTGCCAACGGTGGCGGCATCGTCGAACATTTCGGTTTGAGCCAGGATGACGTTCCGGTGCTGGTCGGCACCCTCGGCAAAGCGTTCGGTACGGCGGGTGCCTTTGTGGCTGGCAGCGAAGAGTTGATCGAAAGTCTGATCCAGTTCGCCCGCCCCTACATCTACACCACCAGCCAGCCACCGGCGCTGGCCTGTGCCACGTTGAAAAGCCTGGAACTGCTGCGCAGCGAGCACTGGCGTCGCGAGCATTTGCAGGCGCTGATCCGCCAGTTCCGCCACGGTGCCGAACAGATTGGCCTGGAACTCATGGACAGTTCCACGCCGATCCAGCCGATCATGATCGGCGACGCCGGGCGCGCGGTGCGCCTTTCGCAAATGCTGCGCGAACGCGGGTTGATGGTGACCGCAATTCGCCCGCCGACCGTACCTGCCGGCAGCGCCCGACTGCGGGTCACGCTGACGGCTGCCCACAGCGAGGCCCAAGTACGGCTATTGTTAAACGGACTGGCCGATTGTTTTCAACAGCTGCAGCCGGAGCCAAGCCATGCGTGATCGTCTGATTCTGCTACCCGGCTGGGGCCTTGGCGTTTCACCGCTGGAGCCTTTGGCGGCGGCCTTGCGCGGTCTGGATGAGCATCTGCTCGTTGAGATCGAGCCGTTGCCGGAGCTGGAGTCGAGCGATCCTGAAGAGTGGCTCGATGAGCTTGATTCGACCTTGCCGCAAGACGCCTGGCTGGGCGGTTGGTCTTTGGGCGGCATGCTCGCCTGCGAGTTGGCGGCCCGGCGTGGCGATCGTTGTTGTGGTGTGTTCACCCTGGCCAGCAACGCTTCTTTTGTCGCTCATGAACAATGGTCAAGCGCCATGCCCGGGGAAACCTTCGATGCGTTTCTGGCGGGATGTGCAGCCGATCCACGCGCGACATTGAAACGCTTTTCACTGCTCTGCGCCCAAGGCGCCGAAGACCCGCGCGGATTGTCGCGGTTGTTGCTCGGTGGCGCACCGAACACCGCCGCGCCGGTGCTGCTCAGTGGCCTGCAAGTGCTCGCGCAATTGGATACACGGCAGGCATTGCAATCGTTCCGCGGTCCGCAACTGCATCTGTTCGCCGGCCTCGACGGGTTGGTGCCGGTGGAAGCGGCGGGCGAGTTGTTGGCATTGCTGCCGGATGTCGAAATCGGTCTGATTGAACAGGCCGGTCACGCGTTTCTTCTGGAGGATCCCCACGGTGTGGCGGGGGCGATCCAGGCCTTTTTGCATGAGTCCGGCGATGACTGATTTATCCCTTCCCAACCTGCCCGGCGGCTTGCCTGACAAGCGCCAGGTAGCAGCATCATTCTCCCGCGCGGCGGCAAGCTACGACAGCGTGGCCGAGTTGCAGCGTGATGTCGGCAGCCAATTGCTCGGGCGCTTGCCGCAGGACTTCGTACCGCAACGTTGGCTGGATCTGGGCTGTGGCACCGGGCATTTCAGTCGTGCGCTGGGTGATCAATTTGCAGGCAGTCACGGCGTGGCGCTGGACATTGCCGAAGGCATGCTCGACCACGCCCGGCCATTGGGCGGTGCCACGCACTTCGTGGCCGGCGATGCCGAGCGTTTGCCGTTGCAGGATTCGACCTGCGACCTGATCTTTTCCAGCCTGGCGGTGCAGTGGTGCGCGGACTTCGACTCGGTGCTCGGTGAAGCCTTTCGGGTGCTGAAACCGGGCGGCATCTTCGCGTTTGCCAGTCTTTGTGCAGGGACGTTGTTTGAACTGCGCGACAGCTGGCGGCAGGTCGATGGCATGGTGCACGTCAACCGCTTCCGGGAGTTTGGTGTTTATCAGCACTTGTGTGCGGCCAGTGGGTTACGTGTCGTCAGTCTGCAAAACCAGCCGCATGTGCTGCATTACCCGGATGTGCGCAGCCTGACCCATGAACTCAAAGCGCTGGGCGCACACAACCTCAATCCCGGTCGACCGGGTGGCTTGACCGGCCGGGCGCGGATTTTGGGTCTGATTGAGGCTTATGAGCAGTTTCGTCAGGCCCAGGGACTGCCGGCGACTTATCAAGTGGTGTACGCCGTATTGGAGAAACCCTTATGAGCGCAGCCTATTTCATCGCCGGCACGGATACCGATGTCGGTAAAACCACGGTCGCTGCCGGGCTGCTGCATGCGGCGCGTTCGGCGGGATTGAGCACGGCGGCGGGCAAGCCGGTCGCTTCCGGTTGCGATGTGACGCCCAAAGGCCTGCGCAACGCCGATGCGCTGGCCTTGCTGGCGGAGTGTTCGCTGCCGCTGACGTATGCACAGGTCAACCCGGTGGCCTTTGAACCTGCGATTGCACCGCACCTGGCGGCGCGAGAGGCGGGCGTGGCGCTGACGGTGCAGTCGTTGCTGGCACCGATGCGGCAGATTCTGGGCATGCAGGCGGACTTCACCCTGATCGAAGGCGCCGGCGGCTGGCGCGTGCCGTTGGCGGATCAGGACAATCTGTCGGATCTCGCCATCGCGTTGCAGTTGCCGGTGATCCTGGTGGTCGGCGTGCGACTGGGGTGTATCAGCCATGCCTTGTTGACCGCCGAAGCGATTGCCCGGGACGGTTTGCAACTGGCGGGATGGGTGGCCAACATCATCGACCCGAAGACCTCGCGGCTGGAAGAAAACCTGGCCACCCTTGCCGAGCGCATCCCGGCGCCGTGCCTGGGGCGTGTGCCTAAACTCAAGGCCGTCACGGCCGAGGCAGTGGCCGAGCACTTGCAACTGGACCTGTTGGACTGACGTTTTTGCAATGCAGGTTTTGCCTATGATAAGGCACTGTGCCATTAGTGTTTTTGTCGGGTGTTTTGCCGGCCACTCTGCTTCAATGGCCGCTGTTGATCCTTTGAAAGGACGAGTTTTCCCATGGAGATCTCAGGAAACAGTGCATTTTATGCAGGTTGGAGCACCCCTCAGGCAGGGCAGAACCGTGTCGATCAAGCCGCCGGGCAGATCGCCAACATGACGATCGAGCGATCGGTCACCAGCCAGTCCTCCGAGGCGCAGGTCGATCGTCTGCGATCGGTTGATCGCAGCCAGCAATCGGACCTGGTCAGCAACGTGGTCGAAATGGCCCAAGGCAAGATTCAGGCAGAACTGGGCGTGAAAGTCGCCAAGGCAGCCGATGAAGTGCTTGGAACGTTGATCGATACCTTCGCTTGATTCTTTAAAGAATCCGCACCCTCCAGCGCCGCGCCTGTTCGCGGCGTTTTTCTGCGTAAGTCTTTCTTGCTCAACTAATCTTTTCAGTGTTGCGGGCTGCTTCGAAAGCGCGGCTGCGCTGTTGTGTGCCTGTGTGTCCAAGCCTGCGATGACGAACGGCAAAAGATCGACGCTTGACAAGATTTGGGCGTAAACGTATGTTTCAAACAACTGTTTGATCGCAACAACGAATCAATGCGGTCGTTCATTCCCGGTTACATCAGCAGAGGTTTATCGCTATGCCTGACTACAAGGCCCCCTTGCGTGATATTCGCTTCGTTCGTGACGAACTGCTCGGCTACGAAGCGCACTATCAGAGCCTTCCGGCTTGTGCCGACGCAACTCCGGACATGGTTGACGCCATTCTTGAGGAGGGTGCCAAGTTTTGTGAACAGGTACTGGCTCCGCTGAACCGTGTGGGCGACATCGAGGGTTGTACCTGGAGCGAGTCCGGCGTCAAGACCCCGACTGGCTTCAAGGAAGCCTACAAGCAATTCGTCGAAGGCGGCTGGCCAAGCCTGGCCCACGACGTTGCGCACGGCGGCCAAGGCCTGCCGGAGTCCCTGGGTCTGGCGGTCAGCGAAATGGTTGGCGAGGCCAACTGGTCGTGGGGCATGTACCCGGGCCTGTCGCACGGTGCGATGAACACCATCTCCGAGCACGGTACCCCTGAGCAGCAAGAGGCTTACCTGACCAAGCTGGTATCCGGCGAGTGGACCGGCACCATGTGCCTGACCGAGCCGCACTGCGGCACTGACCTTGGCATGTTGCGCACCAAGGCCGAGCCTCAGGCCGACGGTTCCTACAAAGTCTCCGGCACCAAGATCTTCATCTCGGCCGGTGAACACGACATGGCCGACAACATCGTCCACATCGTACTGGCCCGCCTGCCGGATGCACCGGCTGGCACCAAAGGCATCTCCCTGTTCATCGTGCCGAAGTTCATGCCGAACGCTGATGGTTCGGTTGGCGCGCGTAACGCCGTGTCCTGCGGTTCCCTGGAACACAAGATGGGCATCCATGGCAACGCCACTTGCGTGATGAACTTCGACGGCGCCACCGGTTTCCTGATCGGCCCGGCGAACAAAGGCCTGAACTGCATGTTCACCTTCATGAACACCGCACGTCTGGGTACCGCGTTGCAGGGCCTGGCCCACGCCGAAGTCGGTTTCCAGGGCGGCCTGAAATACGCTCGTGACCGTCTGCAAATGCGCTCGCTGACTGGCCCGAAAGCGCCGGACAAAGCCGCTGACCCGATCATCGTGCACCCTGACGTACGCCGCATGCTGTTGACCATGAAGGCATTCGCCGAAGGCAACCGTGCGATGGTTTACTTCACTGCCAAGCAGGTCGACATCGTCAAGTACGGCGTAGATGAAGAAGAGAAGAAGAAAGCCGACGCGCTGCTGGCCTTCATGACGCCAATCGCCAAGGCCTTCATGACCGAAGTCGGTTTCGAATCGGCCAACCACGGGGTGCAGATCTACGGCGGCCACGGCTTCATCGCCGAGTGGGGCATGGAGCAGAACGTTCGCGACAGCCGCATCTCGATGCTGTACGAAGGCACCACCGGTATCCAGGCACTCGACCTGCTGGGCCGTAAAGTGCTGATGACCCAGGGCGAAGCTCTGAAAGGCTTCACCAAGATTGTCCACAAATTCTGCCAGACCAACGAAGGCAACGAAGCGGTTCAAGAGTTCGTCGCTCCGCTGGCGGCACTGAACAAGGAATGGGGCGAGCTGACCATGAAGGTCGGTATGGCCGCCATGAAGGATCGCGAAGAAGTCGGCGCGGCCTCCGTGGACTACCTGATGTACTCCGGTTACGCCTGCCTGGCCTACTTCTGGGCTGACATGGCGCGTCTGGCTGCCGAGAAACTGGCTGCCGGCACTTCCGAAGAGGCGTTCTACACCGCCAAGCTGCAGACTGCGCGCTTCTACTTCCAGCGCATCCTGCCGCGTACCCGCACTCACGTTGTCACCATGCTGTCGGGCGCCAACAACCTGATGGACATGAAAGAAGAGAACTTCGATCTGGGCTACTAAACCTTAACGAAGCACTTGAAAAAGCCGCTGCTCCTTCGGGAACAGCGGCTTTTTTTGCTTTAGAAGGTTGCCAATGGAATAAATGTTTGTGACGCCCTTTAAAGCGTGGGCACGCTCCTTTTGTAGGAGCTGGCTTGTCGGGTCGCCGCATCGCAGCGATGGTCGATAACGATAACGCGTGTGAACCGGATAAACGCGGCGTACTTGAGTTCATCGCCAGCAAGCTGGCTCCTACAGTTTCCCGGGATTGCGCGAAGAACCTTTAAAAAGTACCTCAGTAATTCACTCAACAACTCGGACGACCTGCCGTTACAGTGGTTGGCACATTGCCATCTATTGATCTGACCGGTCGGAGCTTTACCCTTGCCGCGCTCTTCCGCTGTGCGTTTCAGTCATTTCCTGCCCTCATTGCTGCTGTTGCTGGCGGGGCTTGCGGCTGCATACATCAAGGATCTGAACGTCTTCTTCACCTCGCTGTTCAACGTGCTGCCGACCCTGGTGTTATTGCTCGGTGGCGCCTATTGCGCGGTTTACCGACGCCAGCGTGAACTGTTTCTGATGGTCACGGTGTACATCGCCTACTTCCTGCTCGACACCCAGACCGACTTTTACCGCGACAACGGCAAAGTGCGTGACGATGCCGCCGTGGTCTTTCATCTGTGTTGCCTGCTACTGCCACTGCTGTTTGGTGTGTTCGCGGCGTGGCAGGAACGCACCCACCTGTTCCAGGACATGGTGGCGCGTTTCGCGGTATTGCTGGCGGTTGGCAGCGTGGCGCTGGGGCTTGAGCAAAGCTATCCGCACGCGCTGCTGGTCTGGCTGTCGGAGATTCGCTGGCCCGCCTTGCATGGCGCCTGGATGAGCCTGATCCAGTTGTCCTATCCGGTGTTCATTGCTGCGTTTGTGCTGCTGGCCTGGCAATACTGGCGCAACCCGCGACCGCTGCATGCCGCGCAACTGGTGGGGCTGCTCGGGCTGTTCTGGATGTTGCCGAAAACCTTCATTCTGCCGTTCACGCTGAACATCATGTGCAGCCAGGTGATGCTGATGATCGCCACCGCCGTTGCCCACGAAGCCTATCAAATGGCCTTCCGCGACGAACTGACCGGGCTGCCTGGCCGTCGTGCATTGAATGAACGCATGCAGCGGCTGGGGCGCAACTACGTGCTGGCGATGAGTGACGTCGACCACTTCAAGAAATTCAACGACACCCACGGCCACGATGTCGGCGATCAGGTGCTGCGGCTGGTGGCCAGCAAACTGTCGAAAATCGGCGGTGGCGGCAAGGCGTATCGCTATGGCGGCGAGGAATTTGCCCTGGTGTTTGCAGGCAAGACCCTCGAAGAGTGCCTGCCGCACCTGGAAGTCATCCGCGAGTCCATCGCCACTTACAACATTCAGCTGCGCAATCAGGAAAATCGCCCGCAGGACGATAATCAGGGGCGCCAGCGCCGTGCTGGTTCCGGGGCGTCGAGTGTGTCGGTGACGGTCAGTATCGGCGTTGCCGAACGGATCGATCAACGCAGCCCCGAAGAGGTGCTCAAGTCCGCTGACCAGGCGCTCTACAGCGCCAAGGGTGCCGGGCGTAACTGCGTGAT
Organism: Pseudomonas sp. GL-R-19; assembly: GCF_019956375.1. NCBI lineage: Bacteria > Pseudomonadati > Pseudomonadota > Gammaproteobacteria > Pseudomonadales > Pseudomonadaceae > Pseudomonas > Pseudomonas sp. GL-R-19. Next base: position 81,056 of record NZ_JAHBDJ010000014.1, on the reverse strand, counting down.
GGCATTCGGGCAGAACCGCCGTGGAGCCGTACGCATGGACACCGCTACGGTTGAGTGATGATGACGCATTCAGCGAGCGCAAAGTGATTGTGAGGCGTGGTTGGCAGCAGTAGGTTGAAGAAATCTGCCGACGGAGAATGACCATGCCCGAGTACAAAGCTCCCTTGCGCGACATGCGCTTTCTGATCGACCACGTCTTCGACTTTCACGCTAACTACGCCGTGCTGGGGGCCACCGATGTCAGCCCGGACATGGTCAATGCGATCCTTGAGGAAGGCGCAAAGTTCTGCGAAAACGTGCTGTCGCCGCTCAACCGCAGCGGCGATGAAGAAGGCTGTCATTTCGACAATGGCGTGGTCACCACGCCGGCGGGCTTCAAGCAGGCATTCGCCCAATATGTCGAGGGTGGCTGGCATGGCCTGGCGGCGGATCCGGTTTACGGCGGTCAGGGGCTGCCGATCTCTCTGGGCCTGGTGATCAGCGAGATGGTGGGCTCCAGCAATACCTCATGGGGCATGTACCCCGGCCTGACCCACGGAGCCATGTCGGCGATCCACGCCCATGGCACCGAGGCGCAGAAGCAGACCTATTTGAAGAAGCTTACCGCTGGCCAATGGACCGGCACCATGTGCCTGACCGAAGCCCATTGCGGCACTGACCTGGGCATCATCAAGACCCGCGCCGTGCCTGCAGCTGATGGCAGCTACGCGATCTCCGGCAGCAAGATCTTCATCTCGGCCGGTGAGCACGACATGAGCGCCAACATCATTCACCTGGTGCTGGCCAAATTGCCGGACGCTCCGGCCGGGACCAAGGGCATTTCGCTGTTCATCGTGCCCAAGTTCCTGCCCGATGCGATGGGCGAAGCGGGCGAGCGCAACGGTGTGTCCTGCGGCTCGATCGAACACAAAATGGGCATCAAGGCCTCGGCCACCTGCGTGCTGAATTTCGACGAGGCCAAGGGCTTCCTGATCGGCGAGCCGAACAAGGGCCTCAACTGTATGTTCACCATGATGAACCACGCTCGGCTGGGCACTGGCATGCAAGGGCTGTGTCTGGGGGAGGCGAGCTTCCAGGGCGCGATCAAATACGCCAACGACCGTTTGCAGATGCGCGCGCTGACCGGCCCGAAAGCCCCTGAAAAAGCCGCCGACCCGATCATCGTGCACCCGGATGTGCGGCGGATGTTGCTGACCATGAAGGCCTTCAACGAGGGCAACCGCGCGCTGACCTACTTCACCGCGCAGTTGCTCGACGTTGCGCACCTGAGCGCGGACGAAACGGCGCGTCAGGATACCGAAGACCTGCTGGCGTTCCTCACGCCGATCTGCAAAGCCTTCATGACCGACACCGGGCTGGAGGTGACCAACCACGGCATGCAGGTGTTTGGGGGCCACGGGTTCATTCGCGAATGGGGCATGGAGCAACTGGTTCGCGACTGCCGGATCGCACCGATCTATGAGGGCACCAACGGCATTCAGGCGCTGGACCTGCTCGGGCGCAAGGTCCTCGGCAGCCAGGGCAAGCTGTTGCACGGTTTCACCAAAATCGTCCACAAGTTCTGTGCGGCGAACGCCGGGCATCCACAACTGGCCGGGTATGTGACGCAGCTCAATCAACTGAACCAGCAGTGGGGTGAGTTGACCACCCGGGTCGGCATGGCGGCGATGAAAAACCCGGACGAAGTCGGTGCCGCGTCGGTGGATTACCTGATGTACAGCGGTTACATCATCCTTGGCTACCTGTGGTTGCGCATGGCGCTGGTGGCTCAGGCGCAGCTCGATGCGGGCAGCGGCGATGGCGACTTCTGCAGGGGCAAGCTGGCGACCAACGAGTTTTACTTCAAGCGTCTGTTGCCACGCACAGCCGCTCATCGGGCAGCCATAGAGGCGGGTAGTGATTGCCTGATGCAACTGCCGGCGGAGTTGTTCGCGCTTTAATTAATTTTCAATCCTTAAAAGATCGCAGCCTTCGCCAGCTCCTACCTTAATTGGCGTAGGAGCTGGCGGAGGCTGCGATCTTTTTGCTGTGACTAAAAATAACAAAAACGTCATATGCTGACCCTATGTGTCGCAAAAGTTGTTGAGGTACACTCCGAACCAACGAAAACACTCTTCCTGTGAATCACCTGTATAGATCTTGCGAGGTTTGCCATGGCTGACTACAAAGCGCCCCTGCGCGATATGCGCTTCGTCCTCAATGAAGTTTTCGAGGTCGCCAGACTCTGGGCCGAGCTGCCTGCACTGGCCGAGACTATGGATGCCGAAACGGTAGAAGCCATCCTGGAAGAAGCCGGCAAAGTCACCAGCAAAAGCATCGCACCGCTGAGTCGTGCCGCTGACGAAGAAGGTTGCCATTGGGCGGACGGTGCTGTCACCACGCCAGCAGGTTTCCCACAGGCCTATCAGACATACGCTGAAGGCGGCTGGGTCGGTGTCGGTGGCGATCCGGCCTATGGCGGCATGGGCATGCCCAAAGCCGTTTCGGCCCAGGTTGAAGAAATGGTCAACTCTGCCAGCTTGTCGTTCGGTCTATACCCGATGCTGACCGCTGGCGCCTGCCTGTCGATCAACGCCCACGCCAGCGAAGAGCTGAAAGCCGCGTACCTGCCGAACATGTACGCCGGCGTCTGGGCCGGTTCCATGTGCCTGACCGAGCCACACGCCGGTACGGACCTGGGGATCATTCGCACCAAGGCCGAGCCTCAGGCCGACGGTTCCTACAAGGTCAGCGGCACCAAGATCTTCATCACCGGTGGCGAACACGACCTCACCGAAAACATCATCCACCTGGTGCTGGCCAAGCTGCCGGACGCACCGGCGGGGCCGAAAGGCATTTCGCTGTTCCTGGTGCCGAAGTTCATGGTCAATGCCGATGGCAGCCTGGGCGCGCGCAACCCTTTGAGCTGCGGTTCGATCGAACACAAGATGGGTATCCAGGCGTCCGCGACCTGCGTGATGAACTTCGATGAGGCCGTGGGTTACCTGGTCGGCGAGCCGAACAAAGGCCTGGCGGCGATGTTCACCATGATGAACTACGAGCGTCTGGGCGTCGGTATCCAGGGCCTGGCCACGGGCGAGCGCTCGTACCAGAACGCCGTGGAATACGCCCGCGACCGTCTGCAAAGCCGTTCGCCAACCGGCGCGCAGAACAAGGACAAAGTGGCTGACCCGATCATCGTCCACCCGGACGTGCGTCGCATGCTGCTGACCATGAAAGCCTCGAACGAAGGTGGTCGTGCATTTTCCACCTACGTGGCGATGCAACTGGACACCGCCAAGTTCAGCGAAGATGCAACCACCCGCAAGCGTGCGGAAGACCTGGTGGCGTTGCTGACCCCGGTGGCCAAGGCGTTCCTGACTGACCTCGGCCTGGAAACCACTGTTCACGGCCAACAGGTTTTCGGCGGCCACGGCTACATCCGTGAATGGGGCCAGGAGCAACTGGTGCGTGACGTGCGCATCACCCAGATCTACGAAGGCACCAACGGCATTCAGGCACTGGACCTGGTCGGGCGCAAGATCGTGGGTAGTGGCGGGGCGTTCTACAACCTGTTTGCCGACGAAATTCGTCACTTCACGGCGACCGCCAGCACGGACCTCGCCGAGTTCACCCAACCGCTGAACGACGCGGTGACCACCCTTGATGAACTGACCGCGTGGTTGCTGGACCGTGCGAAGAGCAATCCGAACGAAATCGGCGCGGCGTCTGTCGAGTATCTACAGGTGTTCGGCTACGTGGCGTACGCCTACATGTGGGCCCTGATGGCCAAGGCTGCTTTCGGCAAGGAAGCGCAAGACGATTTCTATGCCAGCAAACTGGGCACGGCGCGCTTCTATTTTGCCCGCCTGCTGCCGCGCATTCACTCGTTGAGCGCGTCGGTGAAGGCCGGTAGTGAATCGTTGTTCCTGCTGGATGCAGGACAATTCTGAGCAAGTAGTATTCTGTAAGTATTCTCTTACATAACGTGCTGCTGTTCTCCCATAGATGCAAATTGGATCCAGAGCTAATCTACTTCTCATGGACGTAGCGCAGGAAGCGCAAAGCAACAACAGGGACACGTAGGATTCTGCTAGGACGGCGGAGTGAAATGGATGTCAGGGAAACAGTCTGCAAAGCCCCGCTTCGGCGGGGTTTTCTTTTACCCAAAGAAAAGTTTCTAGCCCAACCCATCCAGAGCCTGCGCGCTGTTCAAGCGTCCATCCGGGCCGTTTATCACTTCTTCCAGCAATGTCCGCAGCAATGCCAGCGAGGCCTGCTGCCGTTGCACATCCCGACATACCAAACCGACTTTCAGCGGTACGCGTGGTTCGCTCAGGGGTTTCCACAGCAGTTCGTGATTGCCATGGGTCTTTTGCGAACGCCCAGGCAGGACCGTCGCCAGGCGCGTGTGCGGCAGGCTGTCGAGGATGCCGGCCATGTTGTTCAGTTCGGCTTGCACCTGTGGGCGACGTCCGAGGTTTGTCAGCTGTGCCTGCCAGATCTGCCTGATCTGAAATTCCTCGCCCAGCAGCAACATCGGCAGTTCGGCGGCCTGACTCATGGACACTTTCTTGAATTCACGCAGCGAATGCTCTGCCGGGATGACCAGGGTCAGTTCATCTTCGTACAGCATCACGCCATGCAAGCCAGGCTGGCGGGGCGGTAGATAGCCGATGCCGATATCCAGAGAACCGTTGAGCAGTCGCCGCTCGATTTCCAGCCCGGTCAGTTCATAGATCTGCACCACCAGATGCGGCTGCGCCTTGCGCACCCGCTCGAGCATTTGCGGAACGAGGCTGGTATGTACGGTCTGCAATACACCGATGGCCAGGGTGCGCAGTGCCTGACCCTTGAAGTTGCCGAGCGCTTCCCGTGCCCGTTGCAGGCCATCGAGCAGAGGCAGGGCGTGGTTGTACAGCGTGTGGGCCGCGAGGGTCGGCAGCAGGCGTTTGCTGCTGCGCTCAAACAGACTCACATCGAGGTTTTGTTCGAGGTGGCGGATTTGCTGGGACAGCGCTGGCTGGGATATGGACAGGCGCTCGGCGGCCCGGCCCACGTGGCCTTCTTCATAGACCGCGACGAAATAACGCAGCTGCTTGAAATCCATAAGTATTACTTATCAAAAATGCTGGGAAATCGAAATGGCTGAACGCCTCGCCTGAGCCTAGTCTAACCGCATTCACAGGGCTTACAGGGCCACAGAGTGCGATGAATATCCTTTGCTTCGATGGTGTTTACATAGGTAAGTCAAAAAACCTCAAAAGGGTGTTTTTCGAATGAATCTGTTCAGTCTGCGCCGCAGCCCTCCCTGTCTTGATGATCTGGTCATGGACGCCTCCCTGCCACCCCAAGGCGATAACATTTCCAGCGAGTACTTGATGCCCAGTGTCGAGCGGCCCAAACAGGTGTTTGTGCGTGGCCAGGGTTCATGGTTGTGGGACAGCGATGACCGTGCGTACCTGGATTTTTCCCAGGGCGGCGGGGCCAACAGTCTCGGTCATAGCCCTTCGGTAATTATCAACGCAATCACTGCCCAGGCTCAGTCGTTGATCAATCCGGGTTTCGGCCTGCATAACCGCGCAATGCTCAGCCTCGCCGAACACTTGTGTGCCAGCACCGGCAGTGATCAGGCCTACCTGCTCAATACCGGCAGCGAAGCCTGTGAGGCGGCGATCAAACTGGCGCGCAAGTGGGGTCAACAGCATCGCGGCGGTGCGTCGCGAATCATTGTGGCCAACAACGGTTGCCATGGCCGCAGCCTGGCGACGATTTCGGCGTCGGACAGTTCGACATTGATCAACCGATTCGAGCCGCAATTGCCAGGCTTCAGTCGCGTTCCTTTCAATGACCTGCCAGCGTTGCATGCGGCCGTGGATGAACGGACCGTAGCGATCATGCTCGAGCCAATCCAGAGCGAAGCCGGCGTGATCCCGGCCACCGCGCATTATCTCAAGGGTGTCGAACGCTTGTGTCGTGAACTCGGCATTTTGCTGATCTTCGATGAAGTGCAAACCGGTATCGGCCGTTGTGGCACCTTGCTCGCGGAACAGTCCTGCGGCGTCACGGCGGATATCGTCGTGCTTGGCAAAGGGTTAGGCGGTGGTGTGCCATTGGCCGCGCTGCTGGCGCGGGGCAAGGCTTGCTGTTTCGACATTGGCGAGGTGACAGGTACTCATCACGGTAATGCGTTGATGACCGCGGCAGGACTTTCGGTGCTCGATACCGTGCAGGACAAGGCTTTCCTCAAACACGTCGCACAAGCCGGTCAACACCTGCGTGAAGGGTTGGAGCGGTTGGCCCATCGTTACGATCAGGGCGAGTTGCGCGGACAAGGGCTGCTTTGGGGGCTGACGCTGTCGGACGGTTCCGCTGACGCGGTGGTCAAGGCCGCGCTCTACGAAGGCTTGCTGCTCAATGCCCCACAACCCGACTGCCTGCGCTTTACCCCGGCGCTGAATGTCAGCAACGCCAACATCGATGAAATGCTCCTGCGCCTGGCGCGCACCTTCTCCCGAGTACGCACCGCGCAATTGCAGTGCCGTAAAGGGATTGCCGTCTGATCAGACGCGCCCTGCACACATTCCAGAACCGTCTCGCGGTAATACGCACGCCCCACGCCCGATATTTTTGGCGTGGGGCGTTTTTTTGTGGCCGGGTTTTTCCAAAGGCAATTTCGGCTTGAGCGGTTAGTACATCAATGGCTTTCTAGCGTGCATCGGCAGGGAGTGCCAGTGCCAGCAAAACGGTATCACTGTCGCGTTGGTTTTGATTTATATACCACTGGGTGGTAGTTTTATGGAAGGGATGCCAATGTCACCAAGGCTGTTCAAGACAAAGCGCTTCGCAATGCAGGCTGCCAAGGCCTGGATCGGTGACGACGAGCTCCGGGAGGCATTCACCGAAATGCTCAATGGTCAGGCTGACAATTTGGGAGGCGGGGTTTGGAAGAAGCGTTTGAATGCCAACCGCCATCGTTCGATTATCCTGGCCAAAGGCGGTGCTTACTGGATTTATCAGTTCCTGTATGCGAAGAAGGATCAGAGCAACATCAATCAGGCCGAACTGATCGGATTTCGGAAGATGGCTAAGACCTATTGTGGGCTGACAGAAGTGCAAGTCCAGTACTTGCTGGATACGAAGGAGTTTGTGGAGATATCTGATGAGTAAGAAATTCAAAAGTGAAGCGTTTGAGTCGATACATGAGTCTGCCAGCGCCTTGTACGCCATTGGTGCAATCAGCAAGGCGACCATGCGTGAATTCGATGAATCCTGTCTTGCAAGGGTGCCGGATGCGATTCCCGCGCAGGAGATCAAGGCATTGCGCGAGCGCAACAATGTCAGTCAACCGGTGTTTGCGCGCTACCTGAACACCAGTGCTTCCACGGTCAAGCAATGGGAAGCAGGGGATAAGCACCCCAGTGGCATGGCGTTGAAGTTGTTGAGTATCGTGCAGAAACACGGTCTGGAGATACTGGCCTGAGGAATTGGGCTGAACCCTGACAAACGGTACAGGTCGATTAGCTGTAGGGCTCGAACGAGTCCACCCCAATCAGGAGCTGTCCCATGGACTTTATTCGCATCATCATCGCCATCCTGTTGCCGCCACTGGGTGTGTTTCTGCAAGTAGGATTTGGCGGGGCGTTCTGGCTGAATATTCTGCTGACGTTGTGCGGTTACATTCCGGGGATCGTGCATGCGGTTTACATCATCGCCAAGCGCTAAGACTTTGCGGCGTTAGATAGATCGCTTTCGCTGGCAAGCCAGCTCCTACGGGAGATCACGGTTCTGTAGGAGCCGGCTTGCCAGCGATTGGAATACCGCCGATTTCAGCTGGCGTGCTCCATCACCCGCCGATAAAACAACCACTCCTGCTCCAGCGCATGGGCCTGATTGCCGGCCTTGCGGAAACCGTGGCGTTCGTCCGCGTAGTAGTGCGCTTCGACCAGGATGCCGTTGTCCTGAAGCGCCGAGACCATGTCGCGGGTCTGCTGCGGGATGACCACGGCGTCCAGTTCCCCTTGAAAGAAGATCATCGGCACGCGGATGTTGCCCGCATGCAGCAGAGGCGTGCGGGCCGCGTAGCGTTCGGCATCCCGCAGAGCATCGCCGATCAACCAATCCAGATAATCGCTTTCGAATTTGTGGGTCGTGCGCCCCAGCGCCACCGGATCGCTGACCCCATACAGGCTGGCGCCGGCGCGGAACACGTTGTGAAATGCCAAGGCGCAAAGAGTGGTGTAACCGCCAGCACTGCCGCCGCGGATGAACGCTTTGTCGCCATCGATCAAGCCACGTTCGGCGAGATGGCTGACCACCGCGCAAGCGTCTTCGACATCCACATCACCCCAGCTCAAATGCAGCGCCTGACGATAGGCCCGGCCATAACCGCTGCTGCCGCGATAGTTGAGGTCGGCCACGGCGAAGCCCCGCTGTGCCCAGTACTGGATACGCGGATCGAGTATCGGGTAGCACGCCGACGTCGGTCCGCCATGGATGAATACCACCAGTGGAGGTTTCGTCTCGCCGGTCATCGCCGGGTAGAAGAAGCCGTGTGCTTCGCCTGAGCCACTCGGGTAGCGCAAGGTTTGCGGGCGGCTGATCTGGTCGGGAGGAAGTGGTGCAATGCCGCCGGCCAATACTTTCACTTGCCGGCTCTGGCGGTCGATGGCGATGACGGCGGTTGAACTGACGGGCGACGCCGCGATGCAATAGATGAACTGCTCATCCACGGCGAGATGGCGGAAGCGGCTGTAGTCACCGGTGAAGTCGGCGCTGGAGCTGCCGCCTATGCCCAATCGGCCAAACCCGCCCTCGGTCCAACTGGCCAGGTAGCTGTTTTCGTTCAGCGGCACCCAGGTGCAGCCGCCAAGTTGCCAGGGTGCGGGACCATGGTCCGCGGTGTTACATGGCAACGGATTCAGACCATTTGCAGATTCAACGAATGGCTGCCAGTAACCCGCGCGATCCGTCAGGCAATACAGGCGACCGCCAGCATCAAACCGCGGTTGTTGCACCGACTCTTCAGCGCCGTCGCCCGCCACACAACGGGCCTCGGCAAAGCCGCCGTTGGCGAGGCGTTCGGCAACCATCAAGCGGGTCGCTGTCCATGGCTGATTCGGGCGACTCCACTCGATCCAGGCCAGGCGTCGGGTATCGGGACTCAGTGTCGGTGCCGCGTAGAAATCAGCACCCTCGGCCAGCAGGTGACGAGCGCCATCGAGCAGATCGATCGCCACCAGTCGATGTTGATCGCGATGCTCCTCGACCGCCAGCACTTGCCCGTTGGCGAACTGCAGATCGCCATAGCGACACGCACTGGATGTCAGCCTTTCGGGCGCTTCGCCTTGCAGTGATTGCCGATACAGTTGCTGGTCTGCTTCGTTGACGAAAACGATACCGTCATCCGTCAGACAAAACGCTCCGCCGCCATATTCGTACACGCGACTGCGTACGCTGAACCCCAGTGGCGTCAGACATTTCGCTGCACCGTTATGCCAATGCCAGATCCGGCACGCCGCGTCTTCGGGTCGGTACTCGTTCCAGAACAGGCCCTGCCGACCGACTTGCAGTTCGGCAAAGTCGATACCGGCGGCCACGGCTTTGGCGGCGCTCAAAGGTTCAGCTTTTGGCGATGAGGCGTGAGTTTCGTTCATTGCGAAAGGCCAGTTGGTCGATGGTCTGGGTAGCGTGCCCGGCTTCTTCGCGAGCCTTGAGGATCACGCCGTGTTGTGGCGACTTGCTGCACACCGGGTCGGCGTTGCTGGCATCACCGGTGAGCATGAACGCCTGGCAGCGGCAGCCGCCGAAGTCTTTTTCTTTCTCGTCGCAGGAGCGGCACGGCTCGGGCATCCAGTCGTAGCCACGAAAGCGGTTGAAGCCGAACGAGTCATACCAGATGTGCTGCATGCTGTGGTCGCGCACGTTGGGAAACTGCACCGGCATCTGTCGGGCACCGTGACAGGGCAGGGCGGTTCCGTCTGGCGTGACCGTCAGAAAAATACTGCCCCAGCCGTTCATACAGGCTTTCGGGCGTTCTTCGTAGTAGTCCGGGGTGACGAAAATCAACTTGCACGGGTGCCCTTCGGCTTCCAGCTTGGCGCGGTACTCATTGGTGATGCGTTCGGCGCGCACCAGTTGCTCTTTGGTCGGCAATAACCCAACGCGATTGAGCTGCGCCCAGCCGTAGAACTGGCATGTGGCGAGTTCGACGAAGTCCGCTTCCAGGGCGATGCACAGCTCAATGATGCGGTCGATCTGGTCGATATTGTGCCGATGGGTGACGAAGTTCAGTACCATCGGATAACCGTGGGCCTTCACCGCCCGGGCCATTTCCAGTTTCTGCGCAAAGGCCTTTTTCGACCCGGCCAGCAGATTGTTCACCTGTTCGTCGCTGGCCTGGAAGCTGATCTGGATGTGATCGAGACCGGCCTTCTTGAAGTCGCTGATTTTCTGCTCGGTCAGGCCGATGCCGGAGGTGATCAGGTTGGTGTAGAAACCCAGTTTGCGGGCTTCGCCAATCAACTCGGCGAGGTCCTGGCGCACCAGCGGCTCGCCACCGGAAAAGCCCAGTTGCGCGGCGCCCATTTCCCGCGCTTCGCGGAACACCTTGATCCACTGTTCGGTGTTCAGCTCCTTGCCTTGTTCGGCGAAATCCAACGGATTGGAGCAGTACGGGCATTGCAGCGGGCAGCGGTACGTCAGCTCGGCCAGCAGCCACAGCGGCAGGCCGATTTCAGGTTTGGGCGGCACTTGCACCGATGAATCAGGCAAGGGTGATCCAGTGCTGCGCACGGGCAACCTCCATGAATTGCTCGATGTCGTCACCGAGCTCGGGCACGCCGGGGAACTGTTGGTCGAGCTCATTGATGATTGCCGCGACATCCCGTTCACCGTCAATCAAACCACCGATCAGCGCGGCACTTTCGTTGAGCTTGATCATGCCTTCCGGGTATAGCAGCACATGGCCTTTTTGCGCCGGTTCGTACTGGAATCGGTAGCCGGGGCGCCAGGTCGGGGTCTTGTTGCGATCGAAACTCATAAGGTGATTCCTTTGTGCCAGACCCGTTCCCCGGTCACGCTGTGATACGGCGGGCGTTTCAGTTCGTAGGCCATGCTCATGGCATCGAGCATGCTCCAAAGAATGTCCAGTTTGAACTGGAGAATTTCCAGCATGCGCTCCTGGCCTTCACGGGTGGTGTAGTGCTGCAACGTGATCGCCAGGCCGTGCTCGACATCCCGCCGTGCCTGACCCAGGCGTGTGCGGAAATACTCGTAGCCGGCCGGGTCGATCCATGGGTAATGCTGAGGCCAGCTGTCCAGGCGCGACTGGTGGATTTGCGGGGCGAACAGTTCGGTCAGCGAGCTGCTCGCGGCCTCTTGCCAACTGGCACGGCGGGCGAAGTTGACGTAAGCGTCCACGGCGAAACGTACGCCGGGCAGCACCAGCTCCTGGGAACGCAGCTGGTCCGGGTCGAGGCCCACGGCCTGGCCTAGACGCAGCCAGGCTTCGATACCGCCGTCTTCACCGGGCGCGCCGTCGTGGTCGAGCAGGCGCTGAATCCATTCGCGGCGGATCTCGCGGTCCGGGCAGTTAGCGAGGATCGCCGCGTCCTTCAGGGGGATGTTCACCTGATAGTAGAAACGGTTGGCGACCCAGCCCTGGATCTGTTCGCGGCTCGCCCGGCCTTCGTACATCGCCACGTGATAGGGGTGATGGATGTGGTAATAGGCGCCCTTGGCGCGCAGGGCGGCCTCGAACTCGGCGGGGGACATTGGGGTGTCGGTCATTGCGGTTCTCCGGGTAGGACCGGTGGATTCTTTGGTGCCTGAGCTGGCCTCTTCGCGAGCAGGCTCGCTCCCACAGTTGATCGCGTACCCCTGTGGGAGCGAGCCTGCTCGCGATAGACCGCGCAGCGGTCTCGGCTACTTACAACACAATACTCATGCCGTCATACGCCACTTCCACCTGGCGCCGATCCAGCTCAGCCCGCTGCGGCGAATTCTCATCGAGAATCGGGTTGGTGTTGTTGATGTGGATAAGTACTTTGCGCTGGTTGGGCAATTGCTCAAGCACTTCGAGCATGCCGCCAGGGCCGTTCTGCGCCAGGTGCCCCATCTCGCGACCGGTGCGGGTGCCTACGCCACGACGCTGCATTTCATCGTCGTCCCACAACGTTCCGTCAACCAACAGGCAATTGCTATCGGCCATGATTTCCAGAAGCGGTGGGTCGACCTTGCCCAGCCCCGGCGCGTAGAACAGTTTGCCGCCGGTGTTGAGGTCTTCGACGATCAGGCCGATGTTGTCGCCCGGATGCGGGTCAAAGCGGTGCGGCGAGTACGGCGGTGCGGCACTGCGCAAAGGCAGCGGGGTGAAGCGCAGGTTCGGGCAGGCGGGGATGGTGAAGCTTTGATCGAGTTCGATACGATTCCAGTTCAGCCCGCCGTTCCAGTGAGTCAGCATGTTGAACAGTGGGAAACCAGTGCTCAGGTCCTCGTGGACCATGTCGGTACACCAGACCTGATGCGGGCAACCCTCGCGCAGCATGAGCAGGCCGGTGGTGTGGTCGATCTGGCTGTCCATCAGGATGATCGCGCCGATCCCGGTATCGCGCAGGGCGCGGCCCGGCTGCATCGGGGCGAAGCTCTGGAGTTGGGCGCGGATGTCCGGGGAGGTGTTGCACAGCACCCAGTTCACGCCATCATCGGAAATCGCGATGGACGATTGCGTCCGCGCCTTGGCCCGCAGGCTGCCGTCACGAAAGCCTGCGCAGTTCAAGCAGTTGCAGTTCCACTGGGGGAAGCCGCCGCCGGCAGCGGAACCTAGAATCTGGACAAACATGGGCGCTCCATCATTTCAACGCTGAAAATAAAACGCCTCGGGATAACCGAGGCGTTAGCTGCAGTCTGCCAAGGCAGATTAGCGGCTGGCGAAGTACATGGTGACTTCAAAGCCGATACGCAGGTCGGTGTAGGCAGGTTTGGTCCAGGCCATAAGTTGAACTCCTTCAAGTGGGGTGGGACAGCGCTATCTATAGGTATAGTCCACCTCAAATCAGAGATGTTCCAGATAGTTAGGCGGCTATGTTACTCAAAATTTCAAAGGGATTGTCCGTGAAACTTTGAGAAAGCTCCTTGCAGCCCTGGTAATGATCATTTTGTCGTTTGCCATGGGGCGCCTGGTGCCGCGCTGTTGGCAAGGCACAGCCAGCCGCCTTCGGCCTGATTCAGGCGTTGGGCCGCAGCCAGTAGAGCGGTCCGGTCAATGCGCACAATGGCCTCGGGCAAGTGCGTCAGATATTCCGACGAACGGCCGGCCAGTTTACCCTGCCAGAGCAATTCGGCCGCTTGACCCGTGGTGAGCGCAGCGCTGCAAAACTGATCCGCCAGGGCTTGGCGTTGAGCGTTGAAGGTGGTGTCGTCGAGCGCGTGGATCAGCTCCGGCAATCGATTCAGGAATTGCTCGATGTGTTGCAGCAACTCCACCGGCGCAACGCTTGGCGATTGCACGCCGAACAGCAGCCCGGTTTGCCCGTGAATCTGTCGCAGGGCGCTGAACACCGCATAGCCGAGTTGCAACTCTACTCGCAGGCGTTGGTAGAAGGGTGTCTGGCAGACATGCGCGAGCAAACGCCACGCGGCTTCGTCGGCCATTTCCTGAGTGGCAGTCGGACAGAACAGCAGCAACGCGTGCTCGCTGGAGGCGGTATCGGCAGTGCTCCACAGATGCTGTGCAAGGATCAAAGAGGGCGGCGTCGGTTGATTGTCCGGCGTGCCGGGTATGCGGCTCAAGGCCAGGCCCATGGCCGCTTGAGTCTGAGCCGATAACCCGATGGCCAGCCCATCCCATCGCGCACTCGACCAGAGTTGCTGCAGGTCATCCGAGCTCGCGCTGTGCTCGAGGCAGCGTTCGGGCAATACCTTGAGCAGTTGTCGAATCGGTATTGGCGCAATGCTGGTCGATTCGGATTGTGAGACAGCGGCATCAGGTTTTGTCAGTTCTTTCAGCACATGCTCCAGGACGCTGGGCATCGGCTCCTGTAGCCCGGTCATTTTCAGCAGCCATTCGTTGCCCGACGCGCTGAAGGAAAAATCCACACCGGCCTGGTGCGCGTCTTCGCGCAACGGTTGCAGGTGGTTTTCCAGTCGTGATTGAAGATTGCTGCCGGGAGCCGAGTCCAGGCGCCAGCGCAGATAAATCGCACCTTCCGCGCCATTGTCCGGCCATGCCTGGCTGAATTGCATCGGCGAACGTTCACGACGGCTGCGCGAGCGATCCTGGGCAAAGGTGCGCAGGCCGCGGTGGGCGCTGGTCTGGCCGCGAATCAATCCGGCGTTGGCTGCCGGTGCTTCGCAGCGCAAGAACGGGTTGGGTGCTGGCAATCGCCAGGGGCCACTGAAGTTATCCACAGCGCCGATTTGTTTGAGGACTTGCTTGAGGGCTGTAACGCCTTGGTCAGATAACCCGCCTTCGCGTTGCTCGCTGTCCAGTCGGGCCAGTTGCAAGGCGCTGCTGATTTGCTGTTGGCGCTGGAGCAGGGTTGCGTATTCTTCGCGCAATCGGCTCCAGTCTTGCCTGGCGAAGAAGCCCAGCCAATCCATCAGCCGCTCGCGAATCCCGGTTGCCAAAGAGTTGGCGCACAATGTGAGCTCAAAGTGCAGCAAGGCTTGCCCAGCGAATTGATACAGCGACTCGGCCTTCAGCTTTTCGGCCAATCCGCGCTCACGCAAATCCGCCAGCAAACCGCCCGGTTTCTCGGCATTCAGCCAATGACACAGAAAGCCCAGTGCTTCGGCGGCGGAGTCGGGTAGCGCTTCGAGGGCAAACAGCAAATCCAGTCGTCGTTCGCCAGCCTGTTGATAACTGGCGTTTGAAGTCGCCATCAGCCGTGTCGGGGATTGTTGCGTGGCCTTTTCACCGCCGGCAATGACGCTGGCAAATGTCTCGGCCAAACCTCTTAGTTCATCGAAGCTCTGCGGCCCGGCCAGGCTCAAGGTCATCTGCCCGGTCTGGTAAAACCGCTGATAAAAATCCTGCAATGCCTGCTGAAATTCGGGTTGCGACACCGGGAGGCTGTCGCGATTGCCGGCATGGAAACCTCTCAGCGGATGCGCCTCGCAAAGCCCATCGAACAATGCCTGCCGTTGTTGCGCCACCGGATCCTGCGACCAGGCGACAAATTCCGCCTGCAGCACTTCCCGTTCCCGCTGTTGATCGTCCGGATTCATACGTGGATGGGCGAGCATGTCTGACAGACGCTCCAGCCCACCGGCAAACGCCTGGGGTGGCAGTTCGAAAAAGTAGTCCGTGGTGCGTTCGCTGGTCCGCGCGTTTACTTGGCCGCCATGACTCTGGACGTAGGCCATCAACCCTTGCCCTGCAGGAAAACGCTCAGTCCCAAGAAACAGCAGATGCTCAAGAAAATGCGCAAGGCCAGGCCACGCCAGCGGCACATCATGGCTGCCCGCGGCGACCCGCAGCGCTGCTGCGCAGCGCTTCAAATCAGGGGCATGACGCAGCGTCACCCGCAGGCCGTTGGCCAGGGTTTCAGTGTGGGGGCGAAGGGGATTCAGCGCGGGCATGGGCACTTCCAGAACAGTGAAGTGCCAATGCTAGCGGATTACAGTGGACTAGCGCTTGTTCAGGTCGCCGTAAAGCTCGGGACGACGATCGATCAGGTAGCGATTGGCGGCGCGGGAGTCGACCATCAACTGACGATCCAACTCACCGACAATCAATGCTTCATCAAGGCCTGCCTGAGCGATGCGGCTGCCATCCGGTGCGGCGATGCTGCTTTGACCGCAATAGTGGATGTCGCCTTCGTGGCCGCAGTAGTTGGCATAAGCCACATAGCACTGGTTTTCGAAGGCGCGGGAGCGCACGGTGACATCGGCGACGAAATCGAACGGAATCATGTTCGCAGTCGGCACCAGAATCAGCTCTGCACCAGCCAAGGCCAGGCGTCGGGCATTTTCCGGAAATTCCAGGTCGTAGCAGATCAGGAAACCGAGCTTCCAGCCGTTGAGTTCAACGATGGGAAACTCGTCTGAGCCGGCGCTGAACATCGAGTGATCCAGATCGCCGAACAGATGGGTCTTGCGGTAGTTGCACAGGCGCTCGCCATTGGCGTCGATCAACTGCACAGCGTTGTAGATCTGCCCGTCGGCGGTGCGCTCGGGATAGCCATACAAAATGGCGATCCCGGCAGCCTTGGCAATGCGCGCAATTTGCTGCGCCGATTCACCGTTATGCACTTCCGCCAGCACACTGACGGCATCGACGCCGATGTTGTAGCCGGTCAGGAACATCTCCGGCAGCACCAGCAGATCGGCGCCTTTTGCCTCCAGCGCAAGCTGCTGCACGCGTTGCAGGTTGCCGGCGACATCCAGCGGCAGTGGTGGACATTGGTAAAGGGCTACGCGCATTTCGGAATCCTCTTACTCGGGCAGGGCGATCGGTCCGATCTCGTTGAACACATCTCCTGGACCCGGATTCTCGGCGTGAGTTGCACCGCCGAAGTGTTTCATTATGCCCCACACTGCGTTGAGCGAGGTCTGCACCGCGCCTTCGACCCAGGCCGGCGTCCACGAAACATCGTCGCCGGCAATGAAAATTCCGCGTTGTTCGGCGGGCATGTCGTCCTGCATGAAGTGTGCGTACATACGCTGGTTGTAGCGGTAATGGCCGGGCAGGGCGCCTTTGAAGGCGCCGAGGAAATGCGGGTCGGCTTCCCACGAAACGGTGATCGGGTCGCCGATGATCCGCGCGGCGATGTCGACTTTCGGGTAGATTTTCTTCAACGCATCCAGCGCCAGCTTCACGCGTTTCTCCACCGGCTGCGGCAGCATTTTCAGCGCGTCGCTCATCCATGAGTACGACAGGCAAATCACCCCGGGCTTGTCGTCGCCGTTGTCGAACAGGTAAGTACCGCGGGTCAGGCGATCGGTGAGGGTCATGCTCATCAGGTCGCGGCCGGTTTCCGGATCCTTGTCCTTCCAGAACGGACGGTCGACCATCACGAAAGTCTTCGACGATTGCATGTAGCGAGTGCGGTCCAGGGCCATCCACATCTTTTGCGAGAACAGGGTTTCGTCGCATTCGATCTGGGTGGTCAGCAGCCAGCTCTGGCAGGTGGTCAGCACTGCGGCGTATTCGCGGGTGTCGCCCCAGTTGTCGGTGACGGCGAAACGGCCGCCCGGCGCGTGGGCGATTTTCTTCACGCCGGTACGCGGTGCGCCGTTGTGCAGGGAGCTGAGGCTGGTGCCCGCCGGCCAGTGCGCGCAACGCTCCGGCACATGGCGCCAGATGCCCAGGGGCACCTGCTCCACGCCGCCGACCACCAGGTGCTGGTGATCGTCGCAGTTGGTCATGACCACGCGGAAGATTTCCAGCATCGAGTTCGGGAAGTCCGAATCCCAGCCGCCGGTGCCGAAACCGACCTGGCCGAACACTTCGCGGTGATGGAAGGAGAGCTTGGCGAACGCCTTGGAAGTGGCGACGAAGTCGTAGAAGGTGCGGTCGTCCCACAACGGCACCAGGGTGTTCCACAGCTCTTTCAGGCGTGGCACATCACGATCACGGATGGCTTGCTGGATATCGGAGAACTGCGAACCGGCTTCCAGGGCATCGGCCCAGGCGTCAGCCACTTCCTGGAACAGTGCAGGAAGGTCCGACAGCTTCTGTGCGTAATGAGTCTGGCCTTCGAGGTCGATCACCGTGCTGCCCGAAGCCGGCGTCAGCGGGTTCGGAAACGGTTTGGTTTCCAGGCCGAGCTTGTCGACGTAGTGATAAAACGCGGTGGACGACACCGGGAAGCGCATCCCGCCCAGTTCGGCAATGATGCCTTCGGCGCCATTGAACGCCTGAGAGCGCAAGCGGCCGCCCATTTTCGAGGCTTCGTAGACGACCGGTTTCAGGCCCAGCTTCATCAGCTCATACGCCGCCACCAGGCCGGCGATCCCGCCGCCGACAATCGCCACTTCGGCACCGTGACTATGCTCGGGAATACTGCCCAGCCCGGCCGGGTGTTCGATCCAGTCGTCGAAGGCGAAAGGAAAGTCCGGGCCGAAAATGGTGACTGGTTTCTTACCGTCTGCAGGATGGCGATTGTTCTTGTTCATGGCTGACCTTACTGGCGACTCGACGCGGAATGCGCATCTGAGTATAGGAAAAGATGCCAGCCATTCTAGAGAGCGCGGAGCACGTTAATAAGACGCAAAGTGTCGTCGTTTTGCCAGTTAGATGATCAATATGACGATCTATTGATGCACACTGCCCACTGTAGGAGCGAGCCTGCTCGCGATGGCGTCAGCTCAGACACCCATGAAAGCTGAATTGGAATGTCAAACCGGCTGCCCCCGATCAATCTTGCTGCTCAAGATGATCGAGGTCGTGGTCTTCTCCACCCCATCCACACTGCCAATCTGATCCAGCAACTGATCCAGCTGCTCCGGTGAATCGGTGCGCAACCACGCCACATAATCAAACTCGCCACTCACCGCACACAACTGCTGCACCTGCGCCATTGCGCTCAGACGTCGCAACACCTCCTTGCCGGAGCGCGGTTGCACAGTGATCCCGACATACGCCTGCAACCCGCCATCCACCACCCGCTGACCGAGGCGCACACCGTAGCCGGTGATCACTTTGGCCTTTTCCAGCCGCGCCAGACGCGAGGTGACCGTGGTGCGGGCGATGCCCAACTGCCGGGCAAGCATGGCCACGCTCTCGCGGGCGTTGATCTGCAGGGCTGCGATCAGTTGGCGATCGATTTCGTCGAGAACAGGGGGGCGAGTGTCGGGCAACGGCGTGGCTCCAGAGGCGTGAATCAATGGTCCAGCATGTTACAGGCTCGTTCGACGCGACGCTTGTGGCCGAAAGAGAGTGGGCAATCGACTAAGATTGATGCAGTCGAGGGTGAGAGGCCAAGGACATGACAACAAAGCTACCTGCTGCTGTACGGGACCGTGCATTGCAGATCGCCCATCACGAAATGGGGCACTACGTGGTAGCCCGCGCCCTGGGATTTGAAACGGGCGGCGTGACCCTGACAGTGACCAAGGACTTGCGCCACCAGGGAGGGGCCTCCATTACGTTGGTGCGCCCCATTTCGTCGATGGAAGCCATGAAGGAACATCTGGAAGCCCGGATGATGGTGCTCCTGGCTGGCGCAATGGCGCAGACACTGCCTTCAAAACCTTCAGCCGCAAAACGCGTCGATAAGCCCAAAGCCGCCGCCATCCTCAAAGGCGAGCAGGGGGCGGAACAGGATTACGCAAAAATCAGGGAGCTTCAGCATCTGCTGCGTAATATCGCCTATCCCGATACCGATCCAGCGTCGTCTGAACGCATAACGGCGCAGCTCAAGGCGATGACTGATCGGCTGTGGGCTCGGACGCAAAAAATCATCGAGGATCAGGCCGGGACGATTGCCGAATTGGCCGGGGCGCTGGTGGACGCAATGGCCATCGTGGAGCAGTGGGGAAGGGCGGCGGATACGTATGAGGTTGTGTTGACGGGGCAGATGCTGGAACGGCTGCGGGCGGTGCAGGCCATACCTTCGTTACGTGTTTGGACTGACAGCTGCAGCGATGTCGTTCAGCACTGGAGGTAGCGAAGGGCGAAAAGTCTGGTGCTATCAGTCCCAAAAAGGGAACGCTTGGTCCCTTTTTGGGACTTTTCAGGCGGCGTGATTACGCGTTGTTCTATCGATCTGCTCCATCTCTCGTTTGAACAGACCGCCGCGTCAGCACCTTCACCACATCATCAATCACCGCTTTGCTCATCGTCGTCAGGTAATGCGCGGCCCAGGCGTGGCGGTCGGAGTCTTGGGCGTAGGCGGCGTCCACGGTGAGGGATTTGGCGAGGAACAGCAGGTCGGAGGCTTGGGCTAGGGCGTCGGCGATGGGGACGTCGCGGCAGACGTGGAACAGGGGTTGATTCGAGAGATACAGGAAGGGGGTGAAGCCGATGGTTTTGAGTTCTGAAGGTGTGGATGTGCTCATGTTCAAACTCCTAATTTTTTAAGGAGCTGTCACATTCGTTTCCAAGCGAATGGGTGGCAGCTGCGCGCAGGTTGGAAAACCGGGAAACTAGGAAACCGGCACGTCCATGGACGTCCCACGCACAGCCGCCATAACTCGAGATTGAGATGGGCAAACTGTTGCGTCTAATTTCGTCGGGTTTCCAAGCCCGATCACTGATTGGTCAGCGACGTCCGGAGACTATCCCGTCGAAGAAAAGCGCAACAAGGCGGCAAAGTGCCCAAATGCAAGATTCGGAGTTTGCCTACAAGGTCCTAAGGCGTCATCCGATAAAGCGAGTCCATAAGTAAACAAAACTAAACGTCAGACACGAAAAAGCCGCGCATTGCGCGGGTTTCATGTTTGGCTGCCTCTCCCCGAAAACAGATCTGCCTCAGGGCGATTGAGCAACATCTTTTTCGGAAATGCCTGACATACACGGCAGCGGTCTCTTGTCGATCATTCGTTCTTTTTCGTGACGTCGGACCTTGGTTCGAAGTTGGCGGAGTGGAGACGGAAGTGACCGCCTATTTTCCAGCACTGACCATTGGCGATCAGACCTACGATTTTGCTCACCTAGAACCATTCAACTTCACGATTTCGAGTCAGTTGGCCAAGCGTGACTTGCGGGTGCATGTCACTTTTTCGAATCACTGTTTCAGCCAGGGTTACGACGCAGAGACGCATCCAGTCGCAGAGCCAATCATTCTTGATAGTGCCGGACGACCGCGCACCTTCTGTTCAATCCGTTATCGGCTGTCATTAGCGCTGCCGGCAGTGATACATCGGTTAAATCATCCCCAGTCCAAGGTCCGTGAGACTGCGACGCGGCGCAATTGGGCTTTCTCTATGATGATTCTGGACCCGGCCGGGCCTTATCACGTGTTTTTTGAACTGCGTCGGGCCGCGGAGGAAAAACCGCAGGATCTGAATCTGGTGGTTGAAAGTGCATATCACCAAACCAGGCAACCGCCGAGGTTGCTGGGGAAGATCGGCTTTATGTTGCTGTGCGGTAAGGTTTATTTACGGCAACCGAGTTCGACCAAACGCTAGGGACAGAAACGAAAAAAGACGCCGCAGGCGTCTTCTTCGATTCGGTAAAACAGATCCGGACACCACTTGCGAACCGCCTTGCACGGTTACGGCTTTCGCCGCTGGGAAGCGCTCAATCTCATCCGGTCAGTCGCTTCGATGGGGCAAATCTAATGAAAGTTGCTACCCGCGTCAATCATCAGATCTGGCGAAAGCCGCGCAATGCGCGGCTTTCTTGTTTGGTGGGCCCACACGGACTTGAACCGTGGACCAAAGGATTATGAGTCCTCTGCTCTAACCAACTGAGCTATAGGCCCTCAGTAGGCCGCGGATTATAACGACGGTTTCGCGGCTGTGCTATCTGAAAAAGCCATTACGGTTGTACGAAGAAATGTCGCGGCAAATTCGTCCGCTGTCAGGGGCAGGCTGACGATGTAGCCCTGGATTTGCTCGCAGCCCTCGGCGGCGAGGAATTGTTGTTGCGCCAGGGTCTCGACCCCTTCGGCAATCACGGTGAATGGCATGCTGCGTCCGAGCGCAATGATGGCCCGTACGATCGCCGCATCATGGGGATCGTCCGGCAGGCCGCGGACGAAGGACTGATCGATCTTGAGGATGTCTAGCGGCAGGCGCTTGAGGTAACTCAGGGACGAGTAACCGGTGCCGAAGTCATCGATGGCCAGTTGCACGCCCAGATGTTTGAGTTGGTGCAGCACCGCCAGCGCTTCTTCGGCCTGGCTCATGATGAAGTTTTCGGTGATTTCCAGTTGCAGGAAGCCGGGGTTGAGGCCGTTGTCCTTGAGCAACTGCTCGATACGGCCCAGCAGGTTGGGTTGGCGCAATTGGGCACCGGCAAGGTTGACCGACAGCGGGCCGGGACTTCCGTACAGCCGGTGCCATTCGGCCATCTGCCGGCAGGCGGTTTCCAGGACCCAGTCGCCGATTTGCAGGATCATGCCGTTTTCTTCAGCCAGCGGGATGAAGTGTTCTCGCGGCACGTCGCCAAAGGTCGGATGGCGCCAACGGATCAGTGCTTCGGCACCGACCAGGCTGTAGTCTTCGAGGCTGATTTTCGGTTGGTAGCACAGGTGCAGCTCATTGCGTTCGATGGCGCGGCGCAGTTCGTGTTCCAGCGCCACGCGTTCACTGGCCTGAGCGGTGAGGTCGCGGGTGTAGCTTTCGACACGGTTGCGGCCCTTGGCCTTGGAGCGGTACATCGCGGCGTCGGCGTTCTTGATCAGTGTGGCAACGTCGCAACCATCCTTCGGATAGAGGCTGGTGCCGATGCTGGCGCTGATGAAAAACTCGTGTTCGCCAGCCTGGAACGGCGCGCCGAAACAGTTGAGCAACTTGGTGGCGATGTGGTCGGCATCGCTGGATTGTTGCAGGCCCGGCAACAGAATGATGAACTCGTCGCCACCCAGGCGCGCAACGGTGTCGATGTCACGCAGCTGCTCCTTGAGGCGTACGGCAATGCCCTTGAGCAGCAGGTCGCCGACCGGGTGGCCGAGGCTGTCGTTGATGTGCTTGAAGCGGTCAAGGTCGAGGAACAGCACGGCACCCTGGCCGCCGTTTTCCTGCTGGTTGTTGAGCGCCGTCAACAAGCGGCTTTCGAATAGCGTGCGGTTCGGCAGGCCGGTCAGCGGGTCGTGGTGTGCCTGATAGTCGAGTTTGGCCTGGGCATGCTTGAGGCTGGAAATGTCGGCGAATACTGCGACAAAGTGGGTGATGAACTTGTCGTGGTTGCGCACGGCACTGATGGTCAGCCAGCTCGGGTACAGCTCGCCATTCTTGCGTCGATTGGAAATCTCGCCTTGCCAATGACCTTCGGCGGTCAATTGATGCCACATGGCCGCATAGAATGCGCTGTCATGCAGGCCCGAGGCGAGCAGGCGCGGCGTGTGGCCCAGCGCTTCGCTTTCGCTGTAACCGGTGATTTCGGAAAACGCACGGTTGACTGCGCTGATGTGCTGCTGGGTATCGGTGATCAACACGCCTTCGGCGGTGCTTTCGAACACGGTGGCGGCCTGTTGCAGTTTTTCCTGCATCAGGTGTCGCTCGGTGATGTCCCGGGCGATGGTCAGCATGCAGTCTTCATCGCCAATCGGCAGCGGACGGCTGGACACTTCACAAAGGCGGATCTGCCCGTCGCTGCGGCGGATATGGCAACTGTAGTCGCGGACAAAACCGTCCCGGTGCAGCAGATCGAGCATTTGCTTGCGTTCATTGAGGTTGACCCAGATCCCCAGGTCCAGCGCCGAACGATCCACCGACATGGCGCTGTTGAACCCGGTGATGCGGCTAAAACCCTCGTTGACTTCCAACAGCAGGCCATCGCTTTGCCGCGACAGCAGCAAGCCGTCGGGGGAGGCATGGAAAGCCTTGGCGAATTTTTCTTCGGAAGTTTGCAGCTGTTGCTGGGTTTCCTTGAGTTGGGTGATGTCCCGCACCACGACCACCAGCGCCTGTGTCATGTCGAGGTTGAACGGTTCGGCGGAGATCAGTCCGGTAAACACCTGGCCGTTGCTGCGACGAAAGGGCATTTCCAGGTTGCGGATGCTGCCGGCCTGCAAGCGTTGCAACAGACCCGGCCCAACACCGGGAATCCCCCAGATGTTCAGGTTGGTGGCTGTCTGGCCAATGACGTCCTCGGCCTTGAGGCCGATCTGTTCTTCGAACGCTTCGTTGACTTCCAGCAGACAACCGTCGCTCAGGCGAGCGATCACCAGAATGTCCGGGCATTGCTGGAACACGGAAGCGAATTTCTGTTCCGACAGGCGCAGCGCTTCCTCGGTGCGCTTGGCGTCGGTGATATCGATCATCAACCCGCGCAGCACCGGCTCATGCCCGTGTTCGATCAGGCTGACGATATCGCGCACCCACAGGCAGCGGCCGTCGGCGGTGATCACCCGGTAGTCGAGGCGGTGATCGCGCCCGGCCAGTACTTCGTGATCGCAGAAGGTCTGGGCGCGGGTCAGGTCGGCGGGGTGAATGATGTTGCGCCAGAAGCCCGGAATCAGCCAATGGGACAGGGGATAACCGAGAAGGTCTTCGGCGTGGGGCGATACATAGCTGTAGGTGAAGTCGGTGACTTTTGCTTCCCAGGCGATGGCCGACAGGCTCTCCACCAGGCCTCGGTAGTGGTATTCGCTGCTGCGCAGTTCCTGTTCAAGGTCGACCCGGCGGGCGATTTCCGAGCTCAAGCGGCGGTTGATGCGGATAACCACCGCCAGCACGGTAGAAAGCAGCAGCAATCCGGGCAGGCCATACACCAGCAGGTCATTCCAGAAAGTTCGATGATCGAGGACGTTGCCGACCCAATGTTCCTGAATAGCGCTGATTTCAGCGGGGCTCATGTCCGCCAGGACTTTGTCGAGAATGCCGACCAGCATCTTGTTGTCGCGGGGTACAGCCATGGCCAGTTGATAGCGATAGGGGGTTTCACCACTGACATACAACCCATCGAGCTTGAGTTGGCGCAGGCTCCAGACGCTGGAAGCCAGATCGCCCACCACGGCGTCCACTTCGTCGGTGGCCAGCGCCTGTAGCGTCGAGCTGACGTTGGGCATCGCCACCAGGTTCAAGTCGGGATGGTGGGTGCGCAGCAGTTCGTGGGGAGCGTAGTTTTCCACTACAGCGATTTTCAGGCCGTACAGGTCTTGCAGGTTATGTGGCTGGGGGCCCCCGACATGGGCCAGGATGACAATCGGAAAATCCAGATAGGGGCGGGTGAACGACAGGTATTTCTGGCGTTCAGGGGTCGACATGATGCCCGGCAGCAAGTCCAGTTTGCCCTTTTTGGCCTGTTCCAGGACGGCGGTCCAGCTCACCGGCTCGATGGGTGTGAGCCGGGTTGCCAGCCTTTTGCGGATGACCTCGATGTAATCCGCGGCAAGGCCCTGGTAGCGGCCCTCATCGTCACGAAACTCGAAGGGCGGCCACGAGGCATCGACACCCAGGCGCAATTCCGGGTGACCCGCCAGCCAGCTACGTTCTTCGTCGGTTAGAGTCAGCGCGCCAGCCGTTGCGGTCCAGGTCATCAGCGACAGCAAAAAAAGCACGGTCGGCAGTCTGGGCATAACGGTCTCGTTATGGCTCGGGGGAATGTTTCGAGTGTAGACGGCTACAGGGCGGAGGGGGGGAGCGGGGGGATTTAATCTGTACAAAGCAAAACCCCCGGCCTGGGCCGGGGGTTCTGTGATCACTCGTCGAGGAAGGAGCGCAGATGCTCGCTTCTCGTCGGGTGGCGCAGCTTGCGCAGCGCCTTGGCTTCGATCTGACGAATCCGCTCACGGGTCACGTCGAACTGCTTACCAACCTCTTCGAGGGTGTGGTCGGTATTCATGTCGATACCGAAGCGCATGCGCAGTACCTTGGCTTCACGGGCAGTGAGGCCGGACAGCACTTCGCGAGTCGCTTCCTTAAGGCTCTCAACGGTTGCAACATCGATTGGCGACTGCATGGTCGAGTCTTCGATGAAGTCACCCAGGTGGGAGTCTTCGTCATCACCGATCGGGGTTTCCATGGAGATCGGCTCTTTTGCGATCTTCAATACCTTGCGGATCTTGTCCTCAGGCATTTCCATGCGTTCGCCCAGCTCTTCCGGGGTCGGTTCGCGACCCATTTCCTGCAACATCTGCCGGGAAATGCGGTTGAGCTTGTTGATCGTCTCGATCATGTGCACCGGAATACGGATGGTGCGGGCCTGGTCGGCGATCGAGCGAGTGATCGCCTGACGGATCCACCAGGTGGCATAAGTCGAGAATTTGTAGCCGCGGCGGTATTCGAACTTGTCTACCGCTTTCATCAAGCCAATGTTGCCTTCCTGGATCAGATCGAGGAATTGCAGGCCACGGTTGGTGTACTTCTTGGCGATGGAGATCACCAGGCGCAAGTTGGCTTCAACCATCTCTTTCTTCGCGCGGCGGGCCTTGGCCTCACCGATCGACATGCGACGGTTGATGTCCTTGATCTCGGCGATGGTCAAACCGGTTTCGGCTTCCAGCGCGGTCAGCTTCTGCTGGCAACGGATAATGTCCGGCTGCAGACGACCAATGGCTTCAGCGTATTTGCCTTTGCCTTTGGCCAGGGCATCACTCCAGCTTTCGTCGACTTCGTTGCCCGGGAACTGGCGCAGGAAGTCGGCACGCGGCATGCGTGCATCACGAACGCAGAGCTGCATGATTGCGCGCTCTTGCTGACGCAGGCGATCGAGGGCACTGCGAACACGCTCGACCAGGCCTTCGAATTGCTTCGGCACCAGTTTGATCGGCATGAACAGCTCGGCCAGGGCCAACAGCTCGGCAATTGCTGCCTTGTTGTTGCGACCGTGCTTTTTCAGCGCCTTGCGGGTGATTTCCATCTGATCGGCCACAGCGCCGAAGCGCTGTGCAGCGATGACTGGATCCGGACCGCTTTCGGCTTCTTCCTCGTCATCCGAGGCCTCACCGTCTTCGTCGTCGGAATCGTCATCCGCCTTGACGGCTTTCGCGTCAATCGGCGGCGGCACTTCTGCCGCAGGCGGCGCGATGCCGTCGTCCGGGTCGATATAACCGCTCAGGACGTCAGACAGGCGACCACCTTCGGTGGTGACGCGGGTGTACTCGGAGAGAATATGATCAACCGTGCCGGGGAAGTGCGCGATTGCGCTCATCACCTCACGGATGCCCTCTTCAATACGCTTGGCGATTTCGATTTCGCCTTCACGTGTGAGGAGCTCCACCGTACCCATTTCGCGCATGTACATGCGCACCGGGTCGGTAGTGCGACCAATGTCGGTCTCGACCGCAGCCAACGCTGCAGCGGCCTCTTCGGCTGCGGCTTCGTCGGTATCGGCGTCGGCCAGCATAAGGGAATCCTTATCTGGCGCAACCTCGAATACGTTGATCCCCATGTCATTGATCATGCGGATGATGTCTTCCACCTGTTCCGGATCTGAAATATCCTCCGGCAGGTGGTCGTTGACCTCCGCGTAAGTCAGGTAGCCCTGCTCACGACCAAGGGTGATCAACTCTTTGATACGAGACTGCTGTTGCGCTTTTCCGGACATAACACCCTATCCACTGAAGGTCTTGGCGGGCAAAAAACAAGCCGAGGATTATACCTGAGCAATGACCTCACGCGCCAGTTGAGGTCGGGTTTGATGCGGAAACATTGCGACTCAAGAGGTCGCGCAGTTGATTTTTCTCTTCGCTGGTCAATTCGCTTTGACGTGCTTTTCTAAGAAGTTGTTCCAGGTTTCGCTCGCGTTGGCGGGCCGACAAGCTAGTAATGGTGTCGAAAAACTGTTGTTCAAGGTTGTCTCCATCAATCAGCCATTCCTTTTCCGCCAGGGCTTTGAGCAGGCGGCCTTGTTCTGTGCCGTGCCAACGGGCAATCAGCTGAATTGAGTTTAGCTTGGGATTCTTCTGCACGGCTTCGAGCAGCGCCACCAGCAATTGTGTGTTGGTGTGATCTTCGGCGGCGAAGTGCCCGGCATCCTCGACTTTTTCGGCCAATTGCGGGTGATGCAGCAGCGTGCGCAAGGCGGCGAGGGTTGGCGGTTCTACGGCGGCGGGCACCCGTGGCGCGCGGGGTTGATCGCGATCACCGCCTCGCTTGCCATTCTTGTCCCATGGTTTCTTGTCCCATTTCTTGCCTCCTGCACCCGGTTTCTTCGGCGTCCATTCCTGCTGCGGCACATACATTTCCTGTGCCTGCGGCTGATGATAGTCGCTGTAATCGGGCATTGCGTCGTAATCGATGCCCGGGTCGTAGGCCGGCGGTGCTTCTTGCGGGGCGCTTTGTGCCAGCTGGCTCACTGCTTCGCCGCTAAGACCGGTGATTTCGCTCAGGCGCTGACGCATCAAGGTGCGCAGGTTGGCGCCGGGGACTTTGTCGATCAGTGGCGCGGCGAGGGTGGCCATGTGGGCCTTGCCCTCGAGCGAGCGCGGGTCGGCTTCTTCCGTCAGCTGCTGGAAGAAATAATCGGCCAGAGGCTGTGCGTGCTGGTTGATCCGTGCGCGGAAGGCATCGGTGCCTTCGGAGCGGACCAGGGTGTCCGGGTCTTCGCCTTCGGGCAGGAACAGAAAACGTGCGCGACGACCGTCCTGCAGGCTCGAAAGTGTCGCTTCCAGCGCCCGCCATGCCGCATTGCGACCGGCCTGATCGCCGTCGAAGCAGAACAGCACGCTGGGCACGACGCGAAACAGTCGCTTGAGGTGTTCCTCGCTGGTAGCGGTGCCCAGGGTCGCAACGGCATTGCGCAGGCCTTGCTGGGCCAGGGCTATGACGTCCATGTAACCCTCGACGACGATGATCTCGTCGAGATTGCGGTTGGTCTTGCGCGCTTCGTACAGGCCGTAGAGTTCCTGGCCTTTATGGAAAACCGGAGTTTCCGGGGAATTCAGGTACTTCGGCTTGTCGTCGCCCAATACCCGGCCGCCAAAGGCGATGACGCGCCCGCGACTGTCGCGGATCGGGAACATCACGCGGTCGCGGAAGCGGTCGTAACGTTTGCCGCTTTCGGCGTTTTCGATCAGCAGGCCGGCATCGATCATGGCTTTTTGTTGCAGGGTATCGCTGCTCAAGTGCTTGAACAGGTTGTCCCAGCCAGGCGGAGCAAAACCCAGGCCGAAGTCCCTGGCAATTTCGCCGGTCAGCCCGCGCCCTTTCAGGTAGTCCACGGCGGCCTTGCGCGATGGATGACTTTTCAGGGCCTGGCGATAAAAGTCGGCGGCGGCGCTGAGTAGCGGATACAGCGGCGAATCGGTTGGCTGTCGCGGTTTATGCGGGCGGCCGCTTTCTTCGCGGGGGATTTCCATACCGGCGGCTTTGGCCAGCTCTTCGACGGCCTGGACGAAATCCAGGTTGTCGTGGTCCATGATGAAGCCGAGGGCGTTGCCGCCAGCGCCGCAACCGAAGCAGTAATAGAACTGCTTGTCGGGGCTGACACTGAACGATGGAGTCTTTTCCTTGTGGAACGGGCAGCAGGCGGTGTGGTTCTTGCCGGCCTTTTTCAATTGCAGGCGCGAGCTGACCACATCGACGATGTCGGTGCGGTTCAGAAGGTCGTCAATGAAGCTCTGGGGAATTAACCCGGCCATGGCGTTCTCGTCATCTGCGCTGAAAGGAACCCGAAACGTGCGGCGATCGAACGCGGTCATTGTTTGAGGCGCGCAAAGTGTGCGGCTCGACCAGTGTCGTCTGCGTAATCGCTGTCGGGAAGTGTATCTGCCGAAAATCCACTGACGTTAATGCCAATCAGTATTCGACTGTTTGAATGTGTTGCGCTGAATCCGCTGTGGCCAATCATAGGCCCCGGATAGCTCATCATCTGGCACGCAAGCAGGTGCCTTGGGCTGATCGTCGTGAGAGGAATCAGTGGGTGTGCTCGTCAGTAGCCTTGAAAGGCTCGTCAGAAAAGACGTGCACCGCTGGCAAAAGAGCCAGGTCTGACGTGGTGAAGCAGATTTGTCTCGGTCGCGTCTGCGGCTTTGACGGTGAAGCATCAAGCGTTTTACGCAAATGCCATAAGCCCGGCTGAGGGCCGGGCTTGGCAGAAGCTTGCTACGATCGTCTGTGTATTAGTACAGACGAACGGCGCGGCGCTGTTCGCGCTGAACTTTCTTGGCGTGACGCTTAACAGCGGCTGCTGCTTTGCGCTTACGCTCAGAAGTTGGCTTCTCGTAAAATTCGCGGCTACGAACTTCAGCCAGTACACCGGCTTTTTCGCAGGAGCGCTTGAAACGACGCAGAGCTACGTCGAAGGGTTCGTTCTCTTTTACTTTGACGGCTGGCATCCAGAGCTACCTTCATTCATTACCGGGGTCAACATCCTCGCGGCAAAAGAGCACTTGAAGACGTCGGTTTTTAAGGGTTGCGGATGTTAACCCCTCATCGCTCGGAATGCAAAGCCTCTGATCGAAAACCGCTGGTCGGGGCATCACGCGACGACTATTATGCGCGCCTTCGAATTCAGCCTAAACAAGGCGCAAACCCATGCTAGTACTGGGATTAGAAACCTCCTGCGACGAAACCGGTGTCGCACTTTACGACAGTGAGCGCGGCCTGCTGGCCGATGCGCTGTTCAGTCAGATCGACCTGCACCGCGCCTATGGCGGCGTGGTACCGGAGCTGGCTTCGCGCGATCACGTCAAACGCATGCTGCCCTTGATTCGTCAGGTGTTGGCCGAGGCCGACTGCGTGCCGACCGAGATCAATGCGATCGCCTACACCGCGGGTCCTGGCCTGGTGGGCGCGTTGCTGGTAGGGGCTTCCTGTGCTCAGGCGCTGGCCTTTGCCTGGGGCATTCCGGCCCTTGGCGTGCATCACATGGAAGGCCACTTGCTGGCACCGATGCTGGAGTCGCAACCGCCGGAATTCCCGTTCGTCGCTTTGTTGGTCTCGGGTGGCCATACGCAACTGGTTCAGGTCGACGGAATTGGTCAGTACACGCTCCTGGGCGAGACCCTGGATGACGCTGCCGGCGAAGCCTTCGACAAGACGGCCAAGATGATGGGCCTCAATTATCCGGGCGGACCGGAGATCGCTCGCCTTGCAGAGCAGGGTGTTGCAGGACGTTTCGTCTTCCCGCGTCCGATGTGCGACCGCCCGGGCCTGGATTTCAGCTTCAGCGGCCTGAAAACCTTTGCATTGAACACTTGGCAGCAGTGCGTCAGCGCCGGGGACGACGGCCAGCAAGCCCAATGCGACATCGCGCTGGCGTTCCAGCAGGCCGTGGTGGAGACTTTGACCATCAAGTGTAAGCGCGCCCTGAAAGCCGCCGGCATGAAACGCCTGGTGATCGCTGGGGGCGTCAGTGCCAACAAGGCGTTACGCACTTCCCTGGAAAAAATGCTCGGGGACATGAAGGGTGATGTGTTTTATGCCCGTCCGCAGTTCTGCACCGATAACGGCGCGATGATCGCCTTTGCCGGTTGCCAGCGCTTGCAGGCCGGTCAGCAGGAAAGCCTGGCGATCAGTGTGCAGGCGCGTTGGCCGATGGAGCAGTTGTCGGCGTTGTGATGAGCGGCGCTCATGCCCGGCAACTAAAAGTGCCGTTCGCGCCCGGCAAACAGGTCGCGTAGATTGCCGCGATGGCGCCAGACGATCAGCCCGGTGAGCGTGCTCATGGGCAGCAGGGCTGCAGGCTCTTGCCAGGCCAGCAACGGCAGGGTCAGCGGCGTGGCGATCAGGGCGGCCAGGGAGCTGGTACGGGTCAGGTAGAACGTCAGGAGCCAGGTACAGACCGCCAGAAGGGCTGCGGGCGGGTACAGTCCCAGTAACATGCCGGCAGCGGTGGCGACACCTTTGCCACCGCGAAAGCGGAAGTACAACGGAAACAGATGACCGATGACGGCATAGACGCCGATCCAGGCTTGCTCCTGCTGCGAAAGGCCCGCAAGACGCGCAATCAGTACCGGCAGCAGGCCTTTGCAAAGGTCGCCGAGCAGGGTCAGGGTGGCGAGCTTCTTGCCGGCCAGGCGCAACATGTTGGTGGCACCGGCATTGCCAGAACCACTCATTCGCGGATCCGGGTTACCGGTCAGGCGGCTGAGCAAAATGGCAAAGGACAGAGAGCCGAGCAGGTAGGCGAGGATCGCCAATAACCAAAACATGCTAACTATTCCGGGCGAGGAAGCCCTGATTCTAACGGCGCATTGCGCCCTTGTCGTGTAGCGGAGAGAAGTGCTTGGACAGAGTGTTTATCGAGGGCCTGGAAGTCGACACGGTGATTGGTGCCTACGACTGGGAGCGAAGCATCCGACAGTGCTTGCGTCTTGATCTGAGCTTCGCCTGGGATAATCGCCCGGCCGCAGTCGGTGATGACCTGACCCTGGCGCTCGACTACGCCAGTGTTTCCTCGCGCATCCAGGTGTTTGCCGAGCAGGCGCAGTTCCAGCTGGTTGAAACCTTTGCCGAGCGCCTGGTTGAAGTGCTGATGAGCGAATTCAAGATCACCTGGGTGCGCCTCAAGCTGACCAAGCCAGGTGCGATTCCTGCCGCCACCGGCGGCGTGGGTGTGGAGATCGAGCGCGGATGTCGCTGACTCAGGTGTACCTCGGGCTCGGTAGCAATATCGAGCGTGAAACCCATTTGCGGGCAGGGCTCGATGCATTGGCGGAGTTCCTGGTGGATATCCGCTGTTCGGCGGTGTTCGAAAGCCAGCCGGTGGGTATCAAGAGCGGGCCGTTCTTCAATTTCGTGGTGTCGGCGTATACCGATCTGCCATTGATGGAGCTGGATCGGCGGCTGAAATTCATTGAGGCAGATAACGGTCGTTATGCCCCGGATCGCCGAGGTTTGCCGCTGGATATCGACGTGTTGCTGTTTGGTGATCTGGTGGGCAACTTCGATGGCTTGATCTTGCCGCGGGCAGAAATTCTGAAAAATGCGTTCGTTCTGTGGCCGTTGTCGTTGATAGCGCCGGATCGCGTGCACTTGGGTGTAGGCAAGAGCTTTGCGACCTTGTGGAGTGAAGCGCAGATTGATCAAGTGTTGGCGCCAGTGGCTTTCGAGTGGTGTGGTAAACAGCTGACACCCTCTGATTTACTGTAAGGCAAAAAGATCGCAGCCTTCGGCAGCTCCTAAAGGTAAAAAGATCGCAGCCTTTGGCAGCTCCTACAAGGATTGATGCGTCCTGTAGGAGCTGCCAAAGGCTGCGATCTTTTATCCTGTTCAGGCTTTTTCTTTGTGGGTCTTCAGCGCCTTCAGCCGCTCACGCTTGATTGCCTCCCCCAGCTCCGGTCCCTTGAAGCCTTGCTCCAGCAACGGCTGAACTGCCACGTTGCGAGCAGCGGTTGCTGCGCCGCGCAAATAATCCGCCTGTGGATAACTTTTTTCTTCCAGCCCTTTGCGCCCACGCGCATCCATTTCACATGCTGCGATGAACTCCTCGAACCGCTGTGGTCGACGGAAAACGTCGAAGCTTTGCAGCAGTTCCAGCAATGTCGATGGCTTCAGCTCATGGGCGCGATGCCCGTGGGTGTGATACTCGCCCACCAGCAGAGCCAGTTCCTGGCAGTCTCTCGGCACCTTGAAGCGCTCATTGACCGCTTTGATCAGCTTCAGCCCCTTGAACTCGTGGGCAATGTGTCGCGGCCATTCCTGCTCTGGCGTCAGGCCTTTGCCCAGGTCGTGCAGCAGGCAGGCCCAGCGTACGGTCAGTGGTTGTTTGTGTATGGCGGCTTGCTGCAAAACGCTGAGGGTGTGCGCGCCGGTATCGATTTCCGGGTGATGGGCCGGGGGTTGTGGTACGCCGAACAGCGCGTCGACCTCGGGCATCAGTACCTTGAGTGCGCCGCATGCGCGCAATACCTCAACAAACACCTGTGGCTGATCTTCCATCAGCGCGCGGGAAATTTCCTTCCAGCTGCGCTCCGGGGTCAGCGCCTCAAGTTCGTTTGACTCGCTGAGTTGGCGCATCAGCTCCAGGGTTTCCGGGGCAACGGTAAAGCCCAGCGTCGCGTAGCGCGCCGCAAAGCGGGCAACACGCAGGACCCGGAGCGGATCTTCGGCAAATGCCGGGGAAACATGGCGAAGCAGGCGTGCTTCGAGATCTCGCTGGCCGTGGTACGGGTCAGTCAGGTTTTGCTGATCGTCTTCGGCCATGGCGTTGATGGTCAGGTCGCGACGGATCAAGTCTTCTTCGAGGGTGACTTCAGGGCTGGCGTGAAAAGTGAACCCGCCGTAACCGCGCCCGCTTTTGCGCTCGGTGCGGGCGAGGGCATACTCCTCACCGCTTTTTGGATGAAGGAAAACCGGGAAGTCCGCGCCCACCGGGCGAAAGCCCTTGGCGAGCATTTCTTCGGTGGTGGCGCCGACCACGACCCAGTCGATATCGGTAACCGGTTTGCCCAGCAGGCGATCACGAACTGCGCCGCCGACTTTATAAATACGCATAAAAAACCTCCGTTAGCTCGACAGGATAACCGTTGCATCGAGCTTTCGGAGGCGTAAAGCGGATCAAAGATGGATGACGGCCAGGTCCAGTCGGCCGTAATCACCTTCGCTGTGCTCGCTTCTGGGTGGAACATGGTGGGTTTTCATCACCTGATCGCCTTGCAGGGTTTCCAGGTGAATATCGAAGCCCCAGAGGCGGTGCAGGTGTTTGAGTACTTCTTCGGTGGAATCACCCAGCGGTTTGCGGTCGTGTTGCTGGTGCCGCAGGGTCAGGGAGCGGTCGCCACGGCGGTCGATGCTGTAAATCTGCACGTTGGGCTCGCGATTGCCCAGATTGTATTGCGCCGCCAGGGTTTCACGGATGATGCGGTAGCCTTCTTCATCGTGGATCGCTGGCACCAGCAGATCGTCCTTTTGGTCGTCATCGAGAATGCTGAACAACTTCAGGTCTCGGATCACCTTCGGCGACAGGTACTGCAGGATGAAGCTTTCATCCTTGAAGCTGCTCATGGCGAACTTGATGGACGATAGCCAGTCGGTGCCGGCAATTTCCGGGAACCAGTGGCGATCTTCCTCGGTGGGCTCTTCGCACATGCGCCGGATGTCCCGGTACATGG
Organism: Pseudomonas sp. GL-R-19; assembly: GCF_019956375.1. Taxonomy (NCBI): domain Bacteria; kingdom Pseudomonadati; phylum Pseudomonadota; class Gammaproteobacteria; order Pseudomonadales; family Pseudomonadaceae; genus Pseudomonas; species Pseudomonas sp. GL-R-19. Next base: position 46,524 of record NZ_JAHBDJ010000014.1, on the reverse strand, counting down.
CAAACCCGAGAGTGTAGGGGTTGATGCCGCTGTAGTAAGGGCTGTCGAAGCCCGGCTGAAAGACCACGCTGGTGTGGGATGTCAGGAACTCCATCATGAAGCCGTCGGTGACCAGGCCTTCGTCGTACAGGTCATTCATCAAGGTGTAGTGCCAGAACGTTGCCCAGCCTTCGTTCATCACCTGGGTCTGACGTTGAGGGTAAAAATATTGAGCGATCTTGCGCACGATCCGCACGATTTCCCGTTGCCATGGTTCCAGTAGCGGAGCGTGTTTTTCGATGAAGTACAGGATGTTTTCCTGAGGTTCGGCGGGGAAGCGTGCGTTGTCCTTGTCGCTGAACTTGTCCGCGCCCTTGGGAATGGTTCGCCACAGATCGTTGATCTGCTTCTGCAAATGCTCTTCCCGATCCTTTTGCCGGCGCCGTTCTTCCTCAGCAGAAATCGGGTAGGGGCGTTTGTAGCGGTCGACACCATAGTTCATCAGTGCGTGGCAGGAGTCGAGCAGGTCCTCGACCGCGTCGATACCGTGGCGCTCTTCGCATTGCATGATGTACTGCTTGGCAAACACCAGGTAATCGATGATCGAACTGGCGTCGGTCCAGGTGCGGAACAGGTAATTGCCTTTGAAAAAGCTGTTGTGCCCGTAGCAGGCATGGGCCACCACCAGCGCCTGCATGCAGATGGTGTTTTCTTCCATCAGGTAGGCGATACACGGGTCGGAGTTGATCACGATCTCGTACGCCAGGCCCATCTGGCCGCGGGTGTAGGATTTTTCAGTACTGAGGAAATGTTTGCCGTAGGACCAGTGGTGATAACCCAGTGGCATGCCAACGGAGGCGTAGGCATCCATCATCTGTTCGGCGGTGATCACTTCGATCTGGTTGGGGTATGTGTCGAGGGCGTAACCCGCCGCAATACGACTGATTTCGCGGTCGTACGCCTGGATCAGCTCGAACGTCCATTCGGAGCCGGTGGAAATGGGTTGGCGCTTCTGCTCTTTGGCGGTCATGTCACTAACCTGCGCTGGAAGAGTTCACGGAAGACCGGATAGATATCCCCGGCCGAGACCAGTTGTTGCTGGGCAAAAGTGTCGGAAAAGGCTTCGGCGATGCGTTCGTACTCGAACCACAGGGCCTGGTGTTCGCGCGGGGTGATCTCAACGTAAGTGTAGTACTGCACGAATGGCATGATCTGGTTGATCAGGATGTCGCGGCAGATCGGAGAGTCATCGTTCCAGTTGTCACCGTCGGAGGCCTGGGCGGCGTAGATGTTCCACTCGTTGCTCGGATAACGCTCGGCCATGATCTCCTGCATCAGTTTCAGGGCGCTGGAGACGATGGTGCCGCCGGTTTCCCGGGAGTAGAAAAACTCCTCTTCATCCACTTCGCGGGCACTGGTGTGATGGCGGATGAACACTACGTCGATCTTTTCGTAGTTCCGCTTGAGAAACAGGTACAGCAGGATAAAGAAGCGCTTGGCGATGTCCTTGGTCGCCTGGGTCATCGAGCCGGACACGTCCATCAGGCAGAACATCACAGCCTTGGAGCTGGGGTTGGGTTGCTTGATGAGCAGGTTGTACTTGAGGTCGAATGTGTCGAGAAACGGTATGCGGTGAATGCGCGCGCTGAGTTTTTCTATTTCAGCTTCTATTTCCTGAATATCGCCGAAGTTGTCTGGTTCTTCCTGCTTGATTCGCAGAAGTTCTTCCTTGGCTTCGCGCAGTTTTGCCCGGCTGCTGCCGGACAGGGCGATTCGCCGGGCGTGGGCTGAACGCAGGGTGCGGATGATGTTGATCCGCGACGGGTTGCCCTCGTTGCTGATCCCGGCCCGCACGGTCTTGAAGGTATCTGTGCCGGTCAGGTTGCGCTTGACCAGGTTGGGCAGTTCGAGATCCTCGAACATGAATTCGAGGAATTCTTCCTGGGTGATCTGGAAGACGAATTCGTCCATCCCTTCACCGGAATTGCCGGCCTTGCCGGGGCCTCGGCCGCCACCGCCTCCCGGTGGACGGGCGATATGTTCGCCACTGGTGAATTCCTTGTTGCCCGGGTGCACGACCGTCTGCTTGCCGCCGCGACCGTGGTGGAGCACCGGCTCGTCGATGTCGCGGCCGGGAATGCTGATTTGTTCGCCGTGTTCCATATCGGTAATGGAGCGCCGGCTGACCGCCTCTTCGACAGCCTTTTTGATGTGGTCACGGTAACGCCGCAGAAACCGCTGACGGTTCACCGTGCTCTTGTTCTTGCCATTGAGACGTCGGTCGATCACATAGCTCATGACTGCTCCTTAGAAGCTGTCCTGAAAGGGGCGAGCGGTGATACAGCATCGAACCGAGAGCCGAGGGATATTGAACGCTCCCCCAAGCGCTTTGGATGCTGCCTGAACTCGCTACCGACTTTCGAACACCTCCCAGAGGCCTGTGTAACAGAAAAGCCCACACAGGTCTCTGGCTGACGACAACCGGTCTGACCGGCAGCGGGTTATTGTGATTTTCTGACTCGCAGGTACCACTCGGACAGCAGTCGTACCTGTTTGTCGGTGTAACCGCGCTCGACCATCCGTGTGACGAAGTCGTTGTGTTTTTGCTGGTCCTCTTTGCTGGCCTTGGCATTGAAGCTGATGACTGGCAGCAGGTCCTCGGTGTTGGAGAACATTTTCTTCTCGATGACCACCCGCAGTTTTTCGTAGCTGAGCCAGGTCGGGTTCTTGCCGTTGTTGTTGGCCCGGGCACGCAGGACGAAGTTGACGATTTCGTTGCGGAAATCCTTCGGATTGCTGATGCCGGCCGGTTTCTCGATTTTCTCCAGTTCTTCGTTCAACGCTACGCGGTTGAGGATCTCGCCGGTTTCCGGGTCGCGGTATTCCTGGTCCTGGATCCAGAAGTCGGCGTACAGCACATAGCGATCGAAGATGTTCTGGCCGTACTCGCTGTAGGACTCGAGGTAGGCGGTCTGGATCTCCTTGCCGATGAATTCGATATAGCGCGGTGCCAGGTACTCCTTGAGGAAGCGCAGATAGCGTTCACGGGTCTCCGCCTGGAACTGTTCCTGTTCGATCTGTTGTTCCAGCACGTAGAGCAAATGTACCGGGTTGGCGGCAATTTCGTGCGGATCGAAGTTGAACACCTTCGACAGGATCTTGAACGCGAAACGGGTGGAAAGACCGTTCATGCCTTCGTCGACACCGGCGTTGTCGCGGTATTCCTGGATCGACTTGGCTTTCGGATCGGTGTCCTTGAGGTTCTCGCCGTCGTACACGCGCATCTTCGAGTAGATGTTGGAGTTTTCCGGCTCCTTGAGGCGCGAGAGCACGGTGAACTGAGCCAGCATCTTCAGGGTGTCCGGCGCGCAATGAGCCTTGGCCAGCGAGCTGTTGAACAGCAGCTTGTCGTAGATCTTCACTTCGTCACTGACCCGCAGGCAGTACGGCACTTTGACGATGTAGATCCGGTCGATGAAGGCTTCGTTGTTCTTGTTGTTGCGGAAGGTATGCCATTCCGATTCGTTGGAGTGGGCCAGCAGGATCCCGGTGAACGGAATCGCGCCAAGACCTTCGGTGCTGTTGTAGTTGCCTTCCTGGGTAGCCGTAAGCAATGGGTGCAGCACCTTGATCGGTGCCTTGAACATTTCGACGAATTCCATCAGGCCCTGGTTGGACCGGCACAGTGCGCCCGAGTAGCTGTAGGCATCGGCGTCGTTCTGTGGGAATTCCTCCAGTTTGCGGATATCGACCTTACCCACCAGTGCCGAGATGTCCTGGTTGTTTTCATCGCCCGGTTCGGTCTTGGCTACGGCGATCTGGTTGAGGATCGACGGATAGAGTTTGACCACACGGAACTGGCTGATGTCGCCGCCGAATTCGGCCAGGCGTTTGGTGGCCCATGGCGACATGATGGTATTGAGATAGCGCCGTGGAATGCCGAAGTCTTCCTCGAGGATCGCGCCATCTTCGGTGGCGTTGAACAGACCCAGGGGTGACTCGAAAACCGGCGAGCCCTTGATCGCATAGAAGGGTATTTTTTCCATCAGTTGCTTGAGCTTCTCGGCCAGGGACGATTTACCGCCACCGACGGGGCCAAGCAGGTAGAGGATCTGTTTCTTCTCTTCCAGGCCCTGAGCGGCGTGGCGGAAATACGACACGATCTGGTCGATGCATTCTTCCATCCCGTGGAAGTCTTCAAAGGCCGGATAGCGGCGGATCACCTTGTTGGAAAAGATTCGCGACAGTCTCGAGTTGGTCGAGGTGTCGAGCAGCTCCGGTTCTCCGATGGCCAGCAGCAGACGCTCGGCGGCGGAAACATAGGCGCTGCGGTCTTTTTTGCACAGCTCCAGGTACTCTTGCAGAGAGAGTTCTTCCTGGCGCGTGGACTCGAAGCGTTGTTGGAAGTGGCTAAAGATACTCATGACGTCACCTCGCTCGATACGTGGAGCCGACGCCGGATCACTCAGTCGATGCTGGCAGCAACCGAACAGGCGGTTGCTGTTTACCCCCCAGAACTCCCTCAAGGCTTACCGCCCCGAAAGCTACTCCCGATGATCCGTGCGCCGGTGTACCGGCTCTCCCCTGTTTTGGATGGCCTGCGCTTAAGGATAGTTGGGAATTCGGCAGGGAAAGGCAAGATGCGTAATTGTTTGTGGCAGACCGTTCGTCTGCCACCGCGCCAGCCCGCGGGAGCCGGGGCCTGCAACGTTACAAAAAAATTATTCGGAGGTGCCTTGCGCGGTTTCTGCTGGATAGGTCGTACGCCACAACTCGAATCCGCCATCCATGCTGTAGACGTCGGAGAAGCCCTGGCTGATCAGGTAGGCGGCCGCGCCCTGGCTGGAATTGCCGTGATAGCAGACCACCACGGTCGGTGCGTCGAGGTCGGCACCCTGGATGAAAGCGTGCAGGGAATGATTGTCCAGATGCCTGGAGCCTGCGATGTGCAGGGCGGCAAAAGTGGCCGGGTCGCGGACGTCGACCACCACCGCGCCTTGTTCGCGCAGGGCCTGGGCCTGTTCCGGGGGGATACGTTTGAATTCGCTCATGGCGGGCTCCTGTGGCTCGGCTGATTGGGCAGTCTAGCGCGGGGCGCCGGCTGACGATATTTGGGGTATGGATAAGGCGACTGGCGGCACGGCATGACCGTGTTCGTCGCATTTGCACGAAAGGCGCTCACCGCTGTCGACGTTCATCAGGGTCAGTGCGCCGCCCCAGACGCAACCGGTGTCGAGCGCCGAGATGCCCGGCTCGTCGCACTTGCCTTCCAGTGCTGCCCAGTGACCGAAGATGATTTTCACATCCCTGGTCTTGCGCTCCTTGTGCTGGAACCAGGGCTTGTAGCCGGCGGGCGCGGTATCGAGGCCTTCCTTGCTCTTGAGGTCGAGTTTGCCGTCGGCGGTGCAAAAACGCATGCGCGTGAAATAGTTGGTGATCACCCGCAGACGCGGCACGCCTTTGAGGTCGTTGTCCCATTTCGCCGGATCGTTGCCGTACATGCCATCGAGGTAAGGCGGCAACAGGTTGTCGTCACGCAAGGCAGTCTCGACTTCGGCAGCGCACTTCAAGGCTTTGCGCAGCGACCACTGGGGTGGAATGCCGGCATGGACCAGCGCAATGTTGCGCTGTTCGTCATAGTGCATGAGCTTTTGCTGGCGCAGCCATTCGAGCAGTTCGGCGCAATCCGCCGCTTCAACGATCTCGCGCAGGGTATCGGCCTTCTTCAGGCGTTCGATGTTGCGTCCGGCCGCCAGCAGGTGCAGGTCGTGGTTGCCGAGCACGCACACCAGCGATTCGCGAATGCTGTAGAGGAAGCGCAAGGTTTCCAGAGACTGCGGGCCGCGGTTAACCAGATCTCCCACCAGCCACAGACGATCCCGTTGTGGGTCGAACGCCACTTGTTTGAGCAGGCATTGCAGGGCTTGAAGGCAGCCTTGCAGGTCACCAACCGCGTATGTCGCCATCAGTGCAGGGCTCCGGGCACCGCCAGGCGGAAGGGCGCGATGATGGCATCGAAATGTTTGCCGTCGTCGGAAAGCATCTGATAGGTGCCTTGCATGGTGCCGACCTTGGTGGTCAGGACCGTGCCGCTGCTGTAGGTGTGGCTCTCGCCAGGCTCGATCAACGGCTGCTGACCTACCACGCCAGCGCCGCGCACTTCTTCGACATGCCCGTTGCCATCGGTGATGACCCAGTGCCGTGAAAGCAGTTTGGCGGGTATCTGGCCATTGTTTTGCACGGTGATGGTGTAGGCGAAGGCAAAGCGGTCGTGCTCGGGTTGCGATTGGTCTGCCAGATAGCGGGTGACGACGCTGACGTCGACCTGATAACGAGGATCGGACATGCAAGGGGCCTTAAAAACGAAGCGGGACGCGGGGCGTAGCTGATGGGTTCAGTCTAGGCCAAGTATCGGGTAGTAGACCAGAGTGGTGTCCTACCCGATAGCGCTCATCGCCTGTCAGACTGCAACAGGTGTTTGTGGTGCCTGCTCGCTGAGCTTGTCGGCCAGACGCACGAAGGCGGCCAGGTCGAGTTGCTCGGGGCGCAGGCTGCCGTCGACGCCGGCGGCTTCGATTTCGGCATTGCTCAGCAGCAGCTTGAGGGTGTTGCGCAGGGTTTTGCGGCGCTGGTTGAACGCTTCGCGCACGACGCGCTCCAGCAAGCGGTGATCCTTGGCCGGGTGCGGCAGCACTGCGTGGGGTACCAGGCGCACGATGGCCGAGTCGACTTTCGGCGGCGGGTTGAATGCCCCCGGGCCAACGTTGAAAAGGTGCTCGACCCGGCAGTGGTACTGAACCATGATCGACAGGCGGCCCCAGTCACCTCCACCAGGACCGGCAGCCAGGCGCTCGACCACTTCCTTTTGCAGCATGAAGTGCATGTCGCGGATCAGGTGCGAGTTGTGCAGTAGGTGAAAAATCAGTGGCGTGGAGATGTTGTACGGCAGGTTGCCGACCACGCGCAGGCTACCTGGCGCGGCATTCAGGCTGTTGAAGTCGAACTTCAGTGCATCGCCCTGATGCAGATTGAAGTTGCTCTTGCTGGCAAACTGCTGGTTGAGGATCGGGATCAGGTCCTTGTCCAGTTCCACCACGTCGAGTTGCGCGCCGCTGCTGAGCAGGCCTTGGGTCAGTGCGCCCTGGCCCGGTCCGATTTCCAGCAGGCGGTCGTCGCTCTTGGCATGAATGGAGCGCAGGATACGGTCGATAACGCCAGCATCGTGCAGGAAGTTCTGGCCAAAGCGTTTGCGCGCCTTGTGTTGGTAGTGCTCGGTCATAAACGGGTCTCGGCCATCTGGTAGGCTGTTTCCAGGGCGACTTGCAGGCTGCCGGTGTCGATCTTGCCGCTGCCGGCCAGGTCCAGGGCTGTGCCGTGGTCGACCGAGGTGCGGATGATCGGCAAGCCGAGGGTCACGTTGACTGCTGCGCCGAAGCCTTTGTACTTCAGCACCGGCAGGCCCTGGTCGTGGTACATCGCCAGCACCGCATCGCAGTGCTCCAGATATTTGGGGGTAAACAGAGTGTCGGCGGGCAGGGGGCCGCGAAGGTCCATGCCCTCGCCGCGCAAGCGCTCTAATGTGGGTTCGATGATATCGATTTCTTCATGGCCCAGGTGTCCGCCTTCGCCGGCATGGGGGTTGAGCCCGCAGACCAGGATACGTGGCTGGGCGATGCCGAATTTGTTTTGCAGGTCGGCGTGCAGGATTCGCGTGACGCGTTCCAGGCGCTCCGGCGTGATTGCATCGGCAATCTCGCGAAGGGGCAGGTGAGTAGTCACCAGAGCCACGCGCAAGCCGCGTGTGGCCAGCATCATCACCACTTGCGCGGTGTGGGTCAGGTCGGCGAGGAATTCCGTGTGCCCGGAAAAGGCGATACCGGATTCGTTGATCACGCCTTTGTGCACCGGTGCGGTGATCATGCCGGCAAAATCCCCGCTCAGGCAGCCCTGGCCGGCCCGAGTCAGGGTTTCCAGAACGAAGGCAGCGTTGGCCTTGTCCAGTTGCCCGGTGACGACCTTGGCATTGAGCGGTGTATCCCAGACATACAGGCTGTTGGCGGGCGCGGGTGCATCCGGCCAGTTGTCCGGTTTTACCGGCAGCAAGTCGACAGCCACGCCCAGTTGCGCGGCCCGCTCAGTGAGCAGGTCGCGGCTGGTAATGGCAATCAGGGGGTAGGGCTGGGCTTGCGAGGCGAGCAGCAGGCACAGGTCGGGACCTATGCCGGCTGGTTCACCGGGTGTCAGCGCGAAACGTTGGGGTTTCACTGCGCTGCCTGGTCGGCGCCAGGGAGTTTGATTTCCACGTACGCTTCGTCACGGATCTGACGCAGCCAGGTTTGCAGCTCTTCGTCGTATTTGCGGTTACGCAAAACGGTCATTGCTTGCTGCTCGCGAGCCTGTGTGGTGCTGTCGGTGGCGCGACGGCCAAGGACTTCCAGGACGTGCCAGCCGTATTGAGTCTGGAACGGCCTGGACAGTTGACCTTGCGGGGTCTTGGCCATCACCGCGCGGAACTCGGGCACCAGCGCGTTCGGGTCGACCCAGCTCAGGTCGCCACCGTTGAGGGCAGAACCCGGGTCTTCCGAGTAGTTTTTCGCCAGCTCGCCGAAGTCTTCGCCAGACTCGATACGGCTGTAGAGCGACTCGGCCAGGGCCTTGGTCTTCGCTTCGTCGCGGATTGGGCTCGGTTTGACCAGGATGTGGCGCACATGCACTTCATCGCGCATCTGGGTCTCGCCGCCACGCTTGCCGAGAATCTTCAGGATGATGAAACCGCCTGGCGTGCGCATTGGCTGGGTGACATCACCTACCGGCATGGTGCTCAGCAGGCGATCGAACGGCGGAGGCAATTGAGCGGCTTTACGCCAGCCCATGTCGCCACCTTCCAGTGCGGTTTCGCTGGCAGACTTGGCGATGGCCAACTGACCGAAGTCAGCGCCCTGCTTGAGCTGCTGGTAAATCGCATCGGCCTGTTTGGCTGCATTCTGAATCGCATCGGAGTTGGCGCTTTCCGGCGTAGGAATCAGGATATTGGCCAGGTGGAACTCTTCGGACAGCTGCATTTTGCCCAGGTCTGACGCCAGGAAGTTCTTCACTTCCTGCTCGGAGACCTGAATGCGCTCGGCAACCCGACGTTGGCGCACACGGCTGATGACCATTTCGCGGCGGATCTGCTCACGTGCGTCGTCATAGGACAGGCCGTCGCGAGTCAGGGCGGCGCGGAACTGCTCGACCGACATGTTGTTGCGCTGGGCAATGGTGCCGACTGCCTGGTTCAACTCTTCATCGGTAATGCGGATGCCGGAACGATCGCCGATCTGCAATTGCAGGTTTTCGACGATCAGGCGCTCAAGTACCTGCTGCTCCAGCACGCTGGCCGGCGGCACGGCAGAACCACGCTTGGCAATGGTTTGCTGAACGTCATGAACGCGCTGGTCCAGTTGGCTCTGCATGACCACGTCGTTGTCGACGATGGCCACCACCTTGTCGATGGACTGTACGGCGGCGCTGGCCGCCGTACTCAGGAGCAGCGCGCCCAGCATCAGCGGGCGCAGACAATCAGAAAGCTTGGTCTTCACGTTCACGATAACCTTGAATGCCTTTGTCGAGGAAACTCTCTGCCTTGGCGCCGGTAAGGCCGCCGAGTCCCTTCAGAACAATTTGGAGGAAGACGCCATGGTCGCCTTTTTCGTTTTGCGGTGCTTGCTGGCTGAACTCGTCATAATCAACGAAGTAACGGTTGATCAGGCGCAGTTTCCAGCAGCAGTTGTCGTACTCGAAACCACCGAATGCATCCAGGGTACGGTTGCGATTGTAGTCATACTGCCAACGGCTGATAGCGCTCCATTGCGGCACGATCGGCCAGATCACCGAGAAGTCGTGCTGTTCGATCTTGTAGTAATCCTTCACGAAGCCAGGCTGGCCAGGGGTGCCGTAGTCGCCACCGCCCACAGTCCATTTACCGGTGTTCTGGTCGTAACGGACCTGGTCATTGCGATAGCGGTAGCCGAAGTTGACGATCTTGTTCGGATTGTCTTCAGGCTGGTAGTGGAACATCGCGCTGCCCGAGCGAGGGCTGCGGCTGTCCGGGTCCCAGTTGTAGTCGGCTGTGGTGCGCCAGTCGCGGTTCCAGCGATATTCGTATTCCAGTGCGTACGGCGAAACGCTGGCATGGGCATCGGCGCGGGTTTTTGCATCGATACCCGGCAACTGAACTTCGCGGTCCTTGAAGTATAAGGCCTGGCCGACACTGATGCGTTGACGCTCGAAACCGTTGTCTTCGATCCAGCGGCTGGTCACGCCCAGGGACAGTTTGTTCTCGTCGCCGACACGGTCGGAGCCGGAGAAACGGTTGTCACGGAACAGCGACGCATAATTGAAGGTGTATTCGGTGGTATCGAATACCGGGATGTCTTCCTGGTCGACCTCAGGTACGTACAGGTAGAACAGGCGCGGTTCGAGGGTCTGGCGATAGTTCTTGCCGAAATACTGGGTATTGCGATCGAAGTACAGGCCGCTGTCGATGCTGGCGATCGGCACGCCGCGATTCTGGTTGCTGTCAAACGTTCCCAGGAGCTTGTCCTGTTCTGCGGTCTGACTGGCAATCTGACCTTTGCCAGTGCTGTCCAGATCCAGTTGGTACTGGGTGTACTGGTACTTGAGCTTCGGTGTCAGGAAACCGTACGTCGTGTTCATCGGCAGGCTCATGGCAGGCGCGAGATTCAGGCGGTCGCCATTGGCGCGAGCCAGACCTTGAACGTTGGTATCGAGACGGGGAGAGCCAACACCGTCTTCATCGAAGTATGTTCCGTTCTGCAGATCCCGGTCAAACCGCACGAGTTCAGTGTTGTACGTGAAGTCCAGGCCTTCCGGATGATAAGGCAGCATGCCGTCGAGCGTGAGCTGCGGCAGGCGGTCGTACGGCGTAATGTTCGACACGCTCGCCAGTTCGTATGCCTGGGCGTTCACGCGAGCGGAATAGCTGTCGCCACGATAGGTCACGGAACCCTGTTGGTTCACGTAGTCACTGCTTTTCACGCCAATCTGGTCGGTCTGCAGATCCTGGAAGTAATACGGATCGCTGATCTTGGTGTAGTCGACTTGCGTGAGCACTCGGGAGTCGAGACCGCCCTTGTGCTGCCAGTTGTACATGTAGCGGGTTTTTTCGGCGTCTGACTGCTTGTCGCGCTCGTCGCTTTCGTCGTTGAGGTACGCCGCACCGAACTGGCCTTCGCTGGACTTGGTCAGGTAGCGGAATTCGCCTTCCATCAACAAGCCGTGCTTCTCCATGTAGCGCGGGTACAACGTGGCATCGTAGTTCGGCGCCAGGTTGAAGTAGTACGGGGTGACCAGCATGAAGCCGGTATCGCTGCCGGTGCCAATGGTCGGCGGCAGGAAACCGGACTGGCGACGGTCGTCGATCGGGAAATAGATGTACGGCGTGTACAGGACCGGAATGTCCTTGACCCGCAGCGTCACGTTGGTCGCTGTCCCGAAACCGGTGGCCGGGTTCAGGGTGATGTTGTTGCCCTTGAGTTGCCAGGCGTTGCTGTTCGGTTCGCACGTGGTGTACGTACCATCCTTGAGGCGGATGATCGCGTTCTCGGCACGCTTGGCGTACAGCGCATTACCGCGGACGCGGGATTTGTGCATCACGTATTCGGCGTTGTCGACCTTGGCTTCACCGGTGTCGAGCTGCACGTCGGCATGGTCGCCGACGATCAGCGCGCCGTTGTCGCGAATGCGCACGTTGCCGTTCAGGTCGCCACGGCTTTCGGCCTGGTACAGGTTGGCTTCGTCGGCTTCGACCTGCATGCTGCCCTGGCGCATGACAACGTCGCCGGCCAGGGTCGCGACCTGCTCATCCTGCTTATAGCGGGAGGCTTTTGCGCCGATAAAGGTTGGAGCGTCACTTTTATTCGTCTTGTCATCCATGCCAGGACGAATCGGTTCGATATAGGAACCAGAGCAATAAGGACCGGTTTCGGCCAATTGTGCGGCGGTGAGCTGCTCGCGGGGAACCCAGTCGAGGTGACTGTAGTCTGCGCTACGTGACTTCAGGCCACGGCCTTTGGATTCGGTGACCAGCACCGGCTTGGCGCCAGCGTCTTCGCTGGAGCCGCTCTCGGCCGGGGCTTCGCCGGTGGCGGAAACTGCGCTGCCGTCATGAACGGGACGCGGTGGCAAAGCCGCCGCCGGCGCCTTTGGCGCACAGTCCCAGGAACCCGAAGCAGAGACTGAACAGTCAAACTGTTCCGCGGCGACCACATAGGAAGTGGCAAGGGGTTGCAGCGCCAGCAAACTGCCGGTAACCAACAACGGAAATTTTTTACGAAACGCGGGGGATTTCAATGCCATCTTATTAGTCCGGGCTTCCTGCGTGCCATCTGCCCGCGGTGTGGGCCGCACGCCTCTCGATGGTCTGAAAAAGATGCTGGATAATAAAGCATGACCCGCTTGACGGCTAGCGCCGTCGGAGACCCTTGCAATGCCTGATCAAGATGTACGCTTGCAACACCTGAAAGTTTGGCTCGATGAACAATTGGCGACCTTTTTTGCCGAGCAACGTTGGGGTGCCGTCCCCCCGTCCACGTTGACTGCGGCCAGCAGCGACGCGAGTTTTCGGCGGTATTTTCGCTGGGAAGGCGGTGGCAAAAGTTTCATCGTGATGGACGCGCCGCCACCCCAGGAAAACTGTAAACCCTTCGTGGATATCGCCTTTTTGCTGGCGAAATCCGGAATAAATGTGCCGAAAATTTATGCCGAAGATCTCGAGCGCGGTTTTCTTTTGCTCAATGACCTGGGCAACAAGACCTATCTGGACGTCATCGACAGCGAAAACGCCGACAATTTGTTCAACGATGCCCTGCGAGCATTGCTGGCTTTCCAGCAGTTGCCGATGATTGCGCCATTGCCGAGCTATGACGTGGCCTTGCTGCGTCGTGAGCTGGAACTGTTCCCCGAGTGGTACGTGAAGCGCGAATTGGGCATTGAATTCGACGCGGCGCAGCAAGTGCTCTGGCAGCAGGTCAGCGAACTGTTGATCGACAGCGCCCTGGCACAGCCAAAAGTCCTGGTGCATCGCGACTACATGCCGCGCAACCTGATGCTCAGCGAGCCCAATCCCGGTGTGCTGGATTTCCAGGATGCGGTGTATGGCCCGGTGACCTACGACGTGACCTGCCTGTTCAAGGATGCATTTCTCAGCTGGCCGCAAGAACGCGTTCACGGCTGGCTCGAAAGCTACTGGCAGCAAGCGGGCGCCCTCGGAATACCGGTTCAGCCCGACTTCGAGGACTTCCTGCGGGCCAGCGATTTGATGGGTGTGCAACGCCATCTGAAAGTCATCGGCATTTTTGCGCGCATCTGCCATCGCGACGGCAAACCGCGTTACCTGGGTGATGTGCCGCGTTTCTTTGCGTACATAGAAGCAGTGATCGCTCGCCGCCCTGAACTGGCCGAGCTGGATGTGTTGCTGGCCAGTCTGCGCGCCGGAGTGAAAGCATGAAGGCAATGATTCTGGCTGCGGGAAAAGGCGAGCGCATGCGCCCGCTGACCCTGACCACGCCAAAACCGCTGGTTCGTGCAGGCGGTGTGCCGCTGATCGAATATCACCTGCGAGCACTGGCCGCGGCCGGGTTCACCGACATCGTGATCAATCACGCCTGGCTTGGTCGGCAGATCGAAGACTACCTGGGCGATGGATCGCGCTATGGCGTGAGCATTCAGTACTCGGCGGAGGGTGAGCCCCTGGAAACCGGCGGCGGGATTTTCCGCGCCTTGCCGTTGCTGGGGGATGAAGCGTTTGTGGTGGTCAATGGCGACATCTGGACCGATTACGACTTCAGTGTGCTGCATCAACCCATCAGCGGCCTGGCGCACCTGGTACTGGCCAGCAACCCGCCCCATCATCCGGCCGGGGACTTCAGCCTGGTCGGAACCCGGGTGACCGACGGGCAGCCGCAAGCCGACACTCTGACCTACAGCGGCATCGCCGTGTTGCATCCGCAGCTGTTCGACGGTTGCACCGCGGGGGCCTTCAAGCTCGCGCCGCTGTTGCGCAAAGCCATGGCTGAGGGGCAGGTGACCGGCGAGCAATTGAGGGGGCACTGGGTCGATGTCGGCACTCACGAGCGTCTGGCCGAAGTTGAAACATTAATAGAAGCGAGCCGCTGACATGCTATGGCCAGGGACTCTGATCGGAGCCGGAGCGGGTTTTGCCATAGCCAGCTTTCCGGGGGCCATGCTCGGCGCATTGTTGGGGCAGGCGCTGGACCGGCGCTTGCACCTGCAGAGCTGGGGGCACTTGCGGGAAAAACTGGGCGGTCGCCCGGTGTTGCGTAACGATGAATTACTGTTTGTCCTGTTGGGGCGCCTGGCCAAGTGCGACGGCCAGGTGATGACCGGGCACATCGATCAGGCCCGAGCGGAAATGCGTGCGCTGGACATGTCCGAGCCGGCCCAGCGTCGTGCGATTGCTGCGTTCAATCGCGGCAAATCGGGCCGCGACCGGCTACGCGGTTATCTGCGTCGCCTGAGTGCCCAGCCCCATGCGGCGGAGGGCGTGTTGCGCGCCTGCTGGCGAATGGTCTGGGCCGATGGTCGTGCCGGCAGCAGCGAGCGTGAATTGATCGGCCAATGGGGCCAGTGGCTGGGCTGGACGCCACACCAGGTGCAGGCGCTGGCCCACGACTATGAGCCGCAGAAGCGGCCATTGGCCAACAGCGTGCCAAGTTATCAGGACGCCTTGAGGCTCTTGGGGGTGTCGGCCACTACTGAACCGGCGCAGATCAAGCGTGCCTATCGGCGTCTGCTCAGTCGCCATCATCCGGACAAGATTGCCGGCAGTGGCGCGACGGCGTTGCAGGTGCGTGAGGCTACCGAGCGAACGCGTGAGCTGCATAACGCCTACACACTGATTCGGGAGCGGCGGGATTTTCGCTAGTAAGGAAGGTTCGCGTTGTTTGTGGCTGCCCCATCGCGAGCAGGCTCGCTCCCACAGGGGATCTTCTAACGCTGGAGATCTGATGTGGGAGCGAGCCTGCTCGCGATGAAGGCGCCTCGGTCTGTCAATTAGCCAGGTTCTGCGGATTCAACCAGCCCCGCACCCGCCGGAACAGTTGCTCCTGTTCGGCCTTGGTATCGGGCAACGCCTTGAGCGCGACCTGGCTGAATGCCGATGACTTCAAGCGCTTGCTGGCCTGCAGGCGTTCCAGTGCTGCGTTGCGATCTGGCGCTTTGTCCTTGTAGTAAATATCCGCGGTCGGCAGTTTCAGGGTCGGGGTCAGCTCCGCCAAACCGGGCTTCGCTGCCACCGGTGTCCGGGCGGCGACCATCACCAGCTTTTCGACTTGCGACGGTTGCTTCTCGCTCAGGTAACGCGTGGCCCAATAGGCGCCGGAACCATGCCCCAACACCACGATACTGCGGGCGCTTTGCTGTTCGGCGAAGGCGAGTGCGGCGTCGATCCGGGCGAAGATGCGCTCGGCATCGGCCTTGGACTGCTCCTCAGTGGTTTCGGCGATGACTTTGTCGGCCACATCGGCCTCGCCTCCGGCTACCTGTTCGATGGGGGCCGCAGTGGTCGAGTCTTTGCTGCCGGTTTCGGGGGCCTTGGGAGCTGGCGCTGCTTCTACGATACGTGGCGCAATGGCATCGCTTTGCAGGTCCGGCAAGGTGATACTCAGGCTGCTCCACTCGGCGTCCGGCAGTTTGCGCCGCAAAGGACCGACCGCTTGCGGCCAGTCAACGGTTTCGCCGGCGCCGGGGATGATAATCACCGCGCCTTTGGGGTCGGCGGTATTGGCCGGTTTCCACAAGGCCAGAAACGTGTCGGTGCCCGCTTGCAGTTGTTGCTGTTCCTGAGCCGGAATTTTTCGCTCAAGTGCAGTCGCTTCTTCCTGACTACGCTCAGGCAACGGCTGACGTTCGAGTGGTTTTTCTTCGGCGGTTTTTTCTGCTGCTGCAGGCGCCGGGTCGGCCGCCTCGACGGAAAAAGCGCATGGCAGGATCAGCGACAGGCACAATGCTGGCAGTGCCAGGCGGTAGACAGGGGGCATCGGATATTCCAGGCCAGAAGTTGTTCCGGCAGCCTAATGGGTTGGTCAGTATTTGTCAGTGTGTGAGAGTTCAATGATGCGTTTACGCTGCCTGTGGGTTATCGGCTGTTTGTGGTTTCCCTTGATGGGTTGGGCGGCGGCCATGCCCCCGGAGCGCGTTGCCCAACTGACTCCGAAACAACAGCACTGGCTGGCGCAGCAGGACGAGTTGCGGGTCGGCGTGGTGTTGCAGGCGCCCTATGCGCAATATGATCGCCGCTTGCAGCGCCTGTCCGGGGTGAATGTCGACTTGATGAAGTGGCTGGCAAAGACCCTCAACGTCGAACTGAGCTGGCGCAACTTTCCCGACCTTGAGCAACTGGAGGCGGCTGCACGCGAGGGCGAAATCGACATCGCCCCGGGGCTGACCCAAACCCCTGGCGGATTGCGCCTCTGGCAGTTTTCCGACCCTTACATGCGAGTGCCGCAACTGGTGGTCAGCGACCAGAAAAGCGCGGGCGCTGTCGAGCTGGAAAAGCTCGACAGCCAGACCCGCGTTGCCGTGCGCATGCCCAGCGCCATCGCCGATTACCTGCGTAGCAACTATCCGCACCTGAATCTGCAAGGCGTCCCGATGGAGCGTCAGGCATTGCAATTGCTGACTGGCCAGCAGGCGGGTTATGCGGTGGTTGATGAGGCGCAATTAGGGCGCCTGTCCGTCGAGCCGGAGTTCGCCGGGTTGGTGGTGGTCGGGGATGTCGGCTTGCCGCAGCTGCTGCGAGTGGCCACGCGCCGCGACAAGCCGGAACTGGCGGGCATCGTCGAAAGTGCATTGCGGGCTATCCCGGCCAAGGACCTGGAGCAATTGCACAATCAATGGCTGCAACCCAAGTACCCGCGGCTCACCGAGTCCCCGGGTTTCTGGCAAAACCTCTGTTTATTGCTGGCCGTGCTGGCGTTGAGCTGCATGGCCATCGTGTTCTGGCAGCGTCGCCAGCAGCACAGCCTGGAACAACGCTTGATGGCCGCGCAGGAAGACATTGCCTTGCGCGCCGCCAGCGAAGAGGCATTGCGGCTCACCCAGTTTTCCATCGATCAAAGCACCGTCGGTATCCTCTGGGTCAACTGGGACAGCCACGTGCGCTACGCCAACCGCGCGGCGGAAAGCATGCTTGGCTATTCGGCTGGTGGGATCATCGATCGGCCCTTGATCGATTTCGAACCCAGCCTGCACATGGACCGCTGGCTGAACCTGTGGAAGCGCGCCCGGGCCAGTGAAGAAGGCCCGCAAAGCTTCGAAACCAATTGCGTGCGCGCCGACGGCAGCATTCTGCCGACCGATGTCTCGTTGAGCTTTCTGCGCTTTCGCGATGGCGAATACCTGGTGGTTTACCTCAACGACGTCACCGAGCGGCGCCGCGCCCTGGCCGCCTTGCAGGAAAGCGAGGCGCGGCTGCAAGGCATCGCCGCCAATGTTCCGGGGCTGGTATTCCGCCTGGAGCGAGCGCCGGTGACCGGTCAGATCGACTTTGCCTACATCAGCGAAGGCAGCGAAAGCCTGGTGGGTTATTCGCCGGCCACGCTGGCGCATCGCGACAAAGGTCTGCGCAGCCTCGTGCATCCGGATGACAGGGCCAGCTATCACCAGACCCAGGATCATGCGCTGGATACCGACAGCGACTGGTCGTGGCAGGGGCGAATTCTCACGCGCCAAGGCGAGCAGCGCTGGGCGGAAATCAAGGCCATCACCCGTCGGCTGGAAGACGGAGCCTATGTCTGGGACGGGATCGTCTGGGACATCAGCGAGAGCAAGCGCATCGAACTGGAATTAGCCAGCTCCCGGGAACAACTGCGTGAGTTGTCCGCGCACCTGGAAAGCGTGCGCGAGGAAGAAAAAGCGCGCATTGCCCGGGAAGTTCACGACGAGTTGGGTCAGATGCTCACAGTGTTGAAGCTGGAAACGTCCATGTGCGAACTGGCTTACGCGCAGCTTGATCCGGGTCTGAACGAGCGCTTGAACAGCATGAAGCGCTTGATCGCTCAGTTGTTTCAGTTGGTCCGTGATGTGGCCACGGCATTGCGACCGCCGATTCTCGACGCTGGCATCGCCTCGGCCATAGAGTGGCAGGCCCGCCGATTCGAGGCGCGCACGCAGATCCCGTGTCTGGTGCAGGTGCCGGACAATTTGCCAGTGCTCAGCGACGCCAAGGCTATCGGCCTGTTCCGGATCCTTCAGGAAGCGCTGACCAATGTCATGCGCCACGCCCAGGCGCATACTGTTGAACTGACGCTGGCGCTGGAAGGTGACGAGTTGTGTCTGACAGTCAGCGATGATGGCGTGGGATTTGTCGCCGCGCCAGGCAGGCCAACATCCTTTGGGATCGTCGGCATGCGCGAGCGGGTGTTGATCCTGGGCGGCGAGTTGTCGCTGGAGAGTGAACCGGGTGAGGGCACGACATTAGAAGTGCGCGTGCCTTTGGACGAAGCCTGAAGATTTTTTGGTGTCTGTGCCGACGCTTTTGCGAGCAGGCTCGCTCCCACAGGGGGAACGCATTCCAAATGTGGGGGCGAGCCTGCTCGCGATAGATCTTGAATCTGGAGAAGTCTGTGATCCGTGTACTGGTAGCCGAAGACCACACCATCGTCCGTGAAGGCATCAAGCAGCTGATTGGCCTGGCCAAGGACCTGCTGGTGGTGGGGGAGGCGAGCAATGGCGAGCAGTTGCTCGACACCTTGCGTCATGTGCCCTGCGAAGTGGTGTTGCTGGACATCTCCATGCCGGGCGTCAACGGTCTGGAAGCGATTCCGCGGATTCGCGCGCTGAACAATCCGCCGGCGATCCTGGTGTTGTCGATGCACGACGAAGCGCAGATGGCCGCCCGGGCGCTCAAGGTTGGAGCGGCGGGTTATGCGACCAAGGACAGCGATCCGGCACTGTTGCTGACAGCCATTCGCAAAGTGGCGTCTGGCGGGCGTTATATCGACCCGGAACTGGCCGACCGCATGGTCTTCGAGGTCGGCCTGACCGACTCGCGTCCATTGCATTCGCTGCTCTCCGAGCGCGAATTTTCAGTGTTCGAACGCCTGGCCCAGGGCGCCAACGTCAACGACATCGCCCAGCAACTGGCGCTGAGCAGCAAAACCATCAGCACGCACAAGGCGCGGCTGATGCAGAAGCTCAACATCACCTCGTTGGCGGAACTGGTGAAGTACGCGATGGAGCACAAGCTCCTCTAAACAACACCGCCTTACACTGTGGGAGCGAGCCTGCTCGCGAAGGGGCCCGATCAGTCAATATTGATACCGACTGACAGTCCGCCTTCGCGAGCAGGCTCGCTCCCACAGGGATCTCCATCAGTCATTGAATTGTGCACATATCCAATAGCGACGTGCCTGACGAGCTGCTTTTGCCGTGACTTGTGGCTTGCAGCCAACCACTCGCCGCTGCATTTGCCAAAACACGCCATCCTTGTAGGGCAATCCCTACCCACAACCTTCCATCCGGCTGAGGCGAATCTCTCTTGCCCCCCGATTTGCGCGGTCCCCAGCGTCCACTAGGCTTAATCCCACAGCAGTCATCAATAACAAAGGTGTGGGTATGAGCCAGGTCGATTCAAGTGCAGGGGCCAATGATGTTCTGGTCAGCTTTCGTGGAGTGCAGAAGAGCTACGACGGCGAGAACCTGATCGTCAAAGACCTCAACCTGGACATTCGCAAAGGCGAATTCCTCACCTTGCTCGGACCGTCCGGCTCCGGCAAGACCACCAGCCTGATGATGCTCGCCGGCTTCGAAACGCCGACCGCGGGCGAAATCCTGTTGGCGGGGCGCGCCATCAACAACGTGCCACCGCACAAGCGCGACATCGGCATGGTGTTCCAGAACTACGCATTGTTCCCGCACATGACGGTGGCCGAGAATCTGGCGTTTCCGCTGACCGTGCGCGGCATGAACAAGAGCGACGTCAGTGCCCGGGTCAAGCGGGTGCTGAGCATGGTCCAGCTCGATGCCTTCGCCCAGCGCTACCCGGCGCAGCTTTCCGGCGGTCAGCAACAGCGTGTGGCATTGGCCCGTGCGCTGGTGTTCGAGCCGCAACTGGTGCTGATGGACGAGCCCCTCGGCGCACTCGACAAACAACTGCGTGAACACATGCAGATGGAGATCAAGCACCTGCACCAGCGCCTGGGCGTCACCGTGGTCTACGTGACCCACGATCAGGGCGAAGCCTTGACCATGTCCGACCGTGTGGCGGTGTTCCATCAGGGCGAAATCCAGCAGATCGCGCCGCCGCGCACCCTCTACGAAGAGCCAAAGAACACCTTCGTCGCCAACTTCATCGGCGAGAACAACCGCCTCAATGGCCGCCTGCACAGCCAAACCGGCGACCGTTGCATTGTCGAGCTCGGACGCGGTGAAAAGGTGGAAGCCCTGGCGGTTAACGTCGGCCAGACCGGTGAGCCGGTGACCCTGTCCATTCGTCCGGAGCGAGTGAGCCTCAATGGCTCCAGCGACCAATGCGTCAACCGCTTCTCCGGGCGAGTCGAGGAATTCATCTATCTGGGCGACCACGTCCGGGTTCGCATGGAAGTCTGCGGCAAGACCGACTTCTTCGTGAAACAACCGATTGCCGAGCTTGATCCCTCGCTCGCCGTCGGCGACGTGGTACCGCTTGGCTGGGAGGTCGAACACGTTCGCGCGCTCGACCCACTTCTAGAGGCGAACTGATCGCCCCGCAATACCAACACCAACCCTGCACGTGGAGAGAACAATAAATGTTGAGATCCCTGAAATTCACCGCTTTGGCACTGGGCATGATGGGCGCGACACACGCAATGGCGGCCGGCCCGGACCTGACCGTGGTGTCCTTTGGCGGGGCGAACAAGGCGGCTCAGGTCAAAGCCTTCTACGCACCGTGGGAAGCGGCAGGTAACGGCAAGATCGTGGCCGGTGAGTACAACGGCGAAATGGCCAAGGTCAAGGCCATGGTCGACACCAAAAGCGTGTCCTGGGATCTGGTAGAGGTTGAGTCGCCGGAACTGTCCCGTGGTTGCGACGAAGACATGTTCGAGCAGCTCGATCCGAAGTTGTTCGGCAAGAACGAAGACTACGTCAAGGGCGCCATCCAGCCTTGCGGCGTGGGTTTCTTCGTGTGGTCGACTGTACTGGCCTACAACGCCGACAAGCTGAAAAGCGCACCGACCAGTTGGGTGGATTTCTGGGATACCAAGCAGTTCCCGGGCAAGCGTGGCCTGCGTAAAGGTGCCAAGTACACCCTTGAATTCGCACTGATGGCCGACGGCGTTGCGCCGAAAGACGTCTACAAAGTGCTGGCCGGTAAAGACGGTCAGGACCGCGCATTCAAGAAGCTCGATGAGCTCAAGCCGAACATCCAGTGGTGGGAAGCCGGCGCACAACCGCCGCAATATCTCGCTTCCGGCGACGTGGTCATGAGCTCGGCCTACAACGGTCGTATCGCTGCCGTGCAGAAAGAAAGCAACCTGAAAGTCGTGTGGAACGGCGGTATCTACGACTTCGACGCATGGGCCATTCCGAAAGGTCTGGACAAGGCACGGGCCGAAGCGGCGAAGAAGTTCATCGCTTACTCGGTGATGCCACAACAGCAGAAGACCTACTCGGAAAACATCGCCTACGGCCCGGCCAACACCCAAGCCGTACCGTTGCTGTCCAAGGATGTCCTGAAAGACATGCCGACCACCCCGGAAAACATCGCCAACCAGGTGCAGATCGACGTCAGCTTCTGGGCTGACAACGGCGAGCAACTGGAGCAGCGCTTCAATTCCTGGGCTGCCAAGTAAGACCGCACCGCGGGCTTACGCTGTAGGAGCGAGCTTGCTCGCGAAAGCGGTGGGTCAATCAACACAGATGTTGAATGTGCTGGCCTCTTCGCGAGCAAGCTCGCTCCTACAGGTTGCGGTGTTTCAACACAACAGGGGCGGTTCGCCGCCTCTGTAACGATCAAAGATTCCCGGAGTACGTCATGGCTATCGCCGTTCCCCTGAACGAGGGCACCAGCCCCACCTTGAAGCAGCGGCTCAAGCACGCCGAGCGGGTCAACCGCTGGAAGGCCCAGGCGTTGATCGCGCCGCTGGTGCTGTTTCTGTTGCTGGTGTTCCTGGTGCCGATCGTGGCGCTGCTCTACAAAAGCGTTGGCAACCCGGAAGTGGTCGGCGGAATGCCGCGCACCGTGACCGCCATCGCCAGTTGGGACGGCCGCGGCCTGCCCGCTGAACCGGTTTACAAAGCGGCGGCCGAAGACCTCGCCGACGCTCGCAAGAACCAGACCCTGGGCGATCTGTCCAAGCGCTTGAACATGGAGCTGGCCGGCTACCGCAGCCTGCTGACCAAAACCGCCCGCGCCTTGCCGCTCGCCACTGAGCCGGCCTCTTATAAAGAAGCGCTGGAAGGCCTCGATGAGCGTTGGGGCGACCCGGCCTACTGGCAAGCGGTACGCCGCAACACCAGCAGCATCACTCCGTATTACCTGCTGGCGGCCGTCGATCATCGCATCGACGACCTCGGCGAAATCGCTCCCGCCACCCCGGATCAGGCGATCTACCTCGACATCTTCGCCCGCACCTTCTGGATGGGCCTGATCATCACCGTGATCTGCCTGGTGCTGGCGTATCCACTGGCTTACCTGTTGGCGAACCTGCCGTCGCGCCAAAGCAACCTGCTGATGATTCTGGTGCTGTTGCCGTTCTGGACGTCGATTCTGGTACGGGTCGCGGCGTGGATCGTGTTGCTGCAATCGGGTGGCTTGATCAACAGCGGCCTGATGGCCATGGGCATCATCGATAAGCCGATCGAGCTGGTGTTCAACCGCGTCGGTGTCTACATCTCGATGGTGCACATCCTGCTGCCGTTCATGATCCTGCCGATCTACAGCGTGATGAAAGGCATCTCGCCGACCTACATGCGCGCCGCGATTTCCCTCGGCTGCCATCCGTTTGCCAGTTTCTGGCGGGTGTACTTCCCGCAGACCTATGCCGGTGTCGGCGCCGGTTGCCTGTTGGTGTTCATCCTCGCCATCGGCTACTACATCACCCCGGCATTGCTGGGCAGCCCGAACGATCAAATGGTCAGCTACTTCGTCGCCTTCTACACCAACACCAGCATCAACTGGGGCATGGCGACCGCACTCGGTGGATTGTTGCTGCTGGCGACTGTGGTGCTTTATCTGATTTACAGCTGGCTGGTGGGCGCGAGCCGCCTGCGCCTGAGCTAAGGGGAGAACGAAATGCTGAGTCCTTATATGTCGCCCATCGAACGGGTGTGGTTCTACAGCTTGCGGATTCTCTGCGGCTTGATTCTGTTGTTCCTGATCCTGCCGGTACTGGTGATCATTCCGCTATCGTTCAACTCCGGCAGTTTTCTGGTCTATCCGCTGCAAGGCTTTTCGCTGCACTGGTACCAGGACTTCTTTGCCTCGGCGGAATGGATGCGTTCGTTGAAGAACAGCATCATCGTGGCCCCGGCGGCGACGGTACTGGCCATGATCTTCGGCACGCTGGCGGCGATCGGCCTGACCCGAGGCGATTTTCCAGGCAAGCCGCTGGTGATGGCGCTGGTGATTTCGCCGATGGTGGTGCCGGTGGTGATCATTGGTGTGGCCAGTTACCTGACCTTCGCTCCACTGGGATTCGGCAACAGCTATACCTCGCTGATCGTCGTGCATGCGGTGTTGGGTGTGCCGTTTGTGATCATTACCGTGTCGGCGACGTTGCAGGGGTTCAATCACAACCTGGTGCGGGCCGCTGCGAGCCTGGGCGCTTCACCGTTGACCACGTTCCGCCGTGTGACCTTGCCACTGATCGCGCCGGGCGTGATCTCGGGGGCGTTGTTCGCCTTCGCGACTTCGTTCGATGAAGTGGTGGTGACGCTGTTCCTCGCAGGCCCTGAACAAGCGACCCTGCCACGGCAGATGTTCAGCGGCATCCGCGAAAACCTCAGCCCGACCATCGCTGCAGCCGCGACGCTGCTGATTGCCTTCTCGGTGATCCTGCTGCTGACCCTGGAATGGCTGCGCGGGCGAAGCGAGAAACTGCGTACTGCGCAGGTCTGACGGATCACCCGATCAACTGTAGGAGCGAGCCTGCTCGCGATGAACTTCAACGACAACGCGGGAAATCTGACACCCCGCGGCGCTCTCAGGTTCATCGCGAGCAGGCTCGCTCCTACAGGTGTTTTTGGTGGTTTTGGGCAGGGCCGGTCATTCACGACCTGAATGGAAGACAACCCGCAATCCCCAGCTACGATTGTGCCCAGCTCCCCTACCTACAAGAGACTGCGCACATGAGTCTTTCCTCTTTCAAAATCGCTCACAAACTGATCACCGGCGCAGGTGCCATCGAGTAATTGTCTGCCGAGCTGGCGCGTCTGGACATCGACAACCCACTGATCGTCACTGATGTCGCATTGGTGAAATCCGGCACAGTAGAACTGGCACAGGTGCAGATTGGCGAACGCAGATCGAGCGTTTGATTCCTAACAATCCTCGTAAGTTGAGTGCCGTCGATATCGAAAAGATCTATCGCGCGGCGTACCAGGGCTTCTGCCGTTGATGGGTGATGGCAAGGTCCAATCATCGCGCTCACGGTGCGCGCGTCAAAGTATGAGGTATACAATGCGCGCCATCGTGATTCTGCTCAGAAAAGGTGCGTCATGCAGCCCTTCGTAATTGCTCCGTCGATTCTCTCCGCCGACTTCGCCCGCCTGGGTGAAGAAGTGGACAACGTCCTGGCCGCCGGCGCCGACTTCGTGCATTTCGACGTCATGGACAACCACTACGTACCGAACCTGACCATCGGCCCGATGGTCTGCTCGGCACTGCGCAAGTACGGCGTGACCGCGCCGATCGACGCGCACCTGATGGTCAGCCCGGTGGACCGCATCGTGGGCGACTTCATCGAAGCTGGGGCGACTTACATCACCTTCCACCCGGAAGCCACCCAGCACGTCGACCGCTCTCTGCAATTGATCCGCGAAGGCGGCTGCAAGTCGGGCCTGGTGTTCAACCCGGCGACCCCGCTGGACGTACTCAAGTACGTGATGGACAAGGTCGACATGATTCTGCTGATGAGCGTCAACCCGGGTTTCGGCGGGCAGAAGTTCATCCCCGGCACCCTCGACAAACTGCATGAAGCGCGGGCGTTGATCGATGCCTCCGGCCGTGACATTCGCCTGGAAATCGACGGTGGCGTGAACGTGAACAACATTCGCGAAATCGCGGCGGCCGGTGCCGACACC
This sequence comes from Pseudomonas sp. GL-R-19, assembly GCF_019956375.1. NCBI lineage: Bacteria > Pseudomonadati > Pseudomonadota > Gammaproteobacteria > Pseudomonadales > Pseudomonadaceae > Pseudomonas > Pseudomonas sp. GL-R-19. The sequence goes on along the minus strand of NZ_JAHBDJ010000014.1, from coordinate 21,243 downwards.
TTCGTCGCCGGCTCGGCCATCTTCAATGCGCCAAACTATCAGGAAGTCATCGACAAGATGCGTACCGAACTGGCGCTGGCTCGCCCATGAGTGGCTTTGAGCAGCTGTTCCCGGGGAAACTGCCGCGGCTGGTGATGTTCGATCTGGACGGTACGTTGATCGACTCGGTCCCGGATCTGGCAGTGGCTGTGGACAAGATGCTGCTCAAACTCGGTCGTAAGCCCGCCGGTCTGGACGCGGTACGCGAATGGGTCGGAAACGGCGCGCCAGTGCTGGTGCGTCGTGCGCTGGCTGGTGCTATCGATCATTCGGCGGTCGATGACCATGAGGCCGAACGGGCGCTGGAGTATTTCATGCAGGCTTATGGCGAGGGCCATGAGTTGACCGTGGTTTACCCCGGTGTGCGCGACACGCTCAAATGGCTGAAAAAGCAGGGCGTCGAGATGGCGCTGATCACTAACAAGCCAGAGCGCTTCGTCGCACCGCTGCTGGACCAGATGAAAATTGGTCGTTACTTCCGCTGGATTATTGGCGGCGACACCCTGCCACAGAAAAAACCCGACCCGGCCGCGCTGTTTTTCGTGATGAAAATGGCCAACATTCCGGCTTCGCAGTCGTTGTTCGTCGGCGATTCGCGCAGCGATGTGCTGGCGGCGAAAGCGGCGGGGGTCAAATGCGTGGCCTTGAGCTACGGCTATAACCACGGCCGGCCGATTGCCGAAGAATCGCCGGCACTGGTGATCGACGACCTGCGCAAGCTAATTCCCGGTTGCCTCGCTACGGCCGCTGAGATAACGTTGCCCGACGCTTCTCAATTCCTTTCTGGAAACGCCATCGTGGTGGTCACTCGCAAACTCTGGATGAAAGTCATGAAGGCCCTGGCCCGCTGGCGTTGGCGCGCCTGACTTGATTCTGGCCGATTATCCGGCGCGTTTGCATACCTGACTGTTCGACCCTCAAGCCACGAGGCACCTCATGATCCGCGAAGAATTCCTGCGTTTGGCCGCTGCCGGCTACAACCGCATCCCGCTTGCCTGTGAAACCCTGGCCGACTTCGACACGCCGCTGTCGATCTACCTGAAACTGGCCGACGAGCCCAATTCCTACTTGCTGGAGTCCGTACAGGGCGGCGAGAAGTGGGGCCGTTACTCGATCATCGGCCTGCCGTGCCGCACCGTACTGCGGGTTCACGATCATCACGTCAGCGTGACCGTCGATGGAGTCGAGACCGAAAGCCACGACGTGGAAGACCCGCTGGCCTTCGTCGAAGCTTTCAAGGCTCGCTACAACGTGCCGACCATTGCCGGCCTGCCGCGTTTCAATGGCGGCCTGGTGGGTTACTTTGGTTATGACTGCGTGCGTTATGTGGAGAAGCGTCTGGGCAAGTGCCCGAACCCGGATCCGCTGGGCGTGCCTGACATTCTGCTGATGGTCTCCGACGCCGTGGTGGTGTTTGATAACCTGGCCGGCAAGATGCACGCAATCGTCCTGGCCGACCCGGCGCAGGAAGACGCCTTCGAACAAGGTCGCGCACGCCTGGAAGATCTGCTGGAAAAACTCCGTCAGCCGATCACCCCACGCCGTGGCCTGGACTTCAGCAAGCAACAATCGGCTGACCCGGTGTTCCGCTCCAGCTTCACCCAGGACGATTACGAAAAAGCCGTCGACACGATCAAGGAATACATCCTGGCCGGTGACTGCATGCAAGTCGTGCCGTCTCAGCGCATGTCGATCGACTTCAAGGCGGCGCCGATCGATCTGTATCGCGCGCTGCGCTGCTTCAACCCTACGCCTTACATGTACTTCTTCAACTTCGGCGACTTCCACGTCGTCGGCAGTTCGCCGGAAGTGCTGGTGCGGGTCGAAGATAACCTGATCACCGTGCGCCCGATTGCCGGCACCCGTCCGCGGGGCGCCAACGAAGAGGCTGACCTGGCGCTGGAAAAAGACCTGCTGTCCGACGACAAGGAAATCGCCGAACACTTGATGCTGATCGACCTCGGTCGCAACGACACCGGTCGCGTATCGGAAATCGGCTCGGTGAAACTCACCGAGAAAATGGTCATCGAGCGTTACTCCAACGTGATGCACATCGTGTCCAACGTCACCGGGCAACTGAAATCCGGGTTGACGGCCATGGATGCACTGCGAGCGATTCTGCCGGCGGGCACCTTGTCCGGCGCACCGAAGATTCGCGCGATGGAAATCATCGACGAACTGGAGCCGGTCAAGCGTGGCGTCTACGGCGGTGCGGTCGGTTACTTTGCCTGGAACGGCAACATGGACACCGCCATTGCGATCCGCACGGCGGTGATCAAGAACGGCGAACTGCACGTGCAGGCCGGTGGTGGCATCGTCGCCGACTCGGTGCCGGCGCTGGAATGGGAAGAAACCCTGAACAAGCGCCGCGCGATGTTCCGCGCCGTTGCCCTGGCGGAACAAACCCCGAATACCTGATCCACGCAAAACCTACTGTAGGAGCTAGCTTGCTAGCGAAGGAGTGTCAGCAACACAGTGTCGACTGACATACCTTCGCTAGCAAGCTAGCTCCTACAGGGGATTTGCGTACACCAAAAAAACGCGGCGCCTGTGAGGGCGCCGCGTTTTTTATTGGCTGCACATCAGAAGTCCAGCGCAACACCTACGTTGATGCCCTGTTGGGTGAAATCGTCGTCCTTGCGGATGTTGTAGCTGGCGCGCAATGCCAGGTCCTGGGTGAGGTTGTGGCTCACGCCCAGATTCACACGTTGCAAATGACTTTGCGGGGTGTAGCCTTCCAGCGTGAACTGGTTGTTTGGCAGGCTGTTGAGGTTGATGCTCACGTCCTGGGTATCATCGTTGTACTCACGTTCGACTGCTGCTTCGCCAAAAACCTGGGTTTGCGGGGTGATCTGGTATTTGCCCTGCAGGCCAGCGCCAAGACGCCGGGAAATACGCTCCTGATCGGCGAAGGTCAGTGCCGTGGAGTTGTTGCCGTCCTCCGAGTAACCGTCGACTTGCACCTTGGCGAAATCGGCGCTGACAAACGGCGACAGGTGCCAGGGGCTGCTGGCTTGTTGCGCAATGTCGTAACCCAGGCGAGCGCTGAAGGCCTCGACGTAGCCGCTGGTATCGCCTTTTTCGCTGCGTTCGTTGGCGCCCAACTGGAATTTACGCTTGAGGCTGTCGTAATCCAGATGCCCGGCCGTCAACGCCGCGTCGGCCCACACACGGTTTTGCTGGTACTGGGCGAATACCGTGCCCAGGTAAGTGTTGAGCTTGTAGTCGGAATCGTTGCTGCCGGCTTCGAGTTTCTGGTTATAGAAACCGGCCACCAAACCGACGCGCCATGCATCGTCAAGGCGATAGCTGCCACCGATGTTCAGGTTGGCTCCGTTGCCGTCGGCGCTTGCCACGCTGTCCTGACCGTCAAAGTCCTGATGCTGTCCGCCGCCGGAAACAATGGCTCGCCATTGGCCGACACCTTGCCAGTTTTCCCAATCGGCCAGCCACTGGTTGCGCAATTCATCCTGATGCGCGCGCACGGTGCCTTGGGCCATTTCCGGCAGTAATGTCAGCTCCCACGGCGCTGCCAGCAGGGAATACGCGTAATCGGCAATCAGGCGCTGCCCGGCTTCGGTGGGATGCACGGAGTCGTTGTAGATCAGCTTGGTCGGGTCTGGTGTGGCGCTGTTGATGCCGTAACGGGTGTTTTCGGTGCAGCCGCTGCCGCTGAAGCATGTGGCGATGAGATTCTGGTCGGTGGCCAGGCCAAACTGCACCGGGTTGGCGAACGTCTCTTTGAGCAGTACCGGAATGTTGAGCGGGATAATTTCTGCATTGATGTTCTGCAGTCGACTTACCAGTTCAGTATTGAACTGGGCGCTGAGTTGGGACGTGAACGCTTGCAGCGGGGTGCCATTGAACGCCGGGGTAAAGCCGATATCGGGCAGCAACCAGACCATGACGTATTTGGCACCGGCGGTTTGCAGCGTCTGCACGCTGTCGGCCAGGCGGTCGGCGGCGGCACTGGCCTGTGGCAGGCTGGTGACGCGTCCTTGCAGGAAGTCGTTGCCGCCACCCGACAGGTAATACAGTGCGTTCGGGTCGGCACGGAAGTTATTGGATGGAAGATAGCCGGCCCGGGTGCGTTCGCCGGTGGCGGAGATGCTGGTAATCGAATCAAGAATCTGGTCGGTACGGTAGCCGCCTACAGCCCAGTTGTTACCATCAGGCAGGCCTTCGTTGGCGCGAACGGCTGAAGCAGAGGATGCCGTCTGGTCCGCTGAAAACCCCAGTTTTCCGCCCAGAATCTGTGTGGAGTTGAGCGAGCGGACTTCGCCGCTGCCATCCAGGTACACCGGCCCCGTCCGGTTGGTGAAGCGCTGTGTCGCCCCGGCTGGCCCGCCCGTGTCGGCAAAGGTCCCTGCATCGTTGAGGCTGTCCCCGAAGACAACGAAATTTGTATAAGGATTGGGTGCGGCGTTCGCCTGGGCGCATGCGATCGCGAGCAAGCATCCTGCGAGCGGTACAAACAACGACTGTTTGATCATGAGCAAGTCCGTTTATTTATTGTTTTAGTGAACGAAACGACAGTACCAAAAACTCCCGGCCTTTTGCCATCTGTCGCGAAGCCTTTGATAGTTTCGCGGGCAGTGCCCCCGGCGATATTGCGCGCTCTGCCCAGCTAAGTTACTGTGCCGGGACGTACGAACGAGACCTTCCCCGTGTTGATCATCAGTAAACTCCTGGATCAAGTCATCAAGGCACACGCCCGCTGGCGTTGGCGCGCCTGAATTCTTTTGCCGGCCTCGCCGGACCTGTATCGCTTTGCCTTCTTTACCTGTTTGAAATGCCGCTTTGCTGGCGCTACTCCGGCACCTGACAAAGCGCAGCGCTCTGCGGGTAAATCATTCGAAGGCCATCTTTAAAGTCAGTGAATTCAAGAGGTTCTATACGCCATGTTGCTGATGATCGATAACTACGACTCCTTTACCTACAACGTTGTGCAGTACCTGGGCGAGCTCGGCTCCCTGGTCAAAGTCGTGCGCAACGATGAACTGACCATCGCTGAAATCGAAGCCCTCAACCCAGAGCGCATTGTTGTGTCCCCCGGTCCTTGCACCCCGACCGAAGCCGGCATCTCGATTGAAGCGATCAAGCATTTCGCCGGCAAACTGCCGATTCTTGGCGTCTGCCTCGGTCACCAATCCATCGGCCAGGCCTTTGGCGGTGATGTGGTGCGCGCCCGCCAAGTGATGCACGGTAAGACTAGCCCGGTATTTCACGAGGACAAGGGTGTATTCGAAGGCTTGAATCGTCCGCTGACGGTGACCCGCTATCATTCATTGATCGTCAAGCGCGAAACCCTGCCCGATTGTCTGGAGCTGACCGCCTGGACCCAGCTCGAAGACGGCTCGGTCGACGAGATCATGGGCCTGCGTCACAAGACTCTGAACATCGAAGGCGTGCAGTTTCACCCTGAGTCGATCCTCACCGAACAGGGCCACGAACTGTTCGCCAACTTCCTCAAACAAACCGGCGGCACGCGCTAAGGACTTATCATGAACATCAAGACAGCCCTGGGCCGTATCGTCGATCACCTCGACCTCAGCACCGATGAAATGCGCGATGTCATGCGCGAAATCATGACCGGGCAATGCTCGGACGCGCAGATTGGCGCGTTCATGATGGCCATGCGCATGAAGAGCGAAAGCATCGACGAAATCGTCGGCGCGGTGTCGGTGATGCGTGAGCTGGCGGACAAGGTCGAGCTCAAGACCCTCGACGGTGTGGTCGATGTGGTGGGCACCGGCGGTGACGGTGCGAATATCTTCAACGTGTCGACCGCTGCTGCGTTCGTGGTTTCCGCTGCTGGCTGCACCGTGGCCAAGCATGGCAACCGTGCAGTCTCGGGCAAGAGCGGCAGTGCTGATCTGCTGGAGGCGGCCGGTATCTACCTGAACCTGACCCCAGTGCAAGTGGCGCGTTGCATTGACAACGTTGGTATTGGTTTCATGTTTGCCCAGACTCATCACTCTGCGATGAAATACGCCGCCAGCCCGCGCCGTGAACTGGGTCTGCGGACCTTGTTCAACATGCTCGGTCCGCTTACGAATCCGGCCGGTGTGAAGCATCAGGTGGTCGGCGTATTCACCCAGGCCCTGTGCCGGCCGTTGGCGGAAGTGCTGCAGCGTTTGGGCAGCAAGCACGTGCTGGTGGTGCATTCGAAGGATGGTCTGGACGAGTTCAGCCTGGCTGCGCCGACGTTTGTCGCTGAGCTGAAGAATGGCCAGATCACCGAGTATTGGGTCGAGCCGGAAGACCTTGGCATGAAGAGCCAGAGCCTGCATGGCCTGGCGGTGGATAGCCCGGCGGCGTCCCTGGAGCTGATTCGCGATGCCCTGGGCAAGCGCAAGACTGAGAACGGTCAGAAAGCGGCCGAGATGATCATGCTCAATGCCGGTGCCGCGCTGTACGCAGCCGACCATGCCAGCAGTTTGAAAGAGGGCGTTGCACTTGCGCACGATGCGCTGCACACCGGTCTAGCTCGAGAGAAGCTCGAGGAACTGGGTGCGTTCACCGCGGTATTCAAAGTGGAGAATGAGGGATGAGTGTACCGACGGTTCTGGAAAAGATTCTGGCGCGCAAAGTCGAGGAAGTCGCCGAGCGCAGCGCTCGCGTCAGCCTCGCTGAGCTGGAAAGCCTGGCCAAGACGGCCGATGCACCCCGTGGTTTTGCCAAGGCCTTGCTGGCTCAGGCCAAGCTGAAGCAACCGGCAGTCATTGCCGAAATCAAGAAAGCCTCGCCGAGCAAAGGTGTGATCCGCGAGAACTTCGTTCCCGCCGACATCGCCAGAAGCTACGAGAAGGGCGGCGCGACCTGTCTGTCGGTACTCACCGATATCGATTATTTCCAGGGCGCTGACGCCTACCTGCAGCAGGCCCGCGCGGCGTGCCAGCTGCCGGTGATCCGCAAGGACTTCATGATCGATCCGTACCAGATCGTCGAGGCCCGGGCCCTGGGTGCCGATTGTGTGCTGTTGATCGTTTCCGCGCTGGATGACGTGAAAATGGCCGAACTGGCAGCCGTGGCCAAAAGCGTCAACCTCGATGTTCTGGTGGAAGTCCACGACGGCGACGAGCTGGAGCGGGCCTTGAAAACCCTCGACACTCCGCTGGTTGGTGTGAACAACCGCAACCTGCATACCTTCGATGTCAGCCTGGAAACCACTCTCGACCTGTTGCCGCGTATTCCTCGCGATCGTCTGGTCATCACCGAGAGCGGCATTCTCAACCGCGCCGATGTCGAACTGATGGAAATCAGCGATGTCTACGCGTTCCTGGTCGGCGAAGCGTTCATGCGCGCCGAAAGCCCGGGTACCGAGTTGCAGCGTCTGTTTTTCCCTGAGCGCGGTGTGCCTGTCAGCGGCTCTACACTCGACTGATTATTTGCAGGCCGAATCGACCCCATCCGAGCAGGCTCGCTCCCACAAGGGATTGGCTAATGCCAAAGATCCAATGTGGGAGCGACGGTGCGGCGATCCGACCTGCTCGCGATGGCAGCATAAGATGCACCACAGACTGACCGTCCTATGGAAGACCTTATGATCTCACCTGTTTCCCTGACTATCGAAGCCGGCCTGCAAGCCGAACAGGATCTGTTGGCCTCGGTCTGTGCCGGCAACGCGGACTTCGGTCTGTTGTTCTGGCAACCGAGTGACCAGGCATTAGTGATGCCGCGTCGCTTGAATCGCTTGCCAGGCTTTGAATCCGCATGTGAAATCTCGGCAGCGGCAGGCTGGCCAGTGTTGTTGCGCGATACCGGCGGAGAGCCCGTTCCGCAATCCGACACCACGATCAACATCGCTCTGGTCTATGCACCGCCGCGCAGCGAAGGTGACCTTAACCGCATCGAATCCGGCTACCGGCGTCTATGCGATCCAATCTGTCGGTTGCTGGATGAGTTGGGTGGCACTTCGTCCCTGGGTGAAATCGAAGGCGCTTTCTGTGACGGTCGCTTCAACGTCAACCTCGATGGTCGCAAGATGGTCGGCACCGCCCAGCGCTGGCGCCAGAGTCAGGGTGGGCAGCGTCCGGTAGGACTGGTGCACGGAGCGATGCTGATCGATAACGAGCGAGCGTCAATGGTCGCCGCGGTCAATCGTTTCAACGAGGCCTGCGGTTTGGAACAACGAGTACGCGCCGAAAGCCACATCGCGCTGCATGAGAAGTTCGCCGCACCCGATGCACTGGCGCGCCTCGACGAACTCTACCGGCTGATGCTGGCGCAGATATTCAGCGGCTAGGTTTTCGAGCTTATCGCGTACCGAAAACCACCATGGTCTTGCCTTTGACGTTCACCAGTTCGCGTTCTTCCAGATCCTTGAGGACGCGACCGACCATCTCCCGGGAACAACCGACTATCCGCCCGATTTCCTGACGGGTCACCTTGATTTGCATGCCATCGGGGTGAGTCATGGCGTCTGGCTGTTTGCACAGCTCCAGCAGGCAGCGGGCAACGCGGCCGGTCACGTCAAAAAATGCCAGGTCACCGACCTTGCGCGTGGTGTTGCGCAGGCGCTGTGCGATTTGTCCGCTGAGGACGTAAAGAATTTCCGGATCCAGCAGGGATAACTCGCGGAATTTTGCGTAGCTGATTTCCGCGACTTCGCATTCAACCTTGGCCCGCACCCAGGCGCTGCGCTCCTGCTCCAGGCCGGCTTGCTCAAACAGGCCCAACTCGCCGAAAAAGTCTCCGGCGTTCAGATAGGAAATGATCATTTCCCGGCCGTCGTCATCTTCGATCAGGATGGTGACTGAGCCTTTGATGATGAAGAACAGCGTTTCCGAGCGGTCGCCGGCACAAATGATGCTGCTCTTGGCCTGATAACGGCGGCGCTGGCAATGCATCAACAGCTTGTCGAGGTTCTTGATCTTGGGGTTGGGGGCAATCGCAACCATGGTTGTATCCCGAAAAGACTGCACGGTGTGTTTGGTTTTTTATGAATAGCGAACGCTGGGGAAAAGCTGGCAATGCGCCATTGAATTGGCGTCAGCTTAACAGACACTTCCTGCAATATTCGAGCATTTACCTACAAGGCAGTGGGATATGTCCTAAGACGCCGGGCGCCGTCAATCACAGGGCCTGTGCTAAGCTGGCGACCCTTTTTTATACAGTGGAGTCTTGGCGATGAAGGCACGCATCCAATGGGCTGGCGAAGCCATGTTCCTCGGCGAATCCGGTAGCGGTCATGTCGTGGTCATGGACGGTCCGCCCGATGCCGGCGGACGTAACCTGGGTGTCCGGCCGATGGAAATGCTGCTGCTGGGTGTCGGCGGTTGCAGCAATTTCGATGTGGTCAGTATCCTCAAGAAGTCCCGCCAGGCGGTCGAAAGCTGTGAAGCTTTCCTTGAAGCCGAGCGTGCGACCGAAGATCCAAAGGTTTTCACCAGGATCCACATGCACTTCGTGGTCAAGGGCCGTGGGCTGAAAGAAGCCCAGGTCAAGCGCGCCATCGAATTGTCTGCCGAGAAGTATTGCTCGGCCTCGATCATGCTCGGCGCGGCAGGCGTGGCAATTACCCACGACTACGAGATCATCGAACTCGGTTGAATCGACATTCAACTATCATAAAAGCAGTGCAGACTCTGGCGAACACAAGCTGACGTCTGCATAATGCGCCACTTTTTTCAGGGTAGTGGCCCGTCAGCCGACAGGCCTCGCACCCGAGCAGACAACCAAAATCGCCATCGCGAAGAGGTGTTAACCGTCCTACGCAGGTGCGTTGTTCGCATTTGACGGGCATGCTTGATCACGCGGCCGGGCCGCAAACACATAGAGAGTTTTTAACGGTGAAAAGCAAACTCAAGCTCCACGGGTTCAATAACCTGACAAAGACCTTGAGCTTCAACATCTATGACATCTGCTACGCGGAAACCCCGCAAGACCAACAGGCTTACGTCGAGTACATCAATAAAGAGTACAACGCGAAACGCCTGACGCAGATCCTCACGGAAGTTGTCGATATCATTGGTGCCAACATCCTGAACATTGCCAGTCAGGACTATGAGCCGCAGGGCGCCAGCGTCACGATCCTGATCTCGGAAGAGCCGGTAACCCCGACCGACAGTCAGATCGAAGAATCCCCGGGCCCGCTGCCTGAAATCATTCTTGCTCACCTCGACAAGAGCCACATCACGGTGCACACCTACCCGGAAATCCATCCGGTCAGCGGTATTGCAACCTTCCGTGTGGACATCGACGTATCGACTTGCGGGGTCATTTCACCGCTTAAAGCGCTCAACTTCCTGATTCACCAGTTCGATTCGGACATCGTGACTGTGGATTACCGTGTGCGCGGCTTCACCCGTGACGTTGAAGGCAAAAAGCACTTCATCGACCATGAGATCAATTCGATCCAGAACTACCTCTCCGAAGACACTTACGACGCGTACCAGATGACCGACGTGAACGTGTACCAGGAAAACCTGTTCCACACCAAGATGCTGCTGAAGAACTTCGAACTGGATAACTACCTGTTCGGCGACGCCACCAGCAACTTGTCCTCTGAGCAACGCGCCCAGGTGACCGAGCGGGTGAAACACGAAATGCTCGAAATCTTCTACGCGCGCAATATGGCGTAAGATTCTCGGACACAAAAAAGGCGACTCCCTCACGGTAGTCGCCTTTTTTATTGCCGGAATGCATTCACTGTGGGCGTTGGCTTGCCCGCGAAGAGGCCCTGCCAGGCAACCGAAAGATCAGATCCGATAAGTACTCTTGGTCATCACCTTGGCCATCAGGCTCATCCCGAATTTCACCGGTGCCGGAAACCGGAAACCGCCAGCCTCCAGCGCACTTTCGGCATGCTGTTCTTCATCGATGCGCATCTGCTCAAGAATCGCCCGGGATTTTTCATCCTCGGCCGGCAATTGCTCCAGATGTTCGTTCAGGTGTTTGCACACCTGGTCTTCCGTTGCCGCCACGAACCCCAGGCTGACTTTATCGCTGATCAGGCCGGCCACCGCGCCAATCCCGAAAGACATGCCATAAAACAGCGGATTGAGGATGCTGGTGTGGCTACCCAGTTGATGGATGCGTTGTTCGCACCAGACCAGGTGATCGATCTCTTCTTCGGCGGCATGCTCCATCGCGGCACGCACTTGCGGCAGCTTGGCGGTCAGCGCTTGCCCCTGATACAGCGCCTGGGCGCAGACTTCGCCGGTGTGGTTGATGCGCATCAGGCCGGCAACATGGCGCGTGTCTTCATCGCTCATTTTCGCATCCGGCTGCACGATGGCGGGCGACGGACGGTACGGCTGGCCGCTGAAGGGCAGCAAGGTGCGCATCGCGGCATCGGCTTGCAGCAGAAGGCGGTCGATTGGCGAGTAGTGACGTTGGGTAGTCATGCTGACCTCCGGAAGAATCTCGGCGGCCAGTTTAACCCAATCGGCCAGGGAAGGTTTGCGCTGGGTCAAGATCAAAAGATCGCAGCCTTCGGCAGCTCCTACAGAGGTTCGCGATACACATAGGAGCTGCCGAAGGCTGCGATCTTTTGAGAACCTATGCTCAGCCCGGCGGCCAGTGCATCTGGCGCTGACCCAGCACGTGCATATGAATGTGATAGACGGTTTGCCCGCCTTCTTCATTGCAGTTCATGACGACGCGGAAACCTTTTTCGCAGCCCAGTTCCAGAGCCAGACGCTGCGCGGTGAACAGAATATGCCCGGCCAGCGCCTTGTCGTCCTCGGTCAGGTCGTTCAAGGTGCGAACCGGTTTCTTCGGGACCACCAGAAAATGTACCGGTGCCTGTGGGGCAATGTCGTGGAAGGCCAGTACCTGGTCGTCCTCGTAAATGATCTTCGCCGGGATTTCCCGGTTGATAATCTTGGTGAACAGAGTATCCACAGCTGTTTTCTCCGATGTTTGGGCTGGGCTGAGTGTACTCATGGCGTATGCCTGCGCCCAGCCTTTTACCTTGAGTTGGATCAGCGCGGGCAGTACGCCTTGTTGATCATGCCGGCGATGGTGCGAGTCAGCCAGCGCGAGCCGAGCCGCGGCAGGAAGGCGAACCAGCGGTTGCGCCGCCCGGGAATAATGATCGCTTTATTCTTTTCCAGTGCGCGCACGGTGTAGAGCGCCACTTCCTCGGAGCTCATCAGCAGTTTGCTGTTGGCCAGTTTGTCGCTATCGAGTTGTGCGGTACGGAAAAACGCCGTGCGGGTCGGTCCGGGGCAGAGCACCGAAACCTTGATCGCACACTTTTTCAGCTCGACGCGCAATCCTTCGGAAAAGTGCAGCACATACGCCTTGCTGGCGTAATAGGTGCTCATCCACGGCCCCGGCTGAAACGCTGCCACCGAGGCCACATTCAGAATCTGCCCGCCGCCTTGCAGGGCCATGCTGTTGCCGATGGCGTGGCACAGGCGGGTAAGGGCGAGGATGTTCACTTCAATCAGGTCTTGCTCGGTCATCCAGTCCTGGGCCAGAAACGGGCCGCAGGTGCCGATACCGGCGCAGTTGACCAGCAGATCGATCTGCCTGTCGCCTTCTTCCAGCTCCAGCAGGAACCCGGACAAGCGTAGCGGTTCGCCCAGGTCACAGGCACGGAACAACACTTCCACGCCGAACCTTTGGGTCAGTTCAATCGCAATACTTTCCAGCTGATCACGTTGGCGGGCCACCAGAATCAGGCTGCGGCCGCGCCGGGCCAGCGCTTCGGCCATTGCCAGGCCGATGCCGCTGGAGGCGCCAGTGATCAGAGCGTAACGGGTCATGCAGTTCTCCATCGCAACAGCTCCGCGCCGCGACGCAGGTGTCACGGGCCAGGAGCGCTGTTCATTCTTTCGCAGAGTCTACAGGGGGCTGGGCCTCTTCGGCTGCATCGTTGGTGGAATTTGGCACCGGTTCGACCTCGACGTCGATTTCATCGGTGGTGACCGAACTGCTTTCGTAGCTGCTCTGCGCGGCGTTTTCGTATCCTTCCCGTATCGCCGTGAGACCACCGGCCAGCGAGCCGAACAGAACCAGCGCGATAACGATCAGCCACAGCGAAGACAATACCTTGACCGCGGTACTGTTCGGCGGAGGCGGCGGGCCGTAGCGGTTGGCAGTGTCGTTGCCCGGTACGACCATGATCACGAACGGAAAGAAACTGCCAACAAATGGCACCAGGTTCAGCAGCCACAGCCAGCCGGACCAGCCGACATCGTGCAAGCGTTGAACGGTGATCTGGATGCTGACGAATACAAATCCGGCGAAGAGGATCAAGGCCAGCAAGCTGCCCAATATCAGGCCGGCGGTCGAATTCGCGCCGATGAGAGCCAAGGCGACTAAGGCAAACACCCCGCAAACGGCCAGGAGCACAGTTGACAGCACCAGCGTCCAGGCGAGGTAACGCAAGCGCCCGATACGGCCATCGAAACTGAATGGCTTGAGCGTGGCGAATTCCGCCACGGCTTCGCCGACGGGGGCGCGAGGCGGCGCGTAAGGGAACTGCGGATCTGCCTGGGCAGCCTGGCTACTGGCCGAGGTGTGGTCGTGAACGTCGGCGAGGTTCAGCACGATCGGCGTCTCGGCTTCGATGCGGGCGTCGATACCGGTTTTGCTCAGCGCCTGGAGATAGGTCTGGGCATCGGCTTGCGACAGGTTGCGTTTGAGCGCTACCGGACGCCCGGTGAACAGGCGCTCGATGGCCGTGACATCGCTTTTGAACAACTCAGCGAGATTGAGCTTTGCCGTGGTGATGTCGACACCGGGCAGCAAGGCGCCCTCGAATACGATCTTGAAATGATTTTCGCCCATGTGCGAAGCATCCTTGTCGCGAGAGGTTGAAAGAAGAATGTTGTGCCCGGGCGAGAGTAAGGCCAGCCGGGCAAGACTGGCCAAGGTTTGCTGTCAGCTCGGCCAGCGTTTGGTCAACTGGGCAGCCTGTTCCAGGGCTTTGCGGTACTCCGAGTCGAGACGTGCAATCAACTGCTCGACGCTCGGCAAGTCCTCGATTTCTCCCACTCCCTGGCCTGCAGACCAAACGGTTTTCCAGGCTTTGGCCTCATCGCTCACGGGTTTTAGCTTGGAGCCGAAGTTGATCTCGCCCTTGCCTTGCAAGGCGGCCATGTCGAAACCGGCTGCTTCCAGACTCTGGCGCATGAAGCTCGCGGGGACACCTGATACGGCTGGAGTATGGATGATGTCTGCCGCTTTGGATGTCAGCAGCATTTCTTTGTAGGCGTCAGGTGCGTGACTTTCGGTTGTGCCGATAAATCGTGTACCAAAGTAGGCCAAATCCGCGCCGAGCAGTTGGGCGGCAAGAATTTCGTGGCCGTGGTTCAAGCAGCCGGCCAGCAACAAGGTCTTGTCGAAAAACTGGCGGATTTCGGCAATCAGCGAGAACGGGCTCCAGGTCCCTGCGTGGCCACCGGCCCCGGCAGCCACAGCGATCAAACCATCCACGCCGGCTTCGGCCGCTTTCTCGGCATGACGACGAGTTGTCACGTCATGGAACACCAGGCCGCCGTAGCTGTGCACCGCGTCGACCAGTTCTTTTACGGCACCGAGGCTGGTGATCACGATCGGTACTTTGTGTTCGACGCAGATCTGTAGATCCGCCTGTAAACGAGGATTGCTGTTATGGACGATCAGGTTTACGGCATAAGGCGCGGGGTTTTCCAGTGTCGCCAGCCCGGCTTCGATTTCTTCCAGCCAGGCCTTGAAACCGCTGCTTTCGCGCTGGTTCAGCGCCGGGAAGCTGCCGACCACGCCCTGGCGACAACAGGCGAGTACCAATTGCGGATTGGAAATCAGGAACATCGGCGCCACCACCACGGGCAGACGCAAACGTTGTTCAAGCAGAGCGGGCAGCGACATTGGAAGTACCCCGGTGAGTTGTGCCTGTTGGATTTAGAACGGTCGAACGACGACCAGAATTACGATAGCCAGCAATATCAGAACCGGCACTTCATTGAACCAGCGATAAAAGACATGGCTGCGGGTGTTCTCGCCACGGGCAAAACGTTTTACCTGCGCGCCACACATGTGGTGGTAGCCGATCAGAATCACCACCAGTGTCAGCTTGGCGTGCATCCAGCCACCCTGAGTGAAGTAGGCGCTGGGGTTGAGGCTGATCAACCAGCCGCCGAAGATCAGCGTAGCGATCATTGCTGGCCCCATGATGCCGCGGTACAGCTTGCGTTCCATGACGCTGAAGCGTTCCTTGCTGATCGTGTCTTCACTTTGTGCGTGATAAACGAACAGTCGTGGCAGGTAGAACAGGCCGGCAAACCAGCACACGACGCTGATGATGTGAAGCGCTTTGAGCCACAGATAGAGCATTTTTAGTTATTCCCCAATTCACGGTACTGGGAATATAGAGGCTTGAGCGTCCGCACGTCACCTTGGCGGTTGTCGCAGGCGCGCGCGGCCCCTATTATCGACGGCTTTCCAGTGGGTTCGTTGAGGGCAGGTTTATGGTCAAGGTCGGTATCGTCGGCGGCACGGGTTACACCGGTGTCGAACTGCTGCGTCTGTTGGCGCAACATCCGCAGGCTGAGGTGGTTGTCATCACTTCCCGATCCGAGGCTGGCCTGGCCGTGGCCGACATGTACCCGAACCTGCGAGGGCACTACGACGGCCTGGCGTTCAGCGTTCCGGACATCAAGACCCTGGGTGCCTGCGATGTGGTGTTCTTCGCCACACCGCACGGTGTTGCCCATGCCCTGGCGGGCGAACTGCTGGCGGCCGGGACCAAGGTCATCGACCTGTCGGCCGACTTCCGATTGCAAGACGCGGATGAATGGGCCAAGTGGTACGGTCAGCCGCACGGTGCACCGCAGTTGCTGGATGAGGCGGTCTATGGCTTGCCGGAAGTCAATCGCGAGCAGATCAAGAAAGCGCGACTGATTGCCGTGCCGGGCTGCTACCCGACTGCAACGCAATTGGGTTTCCTGCCATTGCTCGAAGCCGGCCTTGCCGATACTGCGCATCTGATTGCTGACTGCAAATCCGGTGTCAGCGGCGCCGGTCGTGGTGCTTCCGTAGGCTCGCTGTACTCCGAGACATCGGAAAGCATGAAGGCCTATGCGGTCAAAGGGCACCGTCATTTGCCGGAAATCCGCCAGGGCCTGCGTCGTGCAGCAGGCAAGGACGTCGGCCTGACCTTCGTTCCGCACCTGACTCCGATGATTCGTGGCATTCATTCCACGCTCTATGCAACCGTTGTTGATCGCTCGGTGGATCTGCAGGCGCTGTTTGAAAAGCGTTATGCCAACGAACCGTTCGTCGATGTGATGCCTGCCGGCAGCCACCCGGAGACGCGTAGCGTGCGTGGTGCCAATGTTTGCCGTATCGCGGTGCATCGTCCGCAAGACGGCGACCTGGTGGTTGTGTTGTCGGTGATCGACAACCTGGTCAAGGGAGCGTCGGGTCAGGCCGTGCAGAACATGAACATTCTGTTCGGGCTGGATGAGCGTCTGGGCCTGTCCCACGCAGGCATGCTGCCGTAAGGTTTATCGCGTACAGCAAAAGGCCCGTCTGACGGGCCTTTTTGCATTTCGGGCCGGCGATTGGAGTGGTTGATATACCATAACAATAGTTGACCGCTTTTCTAGGAGAAGCGGATAATGCGCGTCATCACGCAATATGACGGCGTTACGCCGGGAGATAGTCAGCATGAGCGTCGAATCCTTCACCCCCACGGCTTTGCAATTCACCCACGGTGCCGCGCACAAGGTGAAGAGCCTGGTCGATGAAGAGGGGAATGATCGCTTGAAGCTGCGCGTATTCGTTACGGGCGGCGGTTGTTCAGGTTTTCAGTACGGCTTCACCTTCGATGAAGAAGTGGCCGATGACGACACCATCGTCGAGCGCGAAGGTGTGAGTCTGGTGGTCGATCCGATGAGCTTCCAGTACCTGGCGGGTGCCGAGGTGGACTACCAGGAAGGTCTGGAAGGTTCGCGTTTCGTCATCAAGAACCCGAATGCGACCACCACCTGTGGCTGCGGTTCTTCGTTTTCGATCTGATCAGCGCACCTGTTTCACAGAACGCCGCACGACCCCAGGGTCTTGCGGCGTTTTGCTGTGTGGAGGATTTATGCGGGGTAGATGGCGCCCAGTACGCGCAAGCCGCGGGCACCGGTAACGCTCGGACGGTTGGCTGCGATGCCTTCGAGGCAGCAATGAGCCAGCCACGCGAAGGCCATGGCTTCGACCCAGTCGGGGTCTACGCCGTAAGTGGCAGTGCTGCTGACACTGGCGTTTGGCAGTAGGCTTGCCAGGCGGTTCATCAACGCGGTGTTGTGGGCGCCACCGCCGCAGACCAGTAGTTCCTGCGTGTCTGCCTGGGCGCTTTGCAGTGATTCGATGATGGTCAGCGCGGTCAGCTCAAGCAGCGTCGCCTGAACATCTTCGGCGGCGTAGGCTGGCAGTTGTGCCAGGTGCTGTGTCAGCCAAGGCAGGTTGAATACTTCCCGTCCGGTACTCTTCGGGCCTTTGGTTACGAAGAACGGATCGCTGAGCAGCTCATTCAATAGAGCCGGTTCAACCTTGCCGCTGGCGGCCCATTGGCCGTCGCGGTCATAGTTGTCGCCACGTTGCTGATGAATCCAGGCGTCCAGCAGGACATTGCCCGGGCCGCAGTCGAAACCGGCAACAGGCTTACCGGGTTCGATCAGGCTCAGGTTGCTGAATCCACCGATGTTCAGCACGGCACGATTGCCGGGACGCTCTTCAAACAAGGCTTCGTGAAAGGCGGGAACCAGCGGTGCGCCTTGTCCGCCGGCAGCGACGTCGCGGCTGCGGAAGTCGCTGACCACGGTGATGCCGGTCAGCTCCGCCAGCAGGGCCGGGTTGCCAATCTGCACGGTAAAACCGCGTGCCGGTTCGTGGCGGATGGTCTGGCCATGGCTGCCAATCGCACGAATGTCGTCAGGCTTCAGTTGCTGCTGAGCGAGAAGGGCATGAATCCCTTGGGCTGCCAGTTTCACCCAGCTCTGCTGGGCGATGGCGGAGCGGGCAATTTCGTCCGGGCCGCTGGCGCACAAGCCGAGCAGCTCGGCGCGCAGGGGATCGGGCATCGGGATGTAGTGGGAGGCGATCAGTCGGATCGCCGGGGCTTGCTCGATCAGTGCGATGTCCAGGCCATCAAGGCTGGTTCCGGACATCACACCTATATAGAACGCCATGACTTAGCGCTTGCTCGAAGCCAGCAGAGTGGCTTTTTCCTGTTCCATGCGCGCCATCAGTGGCTGGCTTTGGGCGAGGAAGCGTGGGCGTTCCGCCTTGGCAATCGGATCGGCCATTGGCAGTTTCTGGCCCAACGGGTCGACGTGCACACCATTGACCTGGAACTCATAGTGCAGGTGCGGCCCGGTGGAGAGACCGGTGGTGCCGATATAGCCAATCACCTGGCCCTGTTTCACCGTGCCGCCAGTCTTCACGCCTTTGGCGAAGCCTTGCATGTGGCCATAGAGCGTAGTGTAGGTATTGCCGTGCTGGAGGACCACGGTATTGCCGTAGCCACCACGGCGACCGGCCAGCAAGACCTTGCCATCACCGGCTGCCTTGATCGGCGTGCCGCGCGGTGCTGCGTAGTCGACGCCTTTATGGGCGCGGATCTTGTTCAGGATCGGGTGTTTGCGGCCCATGGAAAATTTCGAGCTGATACGGGCGAAGTCCACCGGTGTGCGGATGAACGCCTTGCGCATGCTGTTGCCGTCAGCGGTGTAGTAGCTGCTGTTGCCTTGTTTGTTGGTGTAGCGCACGGCGGTGTAGGTCTTGCCGCGGTTGGTGAAACGCGCCGACAGGATCGGGCCAGTGCCGACGGCCTTGCCGTTGACCACCTTCTGCTCGTAGATCACGTCGAACTCGTCGCCCTGGCGAATATCCTGGGCGAAGTCCACGTCGTAGCCAAACACACTGGCCATGTCCATGGTCAGGCTGTGAGACAGGCCCGCTCGGGCCGCGGACTGCGACAGTGAGCTGTTGATCACGCCATGGACGTAAGCCGAGCGCACGGTCGGTTTGGCGGTAATGCGATTGAAGGTGTAGCCCTTGTCGTTCCTGGTCAGGCTGATGCTTTCGAGATCGTTGAGCTTGCTGTGCAGGTTGGTCAACTGGCCGTCAGGACTCAGTTCGAATTCGAGTTTTTGCCCGTGCTTGAGCTGGCTGAACTGCTTGGCCTGCTTGTCGCTGGCCAGTATTTCACGCACCGAGGTGGCTGGGAGGCCGACCTTCTCGAACAGTGTAGAGAGGGTGTCACCCTTGGTGACGATCACTTCCCTGTGGCTGGCCGGCTTCTTTTCTTCGACGACCGGCGCAGGTGCAGGTTCGGCTTGAGCGGTTTCCTGGGTGTCTTCGGCGCTGTTGTCGATCTGCGCGAAGGGGGAGGTTGCTGGTTCATTTGTGGCTTGAACGGCGTCAGCAGCGTCTTGATCTTGTGTCAGTTGTTCAGCAGGACTTTCCAGTTCAAGACTCAGGGTTGTCTTTTTGGCTTCGACATCGCTGGAAGGGAATACCAGAAGCGCCAGGCTGAGAAGGGCGGCGATGCCACTTGCGGCAAGCAAGTGGGTCTTCGGGTAAAGCGGCGGCGCTTTAGACGATTCTGTGGTCATAAGTGGTTTTGACTTTGAAAAAGATGAATTGGAAAAGATGAATGACATGATGAAGATGAAATAACTGTATAAAATATAACCAAATCATCTCTGAAGCAAGTCCGCAGGCACTCTGTCTGCGGATTGGCGTCCGTGCGCCGGGCAAACCTTGTATTTGACGCGCGATCTTGTATGGTTGGTTCCCTTTGAATCTGAGCCTTGCGGGTCTGTTATGAAGTCGGTTGAAGAGCAGCTAGCGCTGATCAAACGTGGTGCGGAAGAACTGTTGGTCGAGTCCGAGCTGATTGAAAAGCTCAAGCGTGGCCAACCGCTACGTATTAAGGCGGGCTTCGATCCAACGGCTCCGGATCTGCACTTGGGTCACACCGTGCTTATCAATAAGCTGCGCCAGTTCCAGGAGCTGGGGCATCAGGTGATCTTCCTTATAGGCGACTTCACCGGGATGATCGGCGATCCGAGCGGTAAGAGTGCCACGCGCCCGCCGCTCACTCGTGAGCAGGTCCTCGAGAATGCCGAGACCTACAAGACTCAGGTCTTCAAGATTCTGGACCCGGCAAAGACCGAAGTGGCATTCAACTCCACCTGGATGGATCAGATGGGGCCGGCCGACTTCATTCGCCTGACTTCGCAGTACACCGTGGCTCGCATGCTCGAGCGCGATGACTTCGACAAGCGCTACACAACCAATCAGCCAATCGCCATTCATGAGTTCCTTTATCCGCTGGTTCAGGGTTACGACTCGGTAGCTCTGCGCGCAGATGTCGAGCTCGGTGGTACTGATCAGAAGTTCAACTTGCTGATGGGGCGTGAGCTGCAGCGTGGTTATGGTCAGGAAGCCCAGTGCATTTTGACCATGCCGCTGCTTGAAGGTCTGGACGGCGTTAAGAAAATGTCCAAATCCCTGGGCAACTACGTCGGTATCCAGGAAGCGCCGGGTGTGATGTACGGCAAGCTGGTTTCCATTCCGGATGTGCTGATGTGGCGCTACTTCGAGTTGCTCAGCTTCCGCTCCATGGATGAGATCAATGCGTTCCGCGCTGATGTAGAGGCGGGTGCCAATCCGCGCGATATCAAGATCAAGCTGGCTGAAGAGATCGTTGCGCGTTTCCATGGTGAGGAGGCTGCGGCCAGTGCTCATCGTGCTGCCGGTAACCGCATGAAAGATGGCGAGCTGCCGGAAGATCTGCCGGAAATCGAATTGACTGCTGTCGAGGATATGCCGATCGCTGCTGTCCTTAATAAAGCAGGGCTGGTTAAGAACTCGGCGGTGGCGCGGGATCTCCTGGGTTCCGGTGGTGTGCGTATAGACGGTGAGGTTGTCGATCGCACCTTTATATATGCACTGGGCGCGACCCATGTTTGCCAGGCCGGGAAGAAGGCATTTGCGCGTATTACGCTCAAATCCGAATAAGGCTGAAATAAAGGGTTGACGGCGAATTTTAGAAGCCTATAATTCGCCCCACTTCCGGCGCAGTCGAAACGGAAAACTCCTTGGTAAACAAAGAGTTACGCAGTTTTCGGCAGCAGGTTGCTTCAGGTCATCGAAGCCAAAAGGGAGTTGAAAAAGAGGTGTTGACAGCAGCGTGTAACGCTGTAGAATTCGCCTCCCGCTGACGAGAGATCTGAAGCGCAAGTGGTTGAAGTTGAAAAGGAAACT
>NZ_JAHBDJ010000013.1:0-125409 GCF_019956375.1 Pseudomonas sp. GL-R-19 | reverse complement strand
CTTTTGATCTTTAATATCAAAATCAAAAGATCGCAGCCTGCGGCAGCTCCTACAAGGGTGATCCATCAGATTATTGCTGTTGGACGGAAATCACCGGCGCGAGCGTCGGTGACACCAGCACCTTGGCGTGCATCTGCTCACACCCGCCGCCCCGGCGCATCCCGCGCACCGGACAGGCATCCAGGTAGTCCAGGCCCACCGCCAGCTTCAGGTGACGTTCCGGCCGCGCCAGTTCATTGGTCACGTCGAAGCTGTACCAGGCATCATCCAGCCAGGCTTCGGCCCAGGCGTGGCTGGCCAGGTGTTCGCTGTTTTCGCTGTACAGATAGCCCGACACATAACGCGCAGGAATGCCCAGGCTGCGGGTGCAGGCGAGAAACGCGTGAGTGTGGTCCTGACACACGCCGGAGCGCCCGGCAAAGGCCTTGGCCGCGCTGGTGTCGACTTCCGTGGAGCCCGGCGTGTAGGTCATATGCTGGTTGAGGCCATGCATCAGATCGATCAGCGCCGTGCGATCGCGGCGTTGCTTGCAGGCCTTCTCTGCGAACTCACGCAGGGCGGCGTCGGCTTCGGTCAAACGGGTGAAGCGCAGGAATGGCAACGCCGACTGGCTCTCGTGTTCGGCCTCACGCATTTCGTCAATATCGACCTGGCCACGAGCACCGATGATGATCGCCTCGTGGGGCTCGTCCAGGGTCAGCACATGCAGAATGTTGCCGAACGGATCGAGTTGCGCGCGCACCGGGCGTGGCAGGTCGAGCTGCCAGCTGAGCACGTGCTGGCGCTCGCTGTCGTGGGGGGTCAGTCGCAGGTACTGGATGCTCGCCCGCACCTGATCTTCGTAGTGATAGGTGGTTTCGTGGCTAATGGAAAGTCTCATGCAGCCTCCAGGTAGGAACTGTGTATGGCGTTACCCAACTGGCGCACCAGCGGGATGAACTCGGTCAGCCAGGCGTGCAGGCCTTCGTCAAGAATTTCGGTGATGCCGGTGTAGCGCAGGCGTGCGTCAATTTCTGCCGCCAGGCGTTGTGCGGGGCGACCGTTGGCCCCCGGCAATTGCGCGAGGATCTGGTCGATTTCTTCGGTGCAGGCGCGCAGGGATCGCGGTACATCGGCCCGCAGCAACAGCAGCTCGGCGACATGCCGGGCGCCGGGGGCGTCGCGGTAGATTTCCGTGTAGGCCTCGAACGACGATAACGCCCGCAGCAACGCGCTCCATTGGTAATAGGCGTGAGCCGTGCCATCGCTGACCGCTTCGGCCTGATCGCCAGCCATTTCGTAGCGGGCATCGAGCAGGCGCAAGGTGTTGTCCGCCCGCTCGATAAAGGTCCCCAGACGAATGAAGCGAAACGCATCGTTACGCATGATGGTGCCGTAGGACGCGCCCCGGAACAGGTGGGAACGTTCCTTGATCCACTCGCAGAAACGGCTCATGCCGTAGCGACCGAGCCCCTGTTCGGCGATGCCGCGAATTTCCAGCCAGGTGGCGTTGATGTTTTCCCACATGTCGGCGGTGATGCGCCCACGCACCGCATGAGCACTGGCCCGTGCGGCACCGAGGCAGCTGTAGATGCTCGCCGGGTTGGCCGCATCCAGGGCGAAGAAGTGCAGCAACCGTTCGGCATGCAATTCACCATGGCGCTCCAGGTAGTCGTCCAGGGTACCGGTGATCAACAGCGGCATGGCCAATTCGTGCAAACCGTCGCCACGTCCGTCCTGCGGCATCAGCGACAGCGAATAGCTGATGTCGAGCATCCGGGCGAGGTTTTCCGCCCGCTCCAGGTAACGCGACATCCAATACAAATCCGAGGCAGTTCTACTTAACATGACAGGCTTCCTTTAATCCTCAACCACCCAGGTGTCCTTGGTTCCGCCGCCCTGGGAGGAATTGACCACCAGGGAGCCTTCGCGCAGGGCGACGCGGGTCAAACCGCCGGGCACGACCCGGGTTTCGCGGCCCGACAATACAAACGGGCGAAGGTCGATGTGGCGTGGAGCGATGCCGTTTTCGACAAAGGTCGGGCAGGTCGACAAAGACAACGTCGGTTGGGCGATGTACGCGTGGGGCTTGGCTTTGATCCGCTCGCGGAACGATTCGATTTCCGCCGCCGTCGCCGCTGGCCCCACCAGCATTCCGTAACCGCCGGAACCCTGGGTTTCTTTGACCACCAGCTCTGGAAGATTGGCCAGCACGTGGGACAGCTCCGAGGGATTACGACACTGCCATGTCGGCACGTTCTTCAGGATCGGCTCTTCATCCAGGTAGAAACGAATCATGTCCGTGACGAAGGGGTACACCGACTTGTCGTCCGCGACCCCGGTGCCGATGGCATTCGCCAGCACCACGTTGCCGGAGCGGTAGGACGACAGCAGCCCTGGCACGCCAAGCATCGAATCCGGATTGAACGCCAGCGGATCGAGGAAGGCATCGTCGAGGCGACGGTAGATCACGTCGACGGCTTTCGGCCCGTCCGTGGTGCGCATGAACACCTTGTCATCGCGCACGAACAGGTCCGCGCCTTCCACCAGCTCCACACCCATTTCCCGCGCGAGAAACGCATGCTCGAAGAACGCGCTGTTGAAGCGGCCGGGTGTCAGCACCACCACGCTTGGATTGTCGATGGGACTTGAGCTTTTCAGGGTATCGAGCAGCAGGTTCGGGTAGTGGTCGATGGGAGCGATGCGTTGTGCCGCGAACAGCTCGGGGAACAGGCGCATCATCATCTTGCGGTCTTCGAGCATGTAACTGACGCCGCTCGGTGTACGCAGATTGTCTTCGAGCACGTAGTAGGTGCCGTCGCCGTCGCGTACCAGGTCGACACCGGAAATGTGCGAATAGATATCGCGGTGCAAATCCAGGCCCTGCATCGCCAACTGGTACTGCTCGTTGGCCAGCACCTGCTCGGCCGGAATGATGCCGGCCTTGATGATGCGCTGCTCGTGGTAAAGGTCGGCGAGGAACATGTTCAACGCCTTGACCCGCTGGATGCAGCCGCGCTCGACGACCCGCCATTCACTGGCGGGGATGCTGCGGGGGATGGTGTCGAAGGGAATCAGGCGCTCTGTCCCCTGCTCATCACCGTAGAGCGTGAAGGTTATCCCGGCGCGATGAAACAACAGATCGGCCTCGCGTCGCCGTTGTGCCAGAAGCTCGTCAGGCGTCTCGGCCAGCCAACGGGCAAACTCCCGATAATGCGGGCGGACCAGGCCGCCGGCATCGTACATCTCATCAAAATAGGTGCGGATCATGCCGTACTCCTTGTCACTCGGACGTCCAGACCTTCGCAAGGCCCGTGCCATCGGCATAAACGCTTATATTTCAATCGGTTGGATAATCAAGACGCACGCACCGCACCAATCCTGTGCGACAAATGCCCCAACCTGATTGCCCCCGCTTCATTGCAAGGCGCTGTGATCGCCTATCACCAGCATAGTCAGAGTTGATTTCACTGCCCGGTTAACGCGGTGGATAATCCGTCCATTCGCTGAAAAGCTGACCGAACTTCCCTTTTAACCGCCCGTTTTGGGCGGTTTTTTTTGCCTTCGCGAAATATTGCGAAATAAAAACAACGTCAAAAGATCGCAGCCTGCGGCAGCTCCTACAGGATGTACGCCATTCAAATGTAGGAGCTGCCGCAGGCTGCGATCTTTTAATCTTTAAGCCCACAAACGAAAACGGCCAACCCGAAGGTCAGCCGTCAATGCTGGTTGTCACTGTTCATAAGTTATGCGAGTCGCCCTCGTACCTCCTGTTTCACACCCCAGCCTTCGATGATGCCACCCAACGGCTCGACCACCGCTTCGAAACCCTGTTCGAAATCGCCGATGTCGTCGTAGGTGGCATACATGACTTTGCACAACTCCAGCGCCCAGGCGCCATCGTCACGCACACTGACTTGCGCATTCAGGGATTCACCACGGTGGAAATGACCTGCCGCCCTGCGTGCCCGCTCCTCATCCGGAAAAATGGCGTAGAACTCGATGGGATGAAACCGTGAAAAGTCAAAACCGCCTTCTTTCATGCGGCGCAGAACGCTGCTGCTGATGTCTTCTTGATAGGCTGTGCTCATGAAACGTCCTCCTCAATACGATGGATAGACTTTCCGTACTCCCTCACTCGCAACCGAATAGCGCGAGCGACGGCAACCGATGTGCCGGCGGGAAACAAGCATGGAGCTGACAAGACCAGACCTTAGCGATCCGTTCGCTGATCTCGCTTGCAGAGTAGCCTCAAGATAGAGCCTCTGCCAAGGCCTGGATGTGAATGCGACAGGTGTCGTTCAGATTGGAGTAATGCCGAGGATTTGAATGCTGTTCTGGAGCTTGAGTTCTTTGACGCACGCATCAGTGGTCCGCCCTTCCAGATCGTTCAGATCCAGTTCGGCGGCGACAGGAAGAAGCCGGGCCTTGATGAGCCTGGCGGCACGCTCGTAGTCCGGGCGCTCGGTGCACTCAAAGACTTCGTTGACGGTTTCGCCATGATCATCCACGAAAGTGACTTTCCACTTTTGCATTGGTGCCTCCTCGGTAAAACCCATGGATGGGTTTACCCCTATCTCGACCTTGTTAGCTGGCTAATTGTTCCGCCTTGTTCCGCTGCAATCCATGTAGGAGCGAGCCTGCTCGCGATGGCAGAGGAACATTCAACATCCATATTGACTGGTCTGACGCCATCGCGAGCAGGCTCGCTCCTACATGGTTTTAGTCGTTGCCTGGCTTGTTCACCGCCTGCAACACGTATTGCGGCAAGGCGAAGGCGCCAATGTGGATTTCAGGATTGTAGTAGCGGGTGACGATGCCACTGCCCGTGAAGCGCTGTTGCAGGGTTTCGCGGGACAACTTGCGATAAGCGGTATTGGTGGCGCCCCAGGCGAAGGTCATCGAGCCGCCGATGTAGGTCGGTACGGCGGCCTGATAGAAGTGCCAGTCCGGGAACAGGCTGCGCAGGCGACCGGCGGTGGTCTTCACTTCTTCGATCTGCATGAACGGCGTGCCGTTCTGCGTCACCAGGATGCCGCCTTCATTCAGGCAGCGGTGGCAGGCCTGGTAGAAGTTTTCCGAGAACAGCACTTCCCCCGGTCCGATCGGGTCGGTGGAGTCGGAAATGATCACGTCGAATTTTTCAGTGGTGGTGGCGACGAAACGCATGCCGTCATCGATCACCAGGTTCAGGCGTGGATCTTCGAATGCACCTTTGGAGTGGTTCGGCAGAAACTCCTTGCACATGTCGACCACGGTGCCGTCGATCTCGACCATGGTGATGTGCTCGACACTGCGGTGCTTGGCCACTTCACGCAACATGCCGCCATCGCCGCCGCCAATGATCAGCACGCGCTTGGCGGTGCCATGGGCGAGGATCGGCACGTGAGTCAGCATTTCGTGATAGATGAACTCGTCGGCTTCGGTGGTCTGGATCACGCCGTCCAGCGCCATCACCCGGCCCATGCGCGGGTTCTCGAAGATCACCAGGTGCTGGTGTTCGGTGCGCACTTCGTGCAGCAGTTTTTCCATGCGAAAACGCTGGCCGTAGCCTTCGTAGAGGGTTTCCAGGTAGTCGCTGGTCGGGGTGATGCTCATGGGAAGTGCTCCGATGAATGCGGGTGGCAACGGACGGTTACCCGCCCATGATGGTCATTCGATCGTTTCGATTGACCGGGAAAGGCGCGCATTCTACGTCGCGGAAGATGACAGGTCGAACCTTCGTCATCAAAGGCCCCGCAGAACACTGTGGGAGCGAGCCTGCTCGCGAAGCAGGCGATGCGGTGTTTCAGCGGCTGCGCGTCATCGTTCTTCGCGAGCAGGCTCGCTCCCACAGGTTTAGTGTCGCTTGTTCAGAACTTGACGTTACCCCGCGGCCCCGCGATGGCCCAGATGATCAGTCCCAGCACCGGCAACAGCGCAATCAGCAGCACCCAGAGGATTTTCATCCCGGTCTCGGCGCTACTTTTGAATACGTTGATGATGGCCCAGATGTCCAGGGCAAAAATGATCAAGGCAACCAGGCTGTTGAACGTGGAACCCATGGTGACGCTCCCAAAGAGTGATATGCCCTCTCAGGATAGACGGTCGTCGCGAGGGTTCCTTTTTATTGACAGGGTTTGGCTATCAGACGTGGATCGCCACTTTCAGGGCTTCCAGGGATGGCACGGCCACGATGCCGACTTCTGCGCACAATTCCAACACGCGTGGCACGTCATTGCCGTAGACCAGCACCACCTGTAACGCCTCATCGAGCAACTGGCTGAAGTTCATCAGCGTATAGCCACCATTTTCCTTGTTCAGGCTGCTCATCTGCACCTGAATGCGATTGAGCGCGGTCAGGGCTTCGGTCTTGGCCAGTTGCTTGGGCTTGAGATTGAATTCCACGCCCGGGCCGAACGACGCGGCGATTTGCGCGAACAGATCCATGTAGGTGTCAGCCTGGAACAGCACCGTTTCCGGCAGGCTGCCGACCACCACCCACTCACCCAGCGGGATCGGGAAGGTTTCGTCGTAGTTGATGTCCGGATTGGCCGTCAGAAAAGCATCCTGATCGGCGTAGGCCTGGGCCGCTTCGTCTGCGACCTTGAGGATTTCGTCTTCGCCCATGCACCCGGAGCTGATTTTGCTGATGAGTTCGACGAGTGCGGCTTTCATGGGGCGGATCCTGTAGCGAGGGGAATATTGAGGGCGCGAAGGATAGCGCAAGGATAGGTTCGAATGGCCAAAAAAGATCGCAGCCTTCGGCAGCTCCTACTGGTGTACGCCACTCAATGTAGGAGCTGCCGAAGGCTGCGATCTTTTAAAGCAATCAGCCAACCAGTTTCTGCAACTGCGCAACGGTATCGGAAGCCCCCATGGTTTTAGCCGCTTCCAGCGCGGTGATGCCATTGGCGTCCTTGGCTTTCGGGTCGGCGCCCTTGCCGATCAGGTAATCGACCACCTCAACGCGGTTGAACATCGCCGCCATCATCAGCGCCGTGCGGCCATCGAAGGACGAGCCTTCAACCTGCGCGCCACCCTCGACCAAGGCCTTGATCACCGCCAGGTCGCCCTTGAAGGCGGCGCCGGCAATCGGGCTCTGGCCGTTGTCGTTGCGGATCTCCGGGTCGGCCTTGTGTTCCAGCAGGACTTTTACCGTGTCCACATGGCCGTGGTACGCGGCCAACATCAGCAAGGTATCGCCCTTGTGGTTACGCAGGTTCGGCGGCAAACCCTTGGTCAGCAGCGCGGCCATCATTGCCGCATCGCCCTCCCGTGCCTTGTTGAATACCTGTTCGGTGAATTCGGCGGCTTCTTCGGGGGTCATCTGGCGGCTTTTGTCTGACATTGGGCACTCCCTTTTCTGTCATTCGTAAAAGCCGACAGTTTCCCGAGCGCTCCCGGCACTGTCACTTGTTTTTTCTCATGGGCCGCCATAGCCAGATTCAATAGCGGTACTTGCCACCGTGAATGTCGGTCAACAACTGCTGCGTGACCTGCACGTAAGTCTGGGTCCCCGGCAGCCAGGCATAGATCGGGTCATCTCCGGTTTTACCCGGGTCGAAGCCCTCGTCCTTGAGTCGGGTCTTCTGATATTTGAACGTCCCGGTGGTTTCCATTTTCACTTTCACCCGCAGGAATAACGGCACCGCATAGGCCGGCATTTGCTCGCGGGCGAAGGCCAGCAGTTCACTGAAGTCCAGGGTTGCCAGGGATTCGGCCGGGGTAATCGCCGCCATCCCGGCGCGGCCATTGGTGTTGCGGATTTCCACGCCATAGGCCACGGCTTCGGAAATAAGCGGATGTTGCAGGAGGATGTTTTCAACCTCCGTGGTCGAGACGTTTTCGCCCTTCCAGCGGTAGGTATCGCCCAGGCGGTCGACAAACTGCGCATGACCGAAACCGATGTTGCGCAACAGGTCGCCGGTGTTGAAGTAGCGGTCACCCTTTTCGAACACATCCTGGAACACGACCTTGGCGGTTTTCTGCGGATCGGTGTAGCCGTCCAACGGTGCCTTGTCATCGATTTTCGCCAGCAACAACCCCTGCTCGCCTTTGGCGACCTTGCGCATCAAGCCATTGGCCTGACGAATCGGCGCGCCGCTGTCGTGGTCGTACGCGACCAGCTCCCAGCGCATCAGGGAAAAACCAATGGTGTTGTCGAAGTTAAGAATATTGGTGAAGCCGATATTGCCGTCACTGGCGGCGTACAGCTCGCAGATGTGATTCACTGCAAAGCGGGTCTTGAACTCGTTCCAGGCGCCGGGACGCAGACCGTTGCCGATCATTTTCTTCACATCGTGCCGGTTGTCGTCGGCGCAGGGCGGTTGATCGACCAGGTAGCGGCACAGTTCGCCGACATAACCGATGGTGGTCGCCCGGTACTTGCGCGCGTCGTTCCAGAACTGGCTGGCGCTGAATTTGCGGCGGATGGCGAACCCGCTGGCACCGCTGACGGCTGCCCCCCAGCACACGCAAAGGCCCGTGGCGTGGTACAGCGGCAAGGTGCAATAGACGACATCGTCGGGGCGCATGTCCAGGGCGATCATGCCGAAGCTCGCAGAGCTGCGCATCCAGCGTCCGTGCTTGAACACCCCAGCCTTGGGCAGCCCCGTGGTGCCCGAGGTGTAGATATAAAAGCAGGGATCGTCGAAGAAAATCTGCTGGCTGCTGGGCGGGTTGTCGCTGGCGTCGTCGAGACTGGCGGTCATCAGGTTGATGAAACCTTCAGGGGCGATACCCGGTTGGCGAGAGGTGTCCTGATCGGCGACGAACCAGGTTCGGTCAGCCTTGATCAACACCCGATCACGTATCGCCAGGTACGCAGGGACCAACTCTTCACCGACAACGATCGCCACCGGCGCCACCAGATTCACACTGTGCACCAGGGTGTCGCGGGTCTGCGAGGTATTGAGCAGCGCACTGATCGCGCCGACCTTGGCCACCGCGAGAATCGTCACCAGCAGTTCCGGACGGTTCTCGATAAAGACCGCCACCACATCACCCTTGCCGATGCCTTGGCCGATCAGGTGATGAGCAATGCGGTTGGCCCATTGGTTAACCTCGGAGTAACTGAGCGTTACCTCGCCTTGCAACAGCGCCGGCCCCTTCGGGTTGCGCAATGTGGCTTGCTCGAAACTCCAGCCCAAACCACACGCTTGGGTCGGGTCCTTGACGTTGGCGGCCTTCATGCCCTTCACCACCCGGGGGATGGCTTTGGCGATGGAAGGCAACTTGCGGAGCATCATGCCCCAGGTAATCGTGTCGTTCGACGTACGGCTCATGATTGCTCCCGTTCGATCTTTTTTTATTGTCGGGCGGCGATGACTGAGCCCGAAAATACGTCAACGGTTCTTGAGCTGTACACGCGGTTTTTGAAATGTTTTGTATCCGCGATCTTGATCCGCGATTGCGCTGCGCGAAGATGATCCCGTGCGCGCCAATTGGTTCCATCGAGTCGCCGACGTACCTGCAAAATGCAGGATGCACGATGGCCATTCATGCAGATTGCACGAAAGCAAAAATCACTAAAAATAGTAAGCTATTGATTTTATTAACATTTAACAACTTAAAATACTGGCACAAAGGCTGCAACAGTCTCTCCATGCTTGCCATTCAAGTCATCATGGAGCTGAACGACATGAGCCTTATCCAGGAAAAATTTTCGTCCTTGTTCTCCAACTTCGCAGTCACTACCCAGGACCGCCCTGATGGCGGGATTCTGCTGACCTTGCGCAGCGCCGACGGCAGAGAATTCATGCGCTCGATCTCCTACCAGCAATTGCACAATGGCGATCAACTGTCCTGGGTCATCAGCGCGATTCGCCGCGACCTCGCTGAACAAGCCAGCGAATTACCGCAGATTTCCATGCTGCAGAGCCAGCAACGGTTTGCCCTGCCGACCTATCACTCGCTGTAAAAAATGTGGGAGCGAGCCTGCTCGCGAAAGCGGTGTGTCATTCAACGTTGATGTTGACTGACACGCCCTCTTCGCGAGCAGGCTCGCTCCCACAGGTTTTGTAGCGTTTAGAAATTAGCAGGATCGATCCGCGCAAAACTGTTCACGGTGACATGCCCTGCCAGTTCGCCGCCTTCGCGGGCCAGCCCGCAAGTAGCCATCCCCGCCGCACGCGCCGCGTCGAGTTCTTCGACGATGTCCGACAAAAACAGAATCTGCCCCGCCTCGAGCTCAATCGCCTGCGTAATGTTGGCGTAGGACTGCGCCTCGCGCTTGGGCCCTGAAGTGGTATCGAAGTAGCCACTGAACAACGGCGTCAGGTCTCCCGCCTCGGAGCAGCCGAAGATCAACCGCTGGGCCTGGATCGAACCGGAGGAATAAACAAACAGTTGAAAACCATCCTGGTGCCAGCGTTTGAGCGCTTCCACGGCGTCCGGGTACACGTGCCCCTTCAACTGCCCGGCCTGATAGCCCTGCGCCCAGACCATTCCCTGTAACGCTTTCAACGGCGTGGCCTTGCGGTCTTCGGCAATCCAGCCCAGCAGGATCTCGACAACGCGCTCGACATCGGCGTCCGGCTCGTTGCTGTCACGACGCACGGCAGCCAGTTGCTCAGCCACATCGGCGCGCTCGGCCTGCTGGCGAACAAACGTCGGCAGATGCTTGGCCGCGTAAGGAAACAGCACGTCGAACACAAAACTCACTGCACTGGTGGTGCCTTCGATGTCGGTGAGAATCGCTTTGATCGTCATCGACTCAGTCCTCAAGACGCGGGAATTGATTGGCGATGTCTTCGCCGGTGAAGTTGGCCACCCAGCCTTCCGGGTTGTTGAACAGGCGGATCGCAATGAAATGCGGGTGCTCGCCCATGTCGAACCAGTGTTTGGTGCCCGCTGGCACCGAGATCAGGTCGTTTTTCTCGCACAGCACGGCGTAGACGTAATCGTCGATGTGCAGGGTAAACAAGCCACGGCCGGCGACGAAAAATCGTACTTCATCTTCGCCATGGCGGTGTTCGTTGAGGAACTTGGCACGCAATTCGGCTTTTTGCGGGTGATCGCTATTGAGGCTGATCACGTCGACGGTGATGTAACCGCGTTCGGTCATCAGCTGGTCGATTTGCTCTTGATAGGCGGCGATCACTTCATCCTGGCTGGCGCCCGGCTGGAGTTTTGTGGCGGCTTGCCAGCGGTCGAAACGCACGCCCTGCTCGGCCAGGGTCGAGGCAATGTCTTCGAAATGGGTCAGCACCTTGTTGGGGATTTCAGGGCTGGAGACGTGATAAACGGACAGGCTGCTCATCAGGGCAACTCCTTAACGGTTCATGCTTTAAAGAGCGAGCGCATCTTCAACTCGCACTCGAACAAAAATTCAAAGGCCTCGATCTGCCGCAGGGCATCGCCCATGCGCGCGCCCCAAGTGTAGAGGCCATGACCACGGATCAGGTAGCCGACGCAATCGGGATGGGCGTCCAGCCAAGGCTGCACCTTGGCGGCCAGGCGCGCAATGTCCTGATCGTTGTCGAAAATCGGCACCCGCACCCGGGATTCGTGGGTGGTCACACCACTGAAGGCTTTTTGCAGTTCGTAGTCTTCGAACTCGATGAAGTCTTGCGGCGTCAGGCGCGACAGCACGGTGGCATTCACCGAATGGGTGTGCAGCACCGCGCCGATCTCCGGGCGCCAGCTGTAGAGCTGGGTGTGCAACAGGGTTTCGGCGGACGGTTTCTTGCCCGGTTCCAGGCTATTGCCTGACAGATCGGTGGCCAGCACATCGTCCATGCCGAGTTGCCCCTTGTGCTTGCCGGACACGGTCAGCAAGGCTTCGGTCGGCGACAGGCGGGTCGAATAATTGCTGCTGGTGGCCGGCGACCAGCCGCGGCCGTACAGAAAACGCCCGGCGTCGATGATTTCCTGGGCGAGGTGTTCACGGGTAAGGCTCATGGCCTGTCCTCTTGCATACGTGTGGCAATGATAACGGCAGCGGCGAGCGCTGCGAGGCTGGCAATACTAAATGTCCATGCCGCACCGAGGGCATTCCAGCTGTAGCCGGAATACAACGCGCCCAATGCACCGCCGGTGCCGGCCAGTGCGGCGTACAACGCTTGACCCTGGCCTTGCTGGCGCGCACCGAAACTACGTTGCACGAATGAAATGGCAGCGGCGTGAAAGCTGCCGAACGTCGCCGCGTGCAGCACCTGGGCAAACAACAGCACCCAAAGAAACTCCGCGAGCGAACCCAGCAACAGCCAACGCAACGCCGCCAGCAGAAAACTGGCCATCAACACCCGGCGCAGCGAGAAGCGCGCGAAGATCCGGCTCATGGCCAGAAACATCAGGACTTCGGCGACCACGCCGACCGCCCAGAGCATGCCGATCACGCCACGGCTGTAACCCAGTCGCTCAAGGTGCAGGGTTAAAAACGTGTAGTACGGTCCGTGGCTCATCTGCATCAGCGCCACGCACGCATAAAACGCCAATACGCCGGGGTTGCGCAGTTGCTTGAGGAAGCCCTCCCCCGCCACCCGGTTGCCCGGCGCCGGTTGGGCATTGGGCACCCACAGGCTGCTGAGGACGATACCGGCCATGATCAACACCAGCGCCGCCGGGTAGATGTCCAGGCTCAGCCATTCGAACAGCCGACCCAGCGCGACCACGGTGATGATGAAACCGATCGAGCCCCACAGGCGAATCTGGCTGTAGCGCGAGGTCTGGCCCTGCAAGTGCGCCAGGGTGATGACTTCGAACTGCGGCAGCACCGCGTGCCAGAAGAACGCATGCAAGGCCATGACCATCGCCAGCCAGGCATAGCTCTTGCTGACGAAAATCAGCGAGAACGTCAGCAGCGTGCACACCGCGCCGAAGCGCACGATGGCCAGCCGCTGACCGGTGTAGTCGCCCAGCCAGCCCCAGATATTCGGCGCCACGCAGCGCATCAGCATCGGGATCGCCACCAGCTCGCCGATGCGCGCGGCGCTGAATCCGAGGTGATCGAAGTACAGCGCCAGAAACGGCGCTGTCGAGCCGAGCAAGGCGAAATAGAACAGATAGAAACTGGAGAGCCGCCAGTACGGGAGCGCCGCAGTCGCCATCAGACGGCTGCGACCATGAGGTCAGCCATTTACAACTGACCCAGCACCGGCGTGCTCACACGCACATCGGCATTCTGCCCACGGTGACGCAGCAGGTGGTCCATCAGCACGATGGCCATCATCGCCTCGGCAATCGGCGTGGCACGGATGCCGACGCACGGGTCGTGACGGCCCTTGGTGATCACTTCCACCGGATTGCCATGAATGTCGATGGAACGGCCCGGCGTAGTGATGCTCGATGTCGGCTTCAGCGCCAGGTGCGCAACGATGGGCTGACCGGAGGAAATACCGCCGAGAATGCCGCCCGCGTTGTTGCTGAGGAAACCTTGCGGGGTCATTTCATCGCGATGCTCGGTGCCACGCTGGGCGACGCTGGCGAAACCGGCGCCGATTTCCACGCCCTTCACCGCGTTGATGCTCATCAGCGCATGGGCCAGTTCGGCGTCGAGGCGGTCGAAGATCGGCTCGCCCAGGCCCGGCATCACGCCTTCGGCGACCACGGTGATTTTCGCGCCGACCGAATCCTGGTCGCGGCGCAATTGGTCCATGTAGGCTTCCAGCTCAGGCACCTTGTCCGGGTCCGGGCTGAAGAAGGCGTTCTGCTCGACCGACTCCCAGGTCTTGAACGGAATTTCGATCGGCCCGAGCTGGCTCATGTAGCCGCGAATGACGATGCCCTGGCTGGCCAGGTATTTTTTCGCAATCGCACCGGCCGCGACGCGCATCGCGGTTTCGCGGGCCGAACTGCGACCGCCGCCGCGGTAGTCGCGCTCGCCGTATTTGTGGTGGTAGGTGTAGTCGGCGTGGGCCGGGCGGAACAGATCCTTGATCGCCGAGTAGTCCTTGGACTTCTGGTCGGTGTTGCGGATCAGCAGGCCGATGGCGCAGCCAGTGGTGCGACCTTCGAACACGCCGGAGAGGATTTCGACTTCGTCGGCTTCCTGACGCTGGGTGGTGTGGCGGCTGGTGCCGGGCTTGCGGCGGTCCAGGTCACGCTGCAGATCCTCCAGGGATATCTCCAGCCCCGGCGGGCAGCCATCGACAATGGCGACCAACGCCGGGCCATGGCTTTCGCCCGCGGTGGTGACAGTGAACAGCTTGCCGTAGGTATTGCCGGACATGCAGGACGCTCCGTGAAATGAACCTGAATACGTAATGCGCGCCAGTATACGCAGGCTACCCAAGTAGTTCATCCTCGAACCTTATGGGTGCCTGTGTGTCCAACCGGCATCTTCTGGATAATGGCGCGATGATGCTGCGAGTTCTTGCCTTGAGCCTTACCCTGATTTCCGGCTTCGCCCAGGCGACTGTCCTGCAACGACCGATCACATTGGATACCGGCACCGGCGAGCTTTTCGGCTCGCTGTTGCTGCCAAAATCCGACGACCCCGTGCCGGTTGTCCTGATCATTTCCGGCTCCGGCCCTACGGATCGTGACGGAAACAACGTCGATGGCGGGCGCAATGACAGCCTCAAGCGCCTGGCCTGGGTGCTGGCCAAACACAACATCGCCAGCGTGCGTTACGACAAGCGCGGTGTGGCCGCAAGCCTGGCCGCCACGCCGGACGAACGCAATCTGACGGTAGAGGCCTACGTGTCCGATGCGCAAGCCTGGGGCCAGAAGCTCAAGACCGATCCGCGTTTCGGCAAGCTGATTGTGCTGGGGCACAGCGAAGGCGCCTTGATCGCCAGCCTCGCAGCGCCAGGCATCGATGCCGACGCGGTGATTTCTGTCTCCGGCAGCGCCAGGCCGGTCGATCAGGTCATCCGCGAGCAACTGGGCAATCGCCTGCCTCCCCCGCTGATGCTGCGCAGCAATGAATTGCTCGACAGCCTCAAGGCCGGGAAACCCGACGACAATGTGCCGCCACCGTTGCAGGCGATTTTCCGCCCGAGCGTGCAGCCGTACCTGATTTCCCTGTTCCGCCAGGACCCGGCCGCGGCGTTTGCCAAGCTGAAAATGCCGGCGCTGATCATCCAGGGCAGCAACGACATCCAGGTCGGCGTCAATGACGCAAGACTGCTCAAGGCCGCCAAACCGGACGCCGAACTGGCGCTGATCAAGGGCATGAACCACGTCATGCGCATCGTGCCCAACGATGTCAAACGCCAACTGGCCTCTTATAAAGATCCGCAGTTGCCCCTGGCGGCGGAACTGGGCGCGCGAATCCTCGGTTTTATTGACGGACTTCGCGCCAGTTAAACGCCCCTGGCCCTCCAGTCTTGAAAAAAACGGCCGATAAGCCTTTGTCGCCAACACATTGGTTGGCGACAAGCTGAGCTTGGACAGGATCTCGCCGTTATGACCGACACCCAGACTTCACCCGACACCAGCGCTGAAAAAGACGCACCGCCAGCGGTCGAGCTGCCCTGGGCGGACGTCCACGTCGAGCACCACAAGATGCTCCGTCTGGCGCCGCTGCAGACTGACCGCAACACCGGCGGGCGCCCATTGCGTTTTGTCGAGTTCGGCTATGCCGAGCGCAACGACAAAGAACGCAGCCTGATGCGCATGAGCATCACCCTGCCCGGCCAGCGTGTGCGCAAGGAACAGAATCATCTGGACGTGTGGGTCGATCACGCCGAAAAGCGCGTGCATTTCGGACCGGACAGCGGATTGCAGATTGAACCGCTGAACCGTGGCATTGGCCGCTACATGGCGGCCCAGGGCATCAACTGGGTGAAAAAGCGCTGGCCGACCTACACCGTCGACGGCTTTGACCTGAACAACAAGGATGCGCTGAACGAAGACACCCGTCTGCGCCGCGATCATTTTTTACGCGTGCACGGTTTCGACGTGGTGTATGCCGATGCCCAACATTTGAAAGGCAGCGTCAAGCCGGTCAAGGTCGGCGACCTTTCTGGCGACTGGAACAGCGAAAAACTGCAGGTCGTGGAGATTCTCGAGGCGGCGCAGATGCTCCAGCAAGCCGAGCAGAATCTGGCCGAGCAGGAAGTCAAACTCAAGAAACACGAAGAGAAAGTCAGCAAGTACAAACGCGAAGACGCCGGGCTGCGTTTCACCATCACCTGCCTGGTGGCGTTCGCGGTGTTTCAGGCGGGGTTGCTGATCTGGATTGCCACGCACCGGTAATCGGCGGTGCGGCCATTCCTTGTAGGAGCGAGCTTGCTCGCGATGGTCGTTAACGATGACGCGTGCTTTCTGGATAAACACATCGCTCTCAGGTCCATCGCGAGCAAGCTCGCTCCTACAAAGGTCAGACGCGAGAAGCAAACAACGCCTGATGCTCCCGGCACTGCTGCGCACTCAGCATGAACACACCATGCCCGCCACGCTCGAACTCCAGCCAGGCGAAGTCGACTTCCGGGTACAACGCCTCGACGTGCACCTGGCTGTTGCCCACCTCGACAATCAGCAAGCCCTTCTCGGTCAAATGATCCGCCGCTTCGGCGAGCATGCGCCGCACCAGGTTCAAACCGTCATCACCGCAGGCCAGGCCCAGTTCCGGCTCGTGCTGGTATTCGTCCGGCATGTCGGCGAAATCTTCCGCATCGACGTAGGGCGGGTTCGACACGATCAGGTCGAAACGTTGTCCCGGCAAGCCCTCGAAACCGTCGCCCTGGACCGTGTACACACGCTCATCGACACCATGGCGCTCGATGTTCTGGTTAGCCACTTCCAGCGCTTCGAACGACAGGTCCGCCAACACCACCTCGGCATGCTGGAACTCGTAGGCGCAGGCGATGCCGATGCAACCGGAACCGGTGCACAGGTCGAGAATCCGCGCAGGCTCGGTAGCCAGCCACGGGGTAAACCGGTTTTCGATCAACTCGCCGATGGGTGAACGCGGGATCAGCACGCGCTCATCGACGATGAACGACATGCCGCAGAACCACGCCTCGCCCAACAGATACGCCGTAGGCACCCGCTCTTCGATGCGGCGCTTGAGCAAAAGCTGCAGGTGAACCACTTCGTCTTCTTCCAGATTGCAGTCGAGGTAGCTGTCGGCGATTTCCCATGGCAGGTGCAGCGCACCCAACACCAATTGCCGGGCTTCGTCCCAGGCATTGTCGGTGCCATGGCCAAAAAACAGATCCTCCCCATGGAAGCGGCTGACGGCCCAACGGATATGGTCACGCAGGGTGCGAAGGCGGGAAGTGATCACGACGGCAAACTCCAGAAAAATCGACGGGCGATTCTACCAGTCAAACGGCGTCACGACGACGCGGGAAACTACCGATTCAAATGTAGGAGTTATCCGTTTTTTCACCAGGCTATTGAACAAAACGCGACTATTGACAAGGCTACAGGCCAGCAATGACGGCACCTACGATCGTAGCGATTCACAGAACCGCTCAGCCAGAGGACAATGTCGCAAAAGCCCCACTCCAAGGAGCCCCAGAATGACCGTTCCAAAAACGATGTTTCAACTCAGCGGCCGCGGTTATCCGGCAGCCAAACTGAGCCATGCGACCCTTATCATCATCGATGCCCAGAAAGAATATTTGAGTGGGCCACTTGCCCTCAGCGGCATGGATGAGGCCGTCGCGAACATCAAGCAATTGCTCGCCGCTGCCCGTGCCGCCGGCCGGCCGATCGTGCATGTCCGTCATCTCGGCACCCTCGGCGGAATGTTCAACCCGCAAGGCGTCGGTGGTGAATTCATTCCGGGCCTGGAGCCGCAGGGTGACGAAACCGTCATCGGTAAATTGCTGCCAAGCGCGTTCCACGGCACCGAACTGGCCAAACGCCTGGAAGACCTCGGCGCCCTCGACCTGATCGTCTGCGGTTTCATGAGTCACTCCAGCGTCAGCACCACCGTACGCGCAGCGAAGAACCTTGGCTTTCGCTGCACACTCATTGAAGATGCCTGCGCCACCCGCGACCTGCCTTACAAGGGCGGCGTGCTCAGTGCCGAACACGTTCATCAGACGGAAATGGCGATCATGGGCGACAACTTCGCCACCCTCGCGCTGACCCGTGAACTGATCTGATCGACGCTCAATGAGCGGCCTGGAATGCCGCTCATCCGCAAAAGCCTCTCAACTGCCATAATTGTCTTAGCCTCAGGAACATCCCGGTCAACTCCCGGTCGAAGGGCCGATACCCATTGAGGAAGGTCGGAATGAAGTTATCCGATGGTTTTGACGCTCGCCGCTTGCGGCCCAAAGGCCAAAGCAACTGGCGTTTCCGAATCGGCGTGACGTTCGCGGCATTGCTGGCGATGTGCGGCGTGCTGCTCGCCATGGCCGGTGCCGCCAGCCTGTTCGGCCACGCACCCGCCCTCGGTGAATTGAACACCAGCCGCACCGGTGCTGCCGTGATCCTGGTCATCGGCCTGTTCGTGCTGTACCTCGGCGTGTGGCTATGGCGCCGTTGCCGTCGTCGCTCGCGCCAGTCGCGGGAACTGGCCATGTCGCCGCACCTGATGAAAAAACACGACTGAGCCAAGCGTCGCGCGCGTTATTTGTCGCGCCCGATTCGCTTCGAGTTGGGTAAACTGGCCGCCCTTCGCGGAGGCTGACATGCAAGACAACGATTTTTCCCTGTTCAAAAGCGCGATCCAAGGCGTCAAGCCAATCAGGCACGATCGCGCCGAAACCGGCAAACCCAAGGCTGACCGCGCGCAGATCGCCATGCTGCGCCAAGCGGCCACCGTGCGCACCGAATCCACCACCGTAGACGGGCTGTCCGATCAGTTCGTCATCGACGTCGGTCCTGAAGACGAGTTGATGTGGGCACGTGACGGCGTGCAGGAGAGCCAGATGCGCAAGCTCAAGATCGGACAGATTCCGTTCGAAGGCAGCCTCGACCTGCACGGCATGAGCGTGGAAAAGGCCCGGGAAACCCTTTGGGCGTTCCTCGCCGAAGCCACCCGATTCGAAATCCGATGCGTACGCGTCACCCATGGCAAGGCGGTACGCCTGGATGGCAAGCGGCCGATGATCAAAAGCCACGTCAATACCTGGCTGCGCCAGCATCCACAAGTGCTCGGTTTTACCTCCTGCCAGGCGAAACACGGCGGTGCGGGAGCCGTTTATGTGATGCTCAAACGCACCATGATGGAAGGTCGTGACGAGTAAAGCTGACGCGCCACGCTTGCAGCGTCGTGTCCGCCACCGTACCCTTGCCCTTTGCGTAAAATCCCACAGGTAGTTTCATGTCCCTGGAACAGAATTACACCGCGATCCTTGGCCAACTGGGCGAGGACGTCTCCCGCGAGGGCCTGCTCGACACGCCCAAGCGTGCCGCCAAAGCCATGCAGTACCTCTGCCGCGGCTATGAACAGACACTGGAAGAGGTCACCAACGGTGCCCTGTTCAGCTCCGACAACAGCGAAATGGTGCTGGTCAAGGACATCGAGCTGTACTCGTTGTGCGAACACCACCTGCTGCCGTTCATCGGCAAGGCTCACGTCGCCTACATCCCGAGTGGCAAGGTCCTGGGCCTGTCGAAGGTGGCGCGGATCGTCGACATGTACGCCCGTCGCCTGCAGATCCAGGAAAACCTCAGCCGCCAGATCGCCGACGCGGTCCAGCAGGTCACCGGCGCCCTGGGCGTTGCGGTGGTGATCGAGGCCAAGCACATGTGCATGATGATGCGCGGTGTGGAAAAGCAGAATTCGTCGATGATCACCTCGGTGATGCTCGGCGAGTTCCGCGAGAACGCAGCGACCCGCAGCGAATTCCTCAGCCTCATCAAGTAATTCGCGGCATGAAGAAAACCGGCATTCATCGCCGGTTTTTTTTCGTCCGCAGAAAATCAGGTAAGCTGCGCGCCCTTCTTCGTTTGCACCGTGAGGCTTTCAACGTGTTCGTAAAAGCGCTTCGTGTCGGCCTTGGCCAACTGATCATCTTCATCGACTTCATTACTCGCCCAAGCAAGAAAAAGCGCCCCGCCGCCGCTCAGGCCCAGGTCGAATCCGCCGCCAAGGGTCTGACCCTGTATCAATTCCACGCCTGCCCGTTCTGCGTGAAGACCCGCCGCACCCTGCGCCGCCTGAATGTGCCGGTGGCCCTTCGCGATGCGAAGAACAACGAACAGGATCGCCAGACCTTGCTGGAGCAAGGCGGCAAGATCAAGGTGCCATGCCTGCGCATTGAAGAAAATGGCCAGATCACCTGGATGTACGAGTCCAAGGTGATCATTGATTATCTGGACAAGCGATTTGCTGCAGCCTGATGTTTATGTGGTGATCTGACTGACGCCATCGCGAGCAGGCTCGCTCCTACAGGGGAACGCATCCCAATTGTAGGAGTGAGCCTGCTCGCGATGAGGCCGGCCCTCAGGACGCAAATCTCGGACAAAAATAAACCGGCCCTTGCGCCGGTTTCTTTGTTTTCAGGCCGCTTGCGCCGCTTGCCCCTGTCGCACCACCGCCGCCAAACGCCTCAGCCCTTCATCCAGCCGCGCCGGATCAATGTGGCTGAAGTTCAACCGCAGATACCCCGGATGGTTATCCGGCTCAGGGAAAAACGGCTCGCCCGGCATGAACGCCACGTCATTGGCCAATGCGGCATCGAGCAAGGTGCGGGTGTCTTGCGGCTGCTTGAGTTTCAACCAGAAAAACAACCCGCCCTGCGGTACGTTCCAGTCCGCCAGATCCGAGAAGTGAGTTTCCAGCGCAACCTGAAACACGTCCCGACGCCCCCGATAAAAATCACGCAACTCACTGCGGTGTTGCTGATATTTCTCG
This sequence comes from Pseudomonas sp. GL-R-19, assembly GCF_019956375.1. Classification (NCBI taxonomy): domain Bacteria; kingdom Pseudomonadati; phylum Pseudomonadota; class Gammaproteobacteria; order Pseudomonadales; family Pseudomonadaceae; genus Pseudomonas; species Pseudomonas sp. GL-R-19. The sequence continues at coordinate 104,741 of NZ_JAHBDJ010000013.1, read as the reverse complement.
CTGCCGATCCATTGCAGTGCCTGCCATTGGCCGACCCGATTGGTGTGCAAGTCCGCCGATTGCTTGAGTTTCAACAGATGGGGAAACAGGTCCGGACTGGCAATCAAGTAACCAACGCGCAAACCCGGTAACAGGGTTTTCGACACGGTGCCGGTGTAGATCCAGCTGGCCTTCTTCAAGCGACTGACGATCGGCGTGGCGCTGCCACCGTCGAAGGTCAGTTCGCGGTAAGGCTCGTCTTCAATCAGGGTGACGCCAAATTCATCGAGCAACGCCGCCACCGCGTCACGCTTGGCTTCGCTGTAACGCACCGCCGATGGATTCTGGAAGGTCGGGATCAGGTAGATGAAAGCCGGTCGGTGTTGTTCCAGGCAAACGCGTAGCTCCGTCAGGTTCGGCCCGTCAGCCTCCAGCGGCACGGTCAGGCAATCGGCGCCGAACAGCTGGAAAATCTGTAGCGCCGCCAGATAAGTCGGCGCTTCGAGCAGGATTTCGGTGCCCTTGTCGATGTACAGCTTGGCGGCGAGGTCGAGGGTCTGCTGTGAGCCGCTGACCACCAACACCTGGCTTGCCTCACATGGCACTCCCAACGCTCGCGCCTCGGCGGCCAACGCTTCACGCAACGCCGGCTCGCCTTCGCTCATGCCGTATTGGCCGATGGACACCGGCATCTCGCTCCACTCGACCTTCGGCAGCATGGCTTCGGCCGGAAGGCCGCCGGCAAACGACATCATCTGCGGACGCTGGGCCGCGGCGAGGATTTCACGGATCAAAGAACTTTTAAGGCGTGAGACACGTTCGGAAAAAGCCATGGGGATCACCGGTAGCGAGGCATGTTGAAAATGAGTCAAACTTGTTGACCGAAATTACGCCTCCTCGAACGGATACGTCAATATGCTTGACCTTAAAAACCCGCTTTCCCAGCAGCAAGCCATGGAAGCGTTTTTCTTCGGCTACCAGGCCTTCACCGCCAAGGCCGATGAAATGCTCGAACGTCGCGGCCTGAGTCGGGTGCATCAGCGCATCGTGTTTTTCATCGCCCGCTATCCGAACCTGAGCGTCAAGGAGCTGTTGGCGTTGCTCGGCGTGAGCAAGCAGGCGCTGAACATGCCGTTGCGGCAATTGCTGGAGATGCATCTGGTCGAGAGCGTCGCGTCCGAGACTGACAAGCGCAAACGTCTGCTGGAGTTGACCGATGACGGCGCGCGGTTTGAACAGGCGCTGCGCCGTGAGCAGGTGAAATTGTTGGAGCGGGTGTTTGCCGAGGCTGGGGAGACGGCGGTGAATGGGTGGCTGACGGTGAATCTGGCGTTGGGGGAGAACCAACAAAAAATCTGACCGGCGTTTCTGCCGTAGGTCGGACGCGCAAGCCGACTTTCGAAGGCGTCCGAACAGACGATATATCCCCTTCTCCAAAAAAATCGTAAACAAAACCAAAAACATTATTTGCATTCTTTGTATACAAAAGCATAATCCACTTCGTGCGAGTTCCTGACCAACAGGTCAACAAATTTGCAAATGCCTCAAAGGGCCGCTGCCACCCCTCTCGGATCCGGCCCTGGAAATAACAATAAAACTCTTGAGGAGTATTCGCTGTGGAAAGCCGCAAATCCGAAGCATCGACGCTGGATCTCTCGCCGCCATTACGCAATGGCTTGCTGGAACGTCTGTTCAAACTCAGCTTGCACGGCACCACGGTGAAGACCGAGCTGATTGCCGGTCTGACAACCTTCATCACCATGGCCTACATCATTTTCGTTAACCCCAACATCATGGCCGACGCCGGGATCGACCACGGTGCCGCGTTCGTCGCCACCTGCATCGCCGCGGCACTCGGTTGCCTGTTGATGGGCCTGTACGCCAACTGGCCGGTCGGCCTGGCGCCGGGCATGGGCCTGAACGCCTTCTTCACCTACACCGTAGTCGGCACCATGGGCTACAACTGGGAAACCGCCCTCGGTGCGGTGTTCGTTTCCGGTGTGCTGTTCATGATCCTGACCTTCTCGCGGATCCGCGAATGGTTGCTCAACAGCATCCCGGTCAGCCTGCGCTTCGCCATGGGCGCTGGTGTTGGCTTGTTCCTGGGGCTGATCGGTCTGAAAACCGCGGGTATCGTCGTCGATAGCCCGGCTACCCTGATCAAGCTCGGCTCCCTGCGCGAACCCGGCCCGCTGCTCGCCGCCGTGTGCTTCCTGATGATCTCCATCCTCAGCTATCACAAGGTGTTCGGCGCGATCCTCATCAGCATCATCACCGTGACCCTCGCTGGCTGGGGTCTGGGCCTGGTGCACTACGAGGGCATCATGTCGGCTCCACCGAGCCTCGCCCCTACCTTCATGGCCATGAATGTCGCCGGCGTGTTCAACGTCAGCATGATCAGCGTGGTCCTGGCGTTCCTCTTCGTACACATGTTCGACACCGCCGGCACCTTGATGGGCGTTGCCCAGCGCGCCAACCTGGTCGGTTCTGACGGCCGCATCGAAAACCTCTCCCGTGCCATGAAAGCCGACAGTGCGTCCAGCGTATTCGGTGCAGTGGTCGGTGTTCCGCCGGTCACAAGCTATGTAGAAAGTGCTGCCGGCGTGGCCGCTGGTGGTCGGACTGGTCTTACCGCAGTCACCGTTGGTGTGCTATTTATAGCCGCAATGTTTTTCGCACCACTGGCCGGCATGATTCCCGCCTATGCCACCGCTGGCGCACTGATTTATGTGGCAATGCTGATGATGGGCGGCATGGCCCACATCGAGTGGGACGAAGCGACCGACAGCATTCCGGCGATTGTCACCGCCATCATGATGCCGCTGACCTTCTCGGTCGCCGACGGCATCGCACTGGGCTTCATCACCTACGTGGCGCTGAAGGCCGGCACCGGCAAGTACAAGGAAATTTCCGTGAGTTTGTGGGTGCTCTGCGCGATCTTCATCGCCAAGTTCATCTTCCTGTAAACCTTACGCGGGACCCGCTTCAAAACAGCCTCACCCCGTCGGGTGGGGCTTTTGTGCAAATGGAGGAAAGTGATGAGTCTGGAAACCTGGCTGCTGTTCAGCGGCGCTGCGCTGGTAGTGATCCTGATCCCGGGGCCATTGTCGTTGTTGATGATCAGCAACAGCCTGAATTACGGCCTGCGCCGTTCTTACCCGGCGTTTCTCGGTGGCGTGATTGCCTCGATCTGCCTGCTGAGTGCCTCGGCATTGGGTCTAGGCGCCCTGCTGCTGGCGTCGGAACAGCTGTTCAGCGCCCTGAAAATCGTCGGCGCGCTGTACCTGTTCTACCTCGCCTGGCAGAGCTGGCAGCAATCGCGCCAGCCTTCCCACGGCGCGCAAGTGCCACAAGCCGCGCCGGTGCCACGCTTTCGTGCACTGTTCGGGCGTGCGTTCATGTTGGGCGCGAGCAATCCGAAGGACATTCTGTTCTTCGCCGCTTTCCTGCCGCAGTTCCTGAGCGCCGAACAGCCGTTCCTGCCGCAGTTGCTGGTGATGATTGCGACTTGGACCGTGCTCGACCTGCTGTGCAAATTGGCCTACGGGCTCGGTGCCCATGGTGCGGCGCGGTATCTGCGCAGTGGCAAGGGCCAGAGCTGGTTCAACCGGATCAGTGCGGGGTTGTTTGGTGGGGCGGGAGCTGCTTCCCTGCTGAGCCGCTAAGAGCTTCACTGTAGGAGCGAGCTTGCTCGCGATGGACGTCAACGATAACGCGTGCAGTATGAATTATCGCGCTGTCTGGACCTCCATCGCGAGCAATCGAGCGTCGACCGGCTGCTCCTACAGAAGACGAAAAAAAGCCCGCAGTGTGAGCGGGCGAAAGACCAAAGAAGCTATATGCGCAGTCGCTTCCAGGGTGCGGCAGTTGCCTGGGGGATCAGCTGCCGCGATAGGTGGAGTAGCTGTAAGGCGAAATCAGCAGTGGAACATGGTAGTGATCCTGCTCGGCAGAGATGCCAAAACGCAGCACCACGACATCCAGAAAAGCAGGTTCCGGCAGCTTGACGCCACGGGCGCGGTAGTAATCGCCGGCATGAAACTGAATCTGATAGACCCCGGAGCGGTAGTCATCGCCTTGCAGCAGCGGTGCATCGACACGACCATCGCTGTTGGTTATCGCGCTGGCGACCAATTCCAGCTGCGCCCCTTCAACGCGGTACAACTCGACCTTGATCGAGCTGCCCGGGCAACCGTGTGCTGCGTCCAAAACGTGTGTAGTCAAACGTCCCATTGATTCTGCGCGCCTGCCTGCGTGGAGCAGTCAGACTTCGCGCCTCCCGAAGTCAGTTGAAAAGGAGACCGCACCGATTCGGAGCACGAAAAGCTGCGGCGAGCGACTAATTAAGACACTTTTCAAAAAAATTGTACACAATAAAAACGACATTTTTCGCATGACTCCCGGCATCGGCATATTTTCCGTCGATTTCCCGCCAAACCGCACCACCTATGAGCCCTTCAATCAATAATTGACCAGTCAGGCAGATTTCTTGCAGGCTCACGCCAATAGCAGTAAAAGATGACAGTCGGTGAAAAATGCGAGAATTCAGGCTTACAAAGTGAATATAAAGTTGTATACAATCAGCCCATCGCTGTGACGCCAGCCTGCCACCCTTTTTTCAGCTGCGTCACACCAACCGTCATCATCGAACAAGAAGGAAGCCTGCAGTGAGCGCTGACTACCCACGCGACCTGGTCGGTTACGGCAGTAACCCTCCGCACCCACACTGGCCGGGCAATGCCCGCATTGCCTTGTCGTTTGTACTCAATTACGAAGAAGGCGGCGAGCGCAACATCCTGCACGGCGACAAAGAATCCGAGGCGTTCCTCTCGGAAATGGTTTCAGCCCAGCCGCTGCAAGGCGCGCGCAACATGAGCATGGAATCCCTCTACGAGTATGGCAGCCGTGCCGGCGTGTGGCGGATCCTCAAGCTGTTCAAGGAATTCGACATTCCGCTGACCATCTTCGCCGTGGCCATGGCCGCCCAGCGTCACCCGGACGTGATCCGCGCCATGGTCGATGCCGGCCACGAGATCTGCAGCCACGGCTATCGCTGGATCGACTACCAGTACATGGACGAAGCCCAGGAACGCGAGCACATGCTCGAAGCGATCCGCATCCTCACCGAAATCACCGGTGAACGCCCACTGGGCTGGTACACCGGCCGCACCGGCCCGAACACCCGTCGCCTGGTGATGGAAGAAGGTGGTTTCCTCTATGACTGCGACACCTACGACGACGACCTGCCCTACTGGGAACCGAACAACCCGACCGGCAAGCCGCACCTGGTGATCCCGTACACCCTGGACACCAACGACATGCGTTTTACCCAGGTCCAGGGTTTCAACAAGGGCGACGACTTCTTCGAATACCTGAAAGACGCGTTCGATGTGCTCTACGCCGAAGGCGCCGAGGCACCGAAAATGCTCTCGATCGGCCTGCACTGTCGCCTGATCGGCCGTCCGGCGCGTCTGGCTTCGCTCAAGCGCTTTATCGAATACGCTAAAAGTCATGAACAGGTGTGGTTCAGCCGTCGCGTCGACATCGCGCGTCACTGGCAAGAAACCCACCCGTACACAGGGGCTGCCAAATGAGCACCTTTCAAACCGTCAAACCTTCGAGCCTGAGCCGCGACGCCTTTGTCGCCGCTTTCGCCGACATCTACGAACATTCGCCATGGGTGGCCGAGAAGGCCTTCGACCTGGGCCAGGACGCTTCGATCGACGAGATCGAAACCCTGCACCAGCGCATGAGCGACATCCTGTTGAGCGCCGATCACGAAAGCCAGCTGGCTTTGATCAACGCTCACCCGGACCTGGCCGGTAAAGCCGCCGTCCAGGGACAATTGACCGAAGCCAGCACTAATGAGCAGGCTGGCGCCGGTATTCACCAATGCACGGCCGAAGAGTTTTCTCGCTTCACCGAGCTGAACGACGCCTACAAAGCCAAGTTCAAGTTTCCCTTCATCATGGCGGTAAAAGGCAGCAACCGGCATCAGATCCTCGCAGCGTTCGAAACGCGCATCCACAACCCGGTCGACACCGAGTTCAAATGCGCGCTGGCGGAGATCAACAAGATCGCCCTGTTCCGATTACTGACCCTATAGCAAGCCTGGCCTGAGCGGATTCAAGAACGCCGAAACCGCCAAGGGCCTCGCAAGCATCCCAAGCCACTTATTTAAAGGCAGACAAGAAGAATGAAAGCTTACGCCGTACCTTTCGAGAAGTTCGTCAACCTGGCCGATGCCCGCCTGGGCACCAAGATCATCTCGGTCACCGATGACTGGTTCGCAGACGCCAACCGTCTGTTCCAACCGACCCCGGCCGTATGGAAGGAGGGCGTGTTCGATGACAACGGCAAGTGGATGGACGGCTGGGAATCGCGCCGCAAGCGCTTCGAAGGCTTCGACAGCGCCGTGATCCGCCTGGGCGTACCGGGTTCGATCAAGGGCGTCGACATCGACACTTCATTCTTCACCGGCAACTTCCCACCGTCGGCGTCCCTGGAAGCCTGCTTCCTGGCTTCGGGCGAGCCAGATGACAACACCCAGTGGACTGAAGTGCTGTCCGCCGTCGAGCTGCAAGGCAACAGCCACCACTACCACGAAATCAACAACGACCAGGCGTTCAGCCACCTGCGCTTCAACATCTACCCGGATGGCGGCGTGGCCCGTCTGCGTGTGTACGGTGTGCCGTTCCGCGACTGGTCGGCTATCGGCGACAACGAGCAGGTCGACCTGGCTGCAGCCCTCAATGGTGGCCGCGCCCTCGCCTGCTCCGATGAACACTTCGGCCGCATGAGCAACATCCTCAACCCGGGCCGTGGCATCAACATGGGCGACGGCTGGGAAACCGCGCGTCGCCGTACCCCGGGCAATGACTGGGTGATCGTCGCGCTGGGTCATGCCGGTGAAGTCGAGAAAGTCATCGTCGACACCCTGCACTTCAAGGGCAACTACCCGGACAGCTGCTCGATCCAGGGCGCGTTCGTGAAGGGCGGTACCGACAGCCAGATCGAAACCCAGTCGCTGTTCTGGCGCGAACTGCTGCCAAGCCAGAAGCTGGAAATGCACGCCGAACACACCTTCGCCGAGCAGATCAAGGCACTGGGCCCGATCACCCACATCCGCCTGAACGTGTTCCCGGATGGTGGTGTGAGCCGCCTGCGGGTATTGGGCAAGGTCGCGAAGTAATGCTGAGCCCGTAGGAGCGAGCTTGCTCGCGATGGTCGTCAACGAAAACGCGCCCAACCTGAATGAATGCGGTGTCTTGACGTTTTTCGCGAGCAGGCTCGCTCCTACAAAGAATCATCAACATCAACACAGATTAAGAAGACCAGCATGCGCACATTGACGATTGAACCGCTGACCAAAGAAGCCTTCGCCCCTTTCGGTGACGTGATCGAAACCGACGGCAGCGATCACTTCATGATCAACAACGGTTCGACCATGCGCTTTCACAAACTGGCAACGGTGGAAACCGCTACGCCAGAGGACAAGGCGATCATCAGCATCTTCCGCGCCGACGCGCAGGACATGCCGCTGACCGTCTGCATGCTGGAGCGTCACCCGCTGGGCAGCCAGGCTTTCATTCCGCTGCTCGGCAACCCCTTTCTGATCGTGGTCGCGCCAGTTGGCGATGAACCTGTATCAGGCTTGGTCCGCGCCTTCGTCACCAACGGCAGGCAGGGCATTAATTACCATCGCGGCGTTTGGCACCACCCGGTGCTGACGATCGAAAAGCGGGATGACTTCCTGGTGGTTGATCGCAGTGGCACAGGCAATAACTGCGATGAGCATTTTTTCAAAGAGGATGAGCGTTTGATCCTCGCCCCCCACCAATAAGAGAAGGTCTGATCACTCGACAACAGAGTGACAGGCGAGAGGTAAAGACTGTGGAAGCACATCTGTTGGAATGGCTGAACCTGAGCGTGCGCTGGGTTCACATGATTACTGGCGTGGCCTGGATCGGTGCGTCGTTCTATTTCGTATGGCTGGAAAACAACCTCAACCGGGTCAACCCGAAAAGCGGTCTGGCTGGCGATTTGTGGGCAATCCACGGTGGCGGTATCTACCACCTGGAAAAATACAAACTGGCTCCACCGACCATGCCGGACAACCTGCACTGGTTCAAATGGGAAGCCTACTTCACCTGGATGTCGGGTATCGCGCTGCTGTGCGTGGTGTTCTACTCCAACCCGACGCTCTACCTGCTGGCTCCGGGCAGCACCCTGAGCGGTCCTGAAGGCGTGGCCATCGGTCTCGGCTCGCTGTTCATTGGCTGGTTCATCTACTCCTTCCTGTGCGACTCGGCCCTGGGCAAACGCCCTGCCCTGCTAGGTGGAATCCTGTTCGTCCTGATCATCGCCGCGGCCTACGGTTTCAGCAAAGTGTTCAGCGGTCGGGGTGCGTACCTGCACGTCGGCGCGATCATCGGCACCATCATGGTCGGCAACGTGTTCCGCATCATCATGCCGGCGCAGCGCGCACTGGTGGCGGCGATCGCCGAGAACCGCACGCCGGATCCGGCGCTGCCAGCCAAAGGCCTGCTGCGTTCGCGTCACAACAACTACTTCACCTTGCCAGTGCTGTTCATCATGATCAGCAACCACTTCCCGAGCACCTACGGCAGCCAGTACAACTGGTTGATCCTGGCCGGGATCGCGGTACTGGCAGTGTTGGTGCGTCACTACTTCAACACCCGTCACGACAGCCACAAGTTTGCCTGGACTCTTCCAGTCGCAGCCGTCGGCATGATCAGCCTGGCTTACGTCACCGGCCCTGCGCCGCTGAACAGCCCGGAAGTGGCCAAGGCACCCGCCAGGATCGAATACCAGCCGCTGCCGGAAACAGCAGTGGGCGGTGGTTTGAAACCGGCTGAAGCCAAACCTGCAGAAACGCCAGCCGCCGCACCGGCGCAAGCGTCCAACACAGGCCCTGGCTTTGACAAAGTGCACAGCGTGATTCAGGAACGTTGCGCGGTTTGCCATTCGGCCAAGCCAACCAGCCCGCTGTTCAGTACGGCCCCTGCCGGTGTGATGTTCGACACCCCCGAGCAGATCCGCCAGAACGCACCGCGAATTCAGGCGCAAGCCGTCACCAGCCAGATCATGCCACTGGGCAACATCACCCAGATGACCCAGCAGGAACGTGACCTGATCGGTGCCTGGATTGTGCAGGGCGCCCAGACCAACTAATCGCTAAAAGCTTCGCTGGCAAGCCAGCTCCTACAGGTTCCATGTCGTGCGCCTAACCGGTGAACAACACAAATCTGTAGGAGCTGGCTTGCCAGCGATCAACCGCGCAGCGGTTGCCTGATACGAAAAATCACAAGAATAAAAAAATCCGAGGTGTTGCATGTCCGAGCTATCCACAGCACGCATCCCCGACGCACCCGCCATTCAGCGTTTGCCCCTTTTGCAACTGATCCTGGTCGGTTTGCAACATGTTCTGCTGATGTACGGTGGCGCCATCGCGGTGCCGCTGATCATCGGACAGGCCGCTGGCCTGAGTCGTGAAGAAATCGCCTTCCTGATCAACGCCGACCTGCTGGTGGCGGGTTTTGCCACCATCGTCCAGTCCCTCGGCATCGGCCCCATGGGCATTCGCATGCCGGTGATGATGGGCGCCAGTTTCGCTGCCGTCGGCAGCATGGTCGCCATGGCCGGCATGCCCGGCATCGGCCTGCAAGGGATCTTCGGCGCGACCATCGCTGCCGGGTTCTTCGGCATGCTCATTGCCCCGTTCATGTCCAAGGTCGTGCGCTTCTTCCCGCCGCTGGTGACCGGCACGGTCATCACCTCGATCGGTTTGTCGCTGTTCCCCGTGGCCGTGAACTGGGCCGGCGGCGGTGCCAGCGCCACTCAATTCGGTTCGCCGATTTACCTGACCATCGCCGCGCTGGTGCTGGGCACCATTTTGCTGGTGCACCGTTTCATGCGCGGCTTCTGGGTCAATATTTCCGTGCTGATCGGCATGTGCCTGGGCTACGTGCTCTGCGGCCTGCTAGGCATGGTCGACCTCAGTGGCATGGCTCAGGCGCCATGGCTGCAATTCGTCACCCCGCTGCACTTCGGCATGCCGAAATTCGAACTCGCGCCGATCCTGTCGATGTGCCTGGTGGTGGTGATCATTTTCGTCGAGTCCACCGGGATGTTTCTTGCGCTGGGCAAGATCACCGGCCAGGAAGTCTGCCCACGGATGCTGCGTCGCGGCTTGCTGTGCGATGCCGGCGCTTCGTTCTTCGCCGGGTTCTTCAACACCTTCACCCACTCCTCCTTCGCCCAGAACATCGGCCTGGTGCAGATGACCGGCGTGCGTTGCCGCTCGGTGACCATCGTTGCCGGCGGGTTGCTGATTGTCCTGAGCCTGCTGCCCAAAGCCGCGTTTTTGGTGGCGTCGATTCCTCCGGCAGTACTGGGTGGCGCAGCGATTGCGATGTTCGGCATGGTCGCCGCTACCGGGATCAAGATTCTCCAGGAAGCCGACATCGGTGACCGTCGCAACCAGTTGCTGGTGGCGGTGAGCATCGGCATGGGTCTGATCCCGGTTGTACGCCCGGAATTTTTCGCCCACCTGCCCGTGTGGATGAGCCCGATCACCCACAGCGGCATCGCCATGGCCACCCTCAGCGCGCTGACGCTGAACCTGTTGTTCAACATCCTGGGTGGCGCCGAACGCGCGGCCATGAATGACTGCCAGGCGCATACACATTGACTGGACAGGCACCGCTCTACTGTAGGAGCGAGCCTGCTCGCGATGGTCGCTAACGGTTACGCGTGCTTGCTGGATGAACGCGGTGACTGGAAGTCCATCGCGAGCAGGCTCGCTCCTACAGGGATCGGCAGCAACCTGCGCCTCAAAAATAAAAACAAGAGGGAGCAACAGATGATTCGGACACAAACCAACTTGTTGTTGAGTGGCGGCCTGCTGGCCGCGAGTCAGGCCATGGCCGGCGATTTATTGCTGTGGCAGACCAACAGCCTGAGCTACCTGTACGGCAAGGACTTCGTGGTCAACCCGTCGATCCAGCAGACGATAACCTTCGAACACGCCGACCGCTGGAAGTACGGCGACAACTTCATGTTCATCGACAGCACTTACTACAACGGCGAGAAAGACCGCAACAAAGGTGCTCACGCCTACTACGGCGAGTTCAGCCCGCGCCTCTCCTTCGGCAAGATCCTCGACCGCCGTTTCGAATTCGGCCCGATCAAGGACGTTCTGCTGGCAATGACCTACGAGAACGGCGAAGACGACACCGAGGCCTACCTGATCGGCCCCGGTTTCGATCTCGCGATACCGGGCTTCAATTTTTTCACCTTGAACTTCTATTACCGTCAGACCGAAGGCTCGCGTCCCGGCGACGATGTCTGGCAGATCACACCGGCCTGGTCCTACACACTGCCACTGGGCAACTCGAACCTGCTGATCGACGGTTACATGGACTGGGTGGTGGATAACGACCAGAACTCCCATGGCACTTATCACGCCAACCTGCACTTCAACCCGCAGATCAAGTACGACCTGGGCAAGGCCCTGAGCTGGCGGGAGAAACAAGTGTACGTCGGCGTCGAATACAGCTACTGGAAAGACAAGTACGGCATCGAAAACAGTTCCAGCTTCGACACCAATGAAAACACCACCAGCCTGCTGGTGAAGGTGCACTTCTGATGCTGCCCCGCAACCGTGCCCCAAACCTGTCGTCGGTGCGCCGTTGCGGAGCACTTGAGACCTGGCCGAGGAGTCAGTATTCTCCGCGGCCGCCCGAATCCGGTTTAAAAAAAAGCCCGGATATAAAACCTGACCATAAGGCCAACTTATCCCGGCTCTGGCAGGCACCAAGGCACTCCAAAACCCCTCTCAATCGACCGCTCTTGAGCCGTCGAACGGGAGTTTTTTGGCTTTTTGAAAGCCTTGGCTCAGCTCTTGCTAACAGCACTAAAGCTGACCGAATGGATGATTTTTAGCGCTACAGAAACAGGCGCCACACCAGAGCGCTGACTTAAAAAATAACGTGGAACCACCTACTTTTTGGGAGCAACCGAATGAAACGTACGTGCACTAGCCTGATGCTGGCGGGATCATTGCTGGCGGGGGGTCAGGCCATGGCCGGCGACTTGCTGCAATGGCAGAACAACAGCCTGAGCTACCTCTATGGCAAGGACTTCCAGGTCAACCCGCGCATTCAGCAGACGGTGACCTTTGAACACGCCGATGGCTGGAAGTACGGCGACAACTTCTTCTTCATCGACAAGATCTTCTACAACGGCAAGGAAGACCATTTCGCTGGCGAGAACAGCCATTACGGCGAGCTCAGTCCGCGCCTGTCGTTCAACAAGATCTTCGACCAGAAGTTCGAGTTCGGCCCGATCAAGGACGTGCTGCTGGCCATGACCTACGAGTTCGGTGAAGACGATACCGAGTCGTACCTGATCGGTCCTGGTTTCGACCTGGCCATCCCGGGCTTCGATTACTTCCAGTTGAACTTCTACAACCGCCACACCGAAGGCGACCGCCCGGGCGACAACATCTGGCAGGTCTCGCCGGTCTGGTCCTACACCATTCCGGTGGGTGGCTCGGATGTGCTGATCGACGGTTTCATGGACTGGGTCGTCGACAACGATGTCAACAGCAAAGGCGAATACCACGCCAACCTGCACTTCAATCCGCAGATCAAATATGACCTGGGCAAGGCGTTGAACCTGGGTGCCAAGCAGCTGTACGTCGGTGTCGAGTACGACTACTGGAAAAACAAGTACGGGATTGAAGACAGCCAGGGCTTCAAGACTGATCAGAGTGTGACCAGTTTCCTGGTTAAAGTTCATTTCTGACGGAATGCAATGTCCCAACCTATCGGATAAGGCAGGTTGGGACTCGCTCACTCTGTGAGCCAATTTCGCCAGCATGAACTTCTGAGATCAGTTGCTGATATCACGTTCATAGACTCGTTGTAACGAATATGCTGAAAATATAGTGGTGTCTGCATTGTTTTTTGCCATTGAGGCCCTTACTGCCGGATCACTTTTAAATATTGAAACTGCTTCACTCCACGTATTCACTTGACCTTGTGAAACAAGCGTATTCACTCGATTTATAAACCGGTCGTCCTCACTCATGGCACCGGGACCAATGCTTGGTGTTCCCACCTTGCTCCGCGACACCCTGCGCACCCCCTCCAATCTAACGTCGACTTTATCTAAATTCCTGTAAGAAAACTTAACTTCAATATCAGGCAAATAAAAGTTATCTACCGTCCCCACCAAATGACTTAACTCATGCCCCAATGTGATCAGCATATCGTGATTGTTTGTTATAAAACCCTCATTTATCCATACTCGCCCATAGGGATCATCTTCAAACACATAAGCCTTAGTAGTTGCTTCCGCAGGAAGGCGAACCTTAACAAATTTGTCCCGCCCAAGTTCAGCTTGATACCCACCTATCAATTTTTCACTGGCCTGCCACACACCGACCACATCACTTAATTCCGATAGCGACGCAGCCGCATAATAGTCCTGAACCACCGGCGCACTCTCACGCTCAAACTCCTCCATCATTAGAGTAGCAACTTGATAGGCTTGTCGTGCCCGTTTCAGATTTGAAGTGATCGCCATTTGTTCAGAAAAACTAAATTCCGATAGACCTCGCGCGACGATTTCGTGTCCGAATCCGTTAACGGGATCTATCACTTTACGTTCATATTCATCATCCTTACCCTCATAAAACCGCCCATCCCTATCAATACGAACCATTGGCCCATTGACCACAAAAGCATAAAGATTCAATCCATCAACTATTCCTGCCGGATCACCACTCACCCAGCGCTGCAACCACGGCGCGTAATATCGATACCCGTAATAATAAAGCCCTGTCACATCCCGCTCTTTTCCGGAATAACGAATCGTCTTGTACCTGGTCTCAACTTCACTGGTGCCCGCCCACAATGCCGTCCCGCCAAACGGGTAATAAACCTCCCGACTGAACAGCGCTCCCTGCTCATCCAGTTCCAGCGTGCACGAGTTCAAGTGGTCACTCAGGCAAAAACGCAGTTGGTTATTGCGCATCCCATTGGGCAGTTTCTCAACCCAGTGCAAGGCCCGCACATGGCTAAGCCCCGCCTCGACACTCAGCACATGCCACTCTTCGCCGGTAGCCGTATCACGATGGATTTCCAGCCCCGGCAAGTAACGAACCTCAGTACGCAACGTGCGACGAGCCGTCTCGGTGAGTCGGACTTTTCTCAGTCGATGCCCGGGACTGTCGTAGAAATAACACTCGGTATCGTCAGCCCCATCCTCACGCCGGACCATCGTCACGCGACTCAACTGATTGCGAATGTCCCAACTCATTTCCTGGCCGCGCAACAGCTCCAGCTGATTGCCGTTGGCATCAAAGCCATCCGCCAGATTGCCTTCCTGCGCAACGCTGCGATTGCTGTCGGTCGAGGTAAACATCTCGAAGGTTTCCACGTCGCTGTGGTGGCGGGTTTGCAGATTACCGGCAGCGTCGTAATTGAAGGATTGGGTGTAATTGCGCAACTGGTTGGGGTCCAGCGGTGTGGTTTGCCAGGCAGGTAAAGCGGGGCCATGACCGGGTTGGCTCACTTCCCGGCCAGTGGCTTCAATCAGTTGATACAGGCTGTCATAGCGATAGCGGTTGATCGGCTCGATGCGCTGTTGATTGAAATAGCGTGTCAACGCAACCTTGTCTTCGACACTAGAGATATTGCCGACCGGATCGTAGGCATATTCGAAGTGCTGGAGCGGCGTGCCTCGGGCATCGCAAGACAGCAATCTGGTCAGTCGCCCATCTTCAGCTGCGTACCGGGCGGTCGTCAGGACACCATTTGCCGCACGCTCACTTTCAACCCGGCCGACGGCGTCGTAGCGGATGTCACCGATCAGCACCTGCGGCGCATCGCAAGCGCCAGCCAAACTCAGTCGGGCTTCCAGCAACTCGCCAGACTGGTTGTAAGCGAATGCCTGGAGATTTTCCATGGCGTCAGTCTGACGGAGCATTTCCCCTGACGGCCCATACTGCTGAGCCGTCCTGAAAACCTCATCCTCCAGGCGGGCATCGGCAAATTCTGACGACCAATCCGGCGGGGCCAACTCGAGCATGAAGCGGGTCTCTTCCACCAGAAGCAAGCCAGCCACACCATACTCGCAAAGGCTGCGACTGCCCGCCGGATGGTCATGACAGATCAGTTGGCTGCACTGGTTATGCACCGCAAACTCATCACCGCCCCCCGCGTAAGCAAAACGCTCGGCGACGCGCGGCGAGTCATCCTTCATCTGCTCCGTCACGCTCGTCGGACGCTGAAGCTCATCGTACTCAGTGTGCCGCTGACTCCCGCGACCATCCCAGAATGAGCGCACCATACCGGCCTGATCCAGCAAACTCAGTTGCCAACCGGCATCGACGCTGTCCACCAGCAGAGGCTGATTCTGTAGATTGTGCGTGGTGGCGAGGTTGGGTTTTGACGCCGCTCCCCACAATCGTGGATCCCAGGAAGCAACCAACCGTCCGGCAGCGTCAAAGTGATTGCGCGTGATGCGAGTCTCAATGGACGGGTTCAGCGGATGACGGCAATAGGCGACATTTCGTACAACCAATCCGCGTGAGTCCACCACCGACACGCTCGGTGTGTGAGCATCAGTCCATTGTGCAGCAGCCATCTTCGAACCCTCTGCCTGAGGGGTTCAATCTGATGGAAAAAACTGAGTACATCTACTGTCAGATCTGACAGTTCAAACGGCCTCAGCCACCGAGATCCCGAGAAACCGGCACAACTCCCCGCGCTTGGCCAACGCATCCCGTCGCCCCAGCTCAATCAACTCGCTGCAATACCCCGCCTCGAACAACAGATAGCTCAGCACCCCTGCCCCGCTGGTCTTGGTCGCGCCCGGCCCGCGCAGAAACAGGCGCAGTGCCGCCGGCAATTCCTGACGATGTCGCGCGGCAATCTCATCGATCGGCTGGCTCGGTGAAATCACCAGTACGTCCACCGGTGCCACGCCCAATGCGCGGGTCGGCGTGCCGTCGGGCATCAGGTGACTGAACTGGTTCAGGCGCTGCAACAACTCGATGTCGCTTTCCAGGCTGTCAATGAACGTACTGTTGAGCATGTGTCCGCCAATCTGCGCCAGGGTCGGCTGCTGACCGGTGTAGCTGCGCTGCAAGGGTTGTTGCGGGTCGACGCCGCGGGGGTTGCCGCTGACGCCCACCACCAGCACGCGACTGGCGCCCAGATGCAGCGCCGGACTGATCGGCGCCGACTGACGCACCGCGCCATCGCCGAAATACTCTTCGCCGATTTTCACCGGGGCGAACAACAGCGGAATGGCCGAACTGGCGAGTAGATGTTCCACGGACAGTTGGGTGGGAACGCCGATGCGTCGATGGCGCAGCCAGGCATCGATCTTGCCGCCGCCCTGATAGAAGGTCACGGCCTGGCCGGACTCATAACCGAACGCGGTGACCGCCACTGCATGCAATTGTTGCTGTGCGATCGCTTCGGCGATACCGCCCATATGCAGCTTGTCGTTGAGCAAGTCCCGCAGCGGAGAACTGTTGAGCAGCGCCACCGGCATGTGCTTACCGATGCCGAGCAAACTGTGGCTGACAAAACGGCTGGCCTGGCGGATCACCCCGGGCCAGTCACTGCGCAACACCAGGTGACTGCGAAAGCCCTGCCAGAAGGCCGTCAGGCGTTCGATGGCGTTACGAAAGTCCATTGCCCCGCTGGCGAGGCTGACGGCGTTGATCGCGCCGGCCGAGGTGCCGACAATCACCGGAAACGGGTTGCTCGCCCCCGGTGGCAGCAATTCGGCAATCGCCGCCAGCACCCCGACCTGATAGGCCGCCCGAGCCCCGCCACCGGAAAGAATCAACCCTGTAACCGGTTCGCCTGGACTCATGCACAACTCTCCATGGTGCTTGATGGGATTTCGTTGTTTCGACCTGTTCCCTTGTAGGAGCGAGCTTGCTTGCGATGGTCGTGAAAACGCCGCGGGGTGTCAGGTGCCCAGCGTTATCTTGGCTACCATCGCGAGCAAGCTCGCTCCTACAGGGTATCGGGATTCAACCACGTTTGGCGTACAGCTTCGGCTCGCCCGGTGGACGGCTCTTGAAGCGACGATGAGCCCACAGGTATTGCTCGGGATGCTCCCGCAGAACGCTTTCGATCCATTGGTTGATGCGGATGCAGTCGTCTTCTTCGGTTTCGCCGGGGAAACCTTCGAGCGGCGCATGGATCACCAGGCGATATCCGCTGCCGTCCGCCAGACGCTCCTGGGTGAACGGCACCACCAGCGCCTTGCCCAGCCGCGCAAACTTGCTCGTGGCGGTGACGGTCGCAGCCTGAATGCCGAACAGCGGCACAAAAACACTTTGCTTGGCGCCGTAGTCCTGATCCGGTGCGTACCAGATCGCCCGGCCCGAGCGCAGTAATTTGAGCATGCCGCGCACGTCTTCGCGCTCCACCGCCAGCGAGTCGAGGTTGTGCCGCTCGCGGCCCTGGCGCTGGATGTAGTCGAACAGCGGATTCTTGTGCTCGCGGTACATGCCGTCGATGGTGTGCTGTTGGCCGAGCAGCGCGGCGCCGATTTCCAGCGTCGTGAAGTGCAGCGCCATCAGGATCACGCCCTTGCCTTCGCGCTGAGCCTTTTGCAAATGCTCCAGCCCTTCGACATGAGCCAGGGTCGCCAGGCGCTTGCGCGACCACCACCAGCTCATCGCCATCTCAAAAAAAGCGATACCGGTGGAGGCGAAGTTCTCCTTGAGCAGGCGCTTGCGTTCGGCGGCGGTTTTTTCAGGAAAACACAGTTCCAGGTTGCGCTTGGCAATGCGCCGTCTGTCGCCGGCCACGCGATACATCAATGCGCCCAGTACACGGCCGATTCCCAGCAGTGCCGGATACGGCAACTGGACGATCAGCCACAACAGCCCCAGGCCACACCACAGCGGCCAGAAACGTGGAGATAGAAATGCTTTTCGAAAACGCGGGCGGTCCATTAATGCTTCCGGAATGACAATGGCCGCGCATTCTACATCGTTCGACCCGGCTTGCGGCCTGCGGGCGTTCTCGTTATAAGTCTCGGCACTTTTAGTGACAAGTCGTTGTATGCCGACCATGAGCCAAACCGAACCGCTAGACCAAGATCCCGTGTTCCAGTTGAAGGGCAGCATGCTGGCCATTACGGTGCTGGAACTGGCCCGTAACGACCTCGAAAGCCTTGATCGGCAACTGGCCGCCAAGGTCGCCCTGGCGCCCAACTTCTTCAGCAACGCGCCGCTGGTACTGGCCCTGGACAAACTCCCGGCCAACGAAGGCGCGGTCGATCTGCCAGGGCTGATGCGCGTCTGCCGCCAGCATGGCCTGCGTACCCTGGCAATCCGCGCCAGCCGCATCGAAGACATTGCCGCCGCCATTGCTGTCGACCTGCCGGTGCTGCCACCGTCCGGCGCCCGGGAGCGTCCACTGGACCTGACCGAAGGCGAACCGAAGAAAAAACCGGAAAAACCGCCCGAGCCGAGCATCAAACCGACGAAAATCATCACCTCGCCAGTACGTGGTGGCCAGCAGATCTATGCCCAGGGCAGCGATCTGGTGGTGATCTCCTCGGTCAGCCCGGGGGCGGAACTTCTCGCCGATGGCAACATCCATGTATACGGCCCGATGCGGGGTCGCGTGTTGGCCGGCGTCAAGGGCGACACCAAGGCGCGGATTTTCTGTCAGCAAATGAGTGCTGAACTGATTTCCATTGCCGGGCATTACAAGGTTTCCGAAGACCTGCGCCGCGACCCTCTATGGGGTTCGGGTGTGCAGGTCAGCCTGTCCGGCGACGTGTTGAACATCATTCGGCTTTAACGGATACTGCCGCATTTTCCAAGCATCTCTAAAACGTAGCGAAAACGGCTCAAACGAAGTAGGAAAAAGGCCGAAAGCAGTGTTTACCGGGGGTAAACGCCGCTCAAAACCGGATTCCAGCCAAGGCTGTCCGACTGCAGTAGTTTTTCAGGAGATGTTTTTCAGGGACTGAAAAGTCCTTCTTCCTTAGGGGTGAAACACCTTGGCCAAGATTCTCGTGGTTACATCCGGCAAGGGTGGTGTGGGTAAGACCACCACCAGCGCCGCTATCGGTACCGGCCTCGCTCTGCGCGGCCACAAAACAGTTATCGTCGACTTCGACGTGGGTTTGCGTAACCTCGACCTGATCATGGGCTGCGAGCGCCGCGTGGTGTATGACTTCGTCAACGTGGTCAACGGCGAAGCCAACCTGCAACAGGCCCTGATCAAAGACAAGCGCCTGGAAAACCTCTACGTGCTGGCCGCCAGCCAGACCCGCGACAAAGACGCGCTGACCGTCGAAGGCGTGGAAAAAGTCCTGATGCAACTCAAGGAAGACTTTGAGTTCGTGGTCTGCGACTCCCCGGCGGGCATCGAGAAAGGCGCCCACCTGGCCATGTACTTCGCCGATGAAGCGATCGTCGTGACCAACCCGGAAGTCTCCTCGGTACGCGACTCCGACCGCATGCTCGGCCTGCTGGCCAGCAAGTCCCGTCGTGCCGAACGCGGCGAAGACCCGATCAAGGAACACCTGCTGATTACCCGTTATCACCCGGAACGTGTGAGCAAAGGCGAAATGCTCGGCGTAGAAGACGTCAAGGAAATCCTTTCGGTGGCCCTGCTCGGCGTGATCCCTGAATCCCAGGCGGTGCTCAAGGCATCCAACCAGGGCGTTCCGGTGATTCTCGACGACCAGAGCGATGCCGGCCAGGCCTACAGCGATACCGTTGACCGCCTGCTGGGCAAGACCGTGGATCATCGATTCCTTGATGTACAGAAGAAGGGATTCTTCGAGCGCCTGTTTGGAGGCAACTAAGCAATGAACCTTTTTGACTTCTTTCGTGCCAACAAAAAGCAAAACACCGCGTCGGTAGCGAAAGAGCGTCTACAGATCATCGTGGCGCACGAACGCGGCCAACGCAGCACCCCGGACTACCTGCCAGCCTTGCAGAAGGAACTGGTCGAGGTGATCCGCAAGTACGTCAATATCGGGTCCGATGACGTGCATGTCGCACTGGAAAGCCAGGGCAGTTGCTCGATTCTGGAACTCAACATCACCCTGCCAGATCGCTGAGTCGATTCGTCAGGAGCCACGGCGGCTCGGGTTTCCAACCTTGGCGTAGGAGCTGCCGCAGGCTGCGATCTTTTGATCTTGTTCTTGAAACAAAGTCAAAGGATCGCAGCCTGCGGCAGCTCCTACACGGGGATCAGGGAAGCCTGAGCCGCCGTTGGCGTTTGTTACGAGGCTGTTTTAATGCCGTTGTCCAACATCCACATCATCCATCAGGATGCCGCCGTACTGGTGGTGAACAAACCGACCCTGTTGCTCTCCGTCCCCGGCCGGGCCGATGACAACAAGGACTGCCTGATTACCCGTCTGCAAGAAAACGGCTACCCGGAAGCGCGCATCGTCCATCGGCTGGACTGGGAGACTTCCGGCATTATCCTGCTGGCCCGCGACCCGGATACCCATCGCGAGCTGTCCCGGCAATTTCACGACCGCGAAACCGAAAAGGCCTACACTGCCCTGTGCTGGGGCCAGCCGGAACTGGACAGCGGCAGCATCGACCTGCCCCTGCGCTACGACCCGCCGACCAAGCCACGGCATGTGGTCGATCACGAATTCGGCAAACATGCGCTGACCTTCTGGCGAGTGCTCGAACGTTGCGGCGACTGGTGCCGCGTGGAGCTGACACCGATCACCGGCCGCTCCCACCAGTTGCGCGTGCACATGCTCTCGATTGGTCATCCACTGCTGGGTGACGGGCTCTATGCCCATGAACAGGCTTTGGCGGCCTGGCCGCGTCTGTGCCTGCACGCCAGCATGCTCAGCTTCACCCATCCCCAGACCGGTGAGCGCCTGCGCTTCGAGTGCCCTGCGCCGTTCTGAGCAAAAGCAAACCCTGTAGGAGCGAGCTTGCTCCGGGCGGCGTTCCGACGATGATCCCGAGAACGCCACGGGGCGCCAGGCTTCCCGCGTTATCGTTGACGACCATCGCGAGCAAGCTCGCTCCTACAGGGGATTGCGCCACTCCACCCGCACTCCGCCGCCAATTCCCTGACCAATACGTTAAACTGGCGCCACTGCTGTCTGGAGCTACTTTATGCGCGAAGAGTTGAACCAAGGCCTGATCGATTTCCTCAAGGCCTCCCCTACCCCGTTCCATGCCACAGCCAGCCTTGTTCAGCGCCTGGAAGCGGCGGGCTATCAACGCCTCGACGAGCGCGAGCCGTGGAATACCGAAGCCAACGGTCGCTACTATGTCACCCGCAACGACTCTTCGATTGTCGCGATCAAAATGGGCCGCCATTCACCGTTACACGGTGGCATTCGCCTGGTCGGCGCCCACACCGACAGCCCGTGCCTGCGGGTCAAGCCGCAACCGGAACTGCAACGCCAGGGTTTCTGGCAATTGGGCGTCGAAGTCTATGGCGGCGCGCTGCTGGCACCCTGGTTCGACCGTGACCTGTCCCTGGCGGGCCGCGTAACCTTCCGTCGTGATGGCAAGGTCGAGAGCCAGTTGATCGACTTCAAGGCTCCGGTCGCGATCATTCCGAACCTGGCGATTCACCTCAACCGTGAAGCCAACATGGGCTGGGCCATCAACGCCCAGACCGAACTGCCGCCGATCCTCGCGCAATTTGCCGGTGACGAGCGCGTGGATTTCCGCGCTGTGCTCACCGATCAGCTCGCCCGCGAACACGGCCTGAACGCTGATGTGGTGCTCGATTACGAGCTGAGTTTCTACGACACTCAAAGCGCTGCTGTCATTGGTTTGCATGGCGACTTCATCGCCGGCGCGCGCCTGGACAACCTGCTGTCGTGCTACGCCGGCCTGCAAGCGCTGCTGACGACCGACACCGACGAGACCTGCGTGCTGGTCTGCAACGACCACGAAGAAGTCGGTTCCTGCTCGGCCTGCGGTGCCGACGGCCCGATGCTCGAGCAAACCTTGCGTCGCCTGCTGCCTGAAGGTGATGAATTGGTACGCACCATTCAGAAATCCCTGCTGGTTTCGGCTGACAACGCCCACGGCGTACACCCGAACTACGCCGACAAACACGATGCCAACCACGGCCCGAAACTCAACGCCGGCCCGGTGATCAAGGTCAACAGCAACCAGCGCTACGCTACCAACAGCGAAACCGCCGGATTCTTCCGTCACCTGTGCATGGCTGAAGAAGTGCCGGTGCAGAGTTTCGTGGTGCGCAGCGACATGGGCTGTGGTTCGACCATCGGACCGATCACTGCCAGCCACCTGGGCGTGCGCACCGTGGACATCGGCTTGCCGACGTTCGCCATGCACTCGATCCGCGAATTGTGCGGCAGCCATGACCTGGCACATCTGGTCAAGGTGCTGAGCGCGTTCTACGCCTGCCGCGAGTTGCCGTAACAAAACCCTGTAGGAGCGAGCTTGCTCCGGGCGGCGCTCCGACGATGGACGCTAACGATTACACGTGATTTCTGGATAGTCGCGGAGCCCTGAAGTCCATCGCGAGCTCGCTCCTACAGACAACACCGCGCAAAAAAGCCGCCTAGACTTCAAGCATCCCTTCGACAAGGCCGTCACCATGATCTCGATGTCTACCTTCCACGCCATGCTGGTCCCGATCCTTGCCGGGATGATCATGCTGGCTGTCGGCTTCAACTTCCGCGATAAAAACGCCGGCGTGTTCGGCATGTGGATCGGCATGCTGACCATTCTCGCAACCGTGGTGATCAAGATCCTCGCCAAACTCAACGAATAATTCATCGCCCTTGGCTCGCATTGATTTTGACAGGCTCGTACACTCGGCCGATCCGCTCCCTGCGAGGTTGACCGCCTAGTGTTCGCTCGTCTTTTTGCCCTGCCGTGTATTTTCCTTGTCTGCCTGATGACACTGCTGTCAGTGGCGCCTGCCCAGGCGGCCGGCCTGCCAGGCCTGCTCGGCAGCCAGGCCAAGACCCAGCCCGAAGCACAGGAACCGCTGGGGCAATCCCTGGACGAAGTGATCAAGTCTCTGGAGAACGATCAGCAACGCACCAAGCTGCTGACCGATCTGAAAAAGCTCCGTGACACCACCAAAAAGGCTCAACCAACGACCGAGGAAGGCGTGCTGGGCCTGATTGGCGGAACCCTGTCCAACATCGAGAAGAAGTTATCCGGCGACGACAGTCCGCTCACGCGCTGGTCCAGTGAGTTCGATCAGGCCAGGGAAGAACTGGTGGCGCTGGCGCTGCCGGCCAATGAATGGCTGCCCATGCTGTTCGCCTTTGCCATGATCCTGATGGTCTGGAGCCTGCTGGCCGCCGCCCTGATCTGGATCAGCCACCGCGTGCGGATGCGTTTCGGCCTGACCGAAGAACTGCCGCAACATCCCAGGGCCCTCGACATGTTGCGCTTCGCCTTGCGCAAACTCGGGCCATGGCTGATCGCCCTGGTGATCACGGTCTACATGAGCTACGCCCTGCCCTCGTCCCTGGGCAAAAGCCTGGCCATGGTACTGGCCTATGCACTGGTGGTCGGAACCTGCTTCTCGGCCATCTGCGTGATTGCCTTTTCCCTGCTCGACGGCCCGCACCGCCACCGCGCCTTGTACATCCTGCGGCACCAGGCGTTTCGGCCGCTGTGGCTGATCGGCAGCTTCGCCGCGTTTGGCGAAGCGCTGAGCGACCCGCGACTGGTCGACAGCCTCGGCAGCCATCTGGCCCATACCGCTGCGACTGTCGCCAATGTCCTGGCAGCGCTGTCCACAGGACGGTTCATCCTGCGCTTCCGCCGACCGATCGCCCACCTGATCCGCAATCAGCCGCTGTCCCGGCGCCTGACCCGCCGTGCCCTCAATGACACCCTGTCGATCCTCGGCACCTTCTGGTACGTGCCGGCATTGGTGCTGGTGGCCATCTCCCTGTTCGCCACCTTTATTTCCGCTGGCGACACCAGCACCGCCCTGCGCCAGTCGTTGATCTGCACCGTTTTGCTGGTGTTGTGCATGGTCATCAACGGCCTGGTACGCCGCTACGCCCTCAAACCCCGGCACGGCATCCGGCGTTACGCCGTGTATTCGGAACGGCTGAAAAACTTTTTCTACACCATCGTTCATCTGCTGGTGTGGCTGGCCTTCATCGAGCTTGGCCTGCGGGTCTGGGGCATGTCGTTGATCCGCTTCACCGAAGGCGACGGCCATGACATCAGCGTCAAACTGTTCAGCCTCGCCGGCACGCTGCTGTTCGCCTGGCTGATCTGGATTCTCAGCGACACCGCCGTGCATCACGCGCTGACCCGCTCGCGCAAAGGCCTGGCCAATGCCCGCGCACAGACGATGATGCCGCTGATCCGCAACGTGCTGTTCGTGGCGATTTTCATCATCGCGCTGATCGTTGCCCTGGCGAACATGGGCATGAACGTCACGCCACTGCTGGCCGGTGCCGGTGTGATCGGTCTGGCCATCGGTTTTGGTGCACAGTCGCTGGTAGCCGACCTGATTACCGGGCTGTTCATCATCATCGAAGACTCCCTGGCCATCGACGACTACGTGGATGTCGGCGGCCACCTCGGCACGGTCGAAGGCCTGACCATCCGCACCGTGCGCCTGCGGGACATCGACGGCATCGTCCACACCATTCCATTCAGCGAAATCAAAAGCATCAAGAACTACTCCCGGGAATTCGGCTACGCGATCTTCCGGGTCGCGGTGCCGGCCAGCATGGACATCGATAACGCAATCAAACTGATGCGCGAAGTTGGTCAGAAAATGCGCACCGATCCGTTGCAGCGGCGCAATATCTGGTCGCCACTGGAGTTTCAGGGGGTGGAAAGTTTCGAGTCGGGCAATGCGATCCTTCGCGCCCGCTTCAAGACCGCGCCCATCAAGCAGTGGGAAGTGTCGCGAGCGTTCAATCTGTCACTCAAGCGGCACATGGATGAAGCCGGACTGGATCTGGCGACGCCGCGGATGAGTATTCAGGTGATGACCGCTGGCGGTGACCAGCAAGAGTAGGAGTTGCCGCAGGCTGCAATCTTTTGATTTTGGCCTTTAAAAGATCGCAGCCTGCGGCAGCTCCTACGAAAAGCAGTATCAGACAACATCCACCCCGACATGAATCGCATCATGCCGCCAGAACTCCAGGTCGCAGTCGATCAACCGTTCATGCTGGTCATAGTTGACCCGGGCAATCCGCAGGCCCGGGCTGCCCACAGACACTTTCAACGCCGCCGCCGCATCCACCGACAACGCCGTGGGCACAATCTCGAAGCGCACCCGTCCGTAGTGCAAATCGTAATGCCGCGCATACAGCTCGGTGATCGACTGGTTCAAATCGAAATCGAGGATCCCGGGAAAGTACTGCGGGTTCAGATAGTGCTCCACATACAGCACCAGTCGCCCGTCGATCCGTCGCGAGCGGCAGATCTGGATCACGCTCGACAGCGCTGGCAATTGCAGCCAGGCACAGACCGCCGCCGATGCCGGTTGCAATCGCGCTGAAATCACCTCGGTGGACGGAATGCGCCCCTGGGCGCTGACCATCGCGTGAAAGTGGCTGCGCTGCATGAGGTTGTACGCCAGGCGCGGCGGCGAGACGAACCAGCCGCGCCGTTCCTCGCGGTAGATCTGCCCTTGTGACTCCAACTGCAACAACGCCTCACGCAAAGTGATCCGCGTGGTGCCGAACAGCTCACTGAGCTTGCGTTCGGCCGGCAATTTGCTGCCAGGAGCCAACAGACCGTGGTCGATCTGTTCCTGGAGTACCTGGCCAATGGCTGTTACCGCTTTTGTTGCCTCTTCACGCATCAACGTTTCCTTTCTGGACTAGACCAGCACCAATTCAGGGCAGAACAGCAGCGCAAACCGGCTCATTCAATAGTCTGCAAGCGTAGGCAGTGCAGATGACCGAGGTGTGACAAAGTCGCCCAACGGTCGCCACCCCGGCTTTCAAGAACCTGCAATTCATCGGCCAAGTCCCTTGCCAGCCGGGGCTTTGACCATGGTCTACGCTTAGCAGGCCACCCGCGATACCGCCGAACAAAAAGTCATCCCTGGCGACGAACGACATCAAAGTGTCATCCAGCCCCCTTAAATTGGCTCAGGTATTGCTGACCTAGACCAACACAAACCGCAATCGCAGCGTTGAACACGACCCAAGGAGCTTCGGAATGAAACAGTTTTTCCTGGCATCACTGTTAGGCTCGACCATTGCAATGTGCACCGCCGCCATGGCGGCCGACACCGATCTGAAAACCCTGGAAGCCGCGGCGAAAGCGGAAGGCGCCGTCAACAGCGTCGGCATGCCCAATGACTGGGCCAACTGGGCCGGCACCTGGAAAGACCTGAGCGACAAATACGGCCTCAAGCACATCGACACCGACATGAGTTCGGCCCAGGAAATCGCCAAGTTCGCCGCGGAAAAAGACAACGCCAGCGCCGACATCGGCGACGTCGGTGCAGCATTCGGCCCGATCGCGGTCAAGCAAGGCGTGGTCCAGCCTTACAAGCCTTCGACCTGGGATCAGATTCCAGCCTGGGCCAAGGACAAGGACGGCAACTGGGCACTGGCCTACACCGGCACCATCGCGTTCATCGTCAACAAGAAGTTGCTGCACGGTTCCGAAGTGCCGACCAAGTGGGCTGACCTCAAGACCGGCAAGTACAAGGTTTCCATCGGTGACGTGAGCACTGCTGCCCAGGCTGCGAACGGCGTACTGGCCGCGGCACTGGCCAATGGTGGCGACGAGAAAAACCTCAAGCCTGCCCTGGATCTGTTCGCCGACATCGCCAAGCAGGGTCGCCTGTCGATGTCCAACCCGGTCATTGGTGCCATGGAAAAAGGCGAAATCGAAGTCGGCGTGGTCTGGGACTTCAACGGCCTGAGCTACAGGGCCAAGATGGCCAACCCGGATGATTACGTGGTGCTGATCCCGTCCGACGGTTCGGTGATTTCCGGCTACACCACCATCATCAACAAGTACGCGAAAAACCCGAACGCCGCCAAGCTGTCCCGCGAATACATCTTCAGCGACGCCGGCCAGATCAATCTGGCCAAGGGCAACGCCCGTCCGATCCGTGCCGAGCACATCACACTGCCAGCCGAGGTGCAGGCCAAGCTGCTGCCTAATGAGCAATACAAGAAAGTGACGCCGATCAAGGATGCGGATGCCTGGGAGAAGACCTCCAAGGCCCTTCCGCAGAAGTGGCAGGAAGAAGTCATCATCAATATGCAGTAATGCTGCATCCGTAGGAGCTACCGCAGGCTGCGATCTTTTGATCTTGTAAAACCAAATCAGAAGATCGCAGCCTGCGGCAGCTCCTACGCCATCCGGTTTTGATTGCGGAGTCCTATCCCCTATGAAGCACAACGTCATCCTTGTCGTGCTCGACGGCCTCAACCATGAGGTCGCCCGCCACGCCATGGGGCACCTGCAGGCGTACGTCGGCGCCGGACGCGCCGCACTCTACAAACTGGAGTGCGAGTTGCCAGCCCTGTCCCGCCCGCTGTACGAATGCATCCTGACCGGCGTTGCGCCCATCGACAGCGGGATTGTCCACAACAATGTCTCGCGCCTGTCCAACCAGCGCAGCATCTATCACTACGCCACCGACGCCGGTCTTGTGACTGCCGCTGCGGCTTATCACTGGGTCAGCGAACTGTACAATCGTTCGCCCTTCGTGGCGGCGCGGGATCGCCACACCGATGATCCGCAACTGCCGATCCAGCACGGGCATTTCTACTGGATCGATCACTACCCCGATTCGCACCTGTTCGCCGACGCTGAAAGCCTGCGCCTGCGCCATGCGCCGAACTTCCTGTTGATCCACCCGATGAACATCGACGACGCCGGGCACAAGCACGGCCTCGACACCCCGCAGTACCGCAACAGCGCCCGCTCGGCGGACATCATCCTGGCCGACTACCTGCAAGGCTGGCTCGATGCCGGCTATCAGGTGCTGGTCACCGCCGACCACGGCATGAACAACGACCGTTCCCACAACGGCCTGCTGCCGGAAGAACGTGAGGTGCCGCTGTTCGTTCTCGGTGACGCGTTCAGCTTCGACGCCGACGCCGCGCCGAAACAGACCGAGATCTGCGGCACCGTCTGCGAATTGCTGGGCGTGCCCCACGACAAACCGGTCTGCCGGGAGCTGTTGAAGTGAATTCCATGACCCGCAGTAAATGGCTAGCGGCCCTGTGCCTGCTCCCGTTCACGCTGTTCTTCATCGTATTCGAGATCGCACCGCTGACCTGGGTAATGATCAACAGCCTGCAATCGGAAGAATTCGGCTGGGGCCTGGCCAACTTCAGCAAGATCTTCAGCTCGAAGTTCTACCTGCAGGCCATCCAGTACAGCCTTGAGATCAGCTTCTGGTCCAGCGTGTTCGGGATCATCATCGCCATACTGGGCGCCTATTCCCTGCGCCGGGTCGATTCGAAACTGCGCAACTTCGTCAACGCCTTCGCCAACATGACCAGCAACTTCGCCGGTGTGCCGCTGGCCTTTGCGTTCATCATTTTGCTCGGCTTCAACGGCAGCTTCACCATCATGCTCAAGCAGGCCGGAATCATTCAGGATTTCAACCTGTACTCGAAAACCGGGCTGATCATTCTCTACACCTACTTCCAGATCCCTCTCGGCGTACTGCTGCTGTACCCGGCCTTCGATGCCTTGCGCGAAGACTGGCGTGAGTCCGCCTCACTGCTCGGCGCGAGCGGCTGGCAATTCTGGCGGCACATCGGATTGCCGGTGTTGACGCCGGCACTACTCGGCACCTTCGTGATCCTGCTGGCCAACGCCCTCGGCGCCTATGCCACGGTGTACGCACTGACCACCGGCAACTTCAACGTGCTGCCGATCCGCATCGCGGCGATGGTGTCCGGTGACATTTCCCTGGACCCGAACCTGGCCAGCGCCCTGGCCGTGGTGCTGGTGGCCTTGATGACCCTGGTGACCATCGTGCATCAGTTGCTGTTGAAGAGGAGTTACCATGTCTCGCGCTGAACTGGGACCTGTCGGTGTCTACCACCGCGTCGTGGTGTACTTGCTGTTTGCCATCCTGCTGTTGCCGCTGGCCGGCACGCTGATCTACTCGATCGCCAGCAGTTGGTCGGCGACCATCCTGCCCAGCGGTTTCACCCTCAAATGGTACATCCAGCTGTGGAGCGATCCGCGCTTCCTGGATGCGTTCGGGCAATCGTTGCTGGTCTGCGTCGGTTCGCTGATTCTTTCAGTAGTGCTGATTCTGCCGCTGCTGTTCGTGGTGCATTACCACTTCCCGAAACTCGACGCGCTGATGAACATCCTGATCCTGCTGCCCTTCGCCGTACCGCCGGTGGTGTCGTCGGTGGGGCTGTTGCAGCTCTACGGCTCCGGACCGTTCGCCATGGTCGGGACGCCGTGGATCCTGATCGGTTGCTACTTCACCGTGGCGCTGCCGTTCATGTACCGGGCGATCACCAACAACCTGCAAGCGATCAACCTGCGCGACCTGATGGACGCCGCCCAATTGCTCGGCGCCAGCACCTTCCAGGCGGCTTTCCTGGTGGTGCTGCCGAACCTGCGCAAGGGCCTGATGGTGGCACTGCTGCTGTCGTTCTCGTTTCTGTTCGGTGAATTCGTGTTCGCCAACATCCTCGTGGGCACCCGCTACGAAACCCTGCAGGTCTACCTCAACAACATGCGCAACAGCAGCGGTCATTTCACCAGTGCGCTGGTGATTTCCTACTTCTTCTTTGTGCTGGTTCTGACTTGGATCGCCAATATCTTGAACAAGGACAAAAGCGAATGAGCTATGTCAGCGTCCAACATCTTCAGAAAAACTACGCGGGCACCACGGTGTTCAGCGACATCAATTGCGAAGTCCGCAAAGGCGAATTCGTCACCCTGCTCGGCCCCTCCGGTTGCGGCAAATCCACCCTGTTGCGCTGCATCGCCGGCCTGACCTCGGTGGATGGCGGCAAGATCCTGCTCGACGGCCAGGACATCGTGCCCCTGAGCCCGCAAAAACGCGGGATCGGTATGGTGTTCCAGAGCTATGCCCTGTTCCCCAACATGAGCGTGGAGCAAAACGTCGCCTTCGGCCTGCGTATGCAGAAGGTCAACGCCGACGACAGTCAGAAGCGCGTCGCCGAAGTGTTGAAACTGGTGGAACTGAACGACTTCACCTCGCGTTATCCGCATCAATTGTCCGGCGGCCAATGCCAGCGCGTGGCTCTCGCCCGCTCGTTGGTGACCCGCCCGCGCCTGTTGCTGCTCGACGAACCGTTGTCGGCCCTGGACGCGCGGATTCGCAAGCACCTGCGCGAACAGATCCGTCAGATCCAGCGCGAGCTGGGCTTGACCACGATTTTCGTCACACACGATCAGGAAGAAGCCCTGACCATGTCTGACCGGATTTTCCTGATGAATCAGGGAAAGATCGTACAAAGCGGCGATGCCGAAACCCTCTACACCGCGCCCGTAGATGTATTCGCGGCTGGCTTCATCGGCAACTACAACCTGCTGGACGCCGACAGTGCCTCCAAACTGCTGCAGCGACCGATCAGCAAGCGCATCGCCATCCGCCCGGAAGCCATCGAATTGAGCCTCAATGGCGAACTGGACGCGCAGGTGCGTAGCCACAGCCTGCTGGGCAACGTGATTCGCTACCGGATCGAAGCCCGGGGCGTAGAATTGGTTGTGGACGTTCTGAACCGCTCGGCGGCCGACCTGCATCCCGACGGTCAACGTCTGGCGCTTTCCATCGATCCGACGGCCCTGTGTGAGGTAGCCTGATGACTTTGCTGACGCTGAAGAGAGAACTGCACTGATGGCCCTGGCAATTTTTGATCTGGACGAAACCCTGATCCACGGCGACTGTGCCACCCTTTGGAGCGAACAGATGGGCCGCCTGGGCTGGGTCGATCCCGAATCGTTCATGCGGCAGAACAACGAGCTGATGGATGCCTACAGCCACGGCAAATTGCGCATGGAGGATTACATGGCCTTCAGCCTGGAGCCGATGATCGGCCGCACGCCGCAAGAGGTCGAGCATCTGG
The DNA here is from genome assembly GCF_019956375.1 of Pseudomonas sp. GL-R-19. Taxonomy (NCBI): domain Bacteria; kingdom Pseudomonadati; phylum Pseudomonadota; class Gammaproteobacteria; order Pseudomonadales; family Pseudomonadaceae; genus Pseudomonas; species Pseudomonas sp. GL-R-19. The sequence goes on along the minus strand of NZ_JAHBDJ010000013.1, from coordinate 73,682 downwards.
TTGGCCCATGGGTGGAAGACTTCATCGAACCGATCATCTTCAGCGATGCCACCAAAGCCATCGCCGCCCACCGCAAGGCCGGCGACCGGATTCTGGTGATATCCGCTTCGGGCACCCACCTGGTCGGCCCCATCGCCGAACGCCTGGGCATCGACGAGATCCTGGGCATCGAACTGGAAGTCGCCCACGGCGTTTACACCGGTCACACCGTTGGCACCCTGACCTACCGCGAAGGCAAGATCACCCGCTTGCTGGAATGGCTGGATGCGGAAGAGGAAAACCTCGAGGGCGCGAGCTTCTATTCCGACTCACGCAACGACCTGCCGTTGTTACTGAAAGTGGATTTTCCCCACGTGGTCAACCCCGATACAGTGCTGCGCGAGCAGGCTGAAAAGGCTGGCTGGCCGATACATCTCTGGAAGTAACCGAAAAGATCGCAGCCTGCGGCAGCTCCTACATGGGAATGCAATCTCCTGTAGGAGCTGCCGCAGGCTGCGATCTTTTCAAAGCCAACCCGATATCAGCTCAAGCTTTCATCAATCACCAACACCACCTTCCCCGCCACGGTATTACTCGCCAGCTCGGTAAACGCTGCCTCGGCATCCTTGATCGGGAATGTCCTGGCCAGTTGCGGGCTCAACCGCCCTTCGGCGAACAACGGCCACACATGTTGACCGAGATCACTGAATAGATCCGCCTTGAACTGATCATCACGGCTGCGCAGGGTCGAGCCCAGCAACTGCACACGCTTGGCCAGCACCTGGGCCAGATCCAGCTTGGCCTCTCGGCCGCCCATCAGGCCGATCAACACCCAACGGCCATCCTGCGCGAGCAGCTTGAGGTTCAATGCCGCGTAATTACCACCCACCGGGTCGAGAATCACGTCGAACGGCCCCAGATCCCGCAGACTCTCCAGATCGCCATCGCGCACCACGCCGCCCTGGGCGCCCAGCGCTTCGCAGTACGCCAGTCGCTCGGCGGAGCCGACGCTGACCCAGCACGGGTTACCGAAGGCCTTGCACAGCTGAATAGCCGCTGAACCAATTCCACTTGCTCCGGCGTGCAGCAGAACTTTCTGACCCGGCTTGAGCGCAGCCAGTTGAAACAAATTCAGCCAGACCGTTGCATAGACTTCGGGCAGTGCTGCCGCTTCGACCAGTGACACTCCATCGGGAACCGGCAGCACGTGCCGCCCGTCGACAACCACTTCTTCGGCCATGCCGCCCCCGGCCAGCAAGGCGCAAACCCGATCACCAATCTGCCAGGAGGACCCGGCGCCCACCTCACTGATCACGCCCGAGCACTCTAGACCAAGCACTTGGCTGGCCCCTGGCGGCGGCGGATAAAGGCCGGCTTTCTGTAATAAATCGGCGCGATTGAGGCCCGCTGCCGACACTCGAATACGAACTTGTCCTACATCACATGCAGGACTCGGCTCATCAACCCATACCACTTGACCGTCAACGCCTTGCAATGCTTTCACAGTGCCTCCATAGTGAGTCTGGACTGAGCCCGAAGCTATAGCGTCGGGCTTTTTGCATTATGCGACCGGTTCCCAAAGATCCGGCGACTTCAAAGACGGCCTAATATGCGTTATCAATTGTCCCCGCGTCGAATCAGCATGAAGCATCTGTTCCCCAGCACTGCCCTCGCTTTATTCATCGGTATCGGCTTGCTGCCGATGTCGAGCAATACATTCGCAGCCAATAGCTGGGACAAGCTTCAACCCGATCGTGACGAAGTGATCGCCAGTCTGAACGTCGTGGAGTTGCTCAAACGCCACCACTACAGCAAGCCGCCACTCGATGACGCGCGCTCTGTGATCATCTACGACAGCTACCTCAAGCTGCTGGATCCGTCGCGCAGCTACTTCATGGCCAGCGACATTGCCGAATTCGACAAGTGGAAGACGCAGTTCGACGACTTCCTCAAGAGTGGCGACCTGAACGCAGGGTTCACCATCTACAAGCGCTACCTGGACCGCGTAAAGGCGCGTCTGGACTTCGCCCTTGCCGAGCTGGGCAAAGGCGTCGACAAGATCGACTTCACCACCAAGGAAACCTTGCTGATCGACCGCAAGGACGCCCCTTGGCTCAAATCCACCGCAGAACTCGACGACCTGTGGCGCAAACGCGTCAAGGATGAAGTGCTGCGGATGAAGATCGCCGGCAAAGAGCCCAAGCAGATCCAGGAAACCCTGACCAAGCGCTACAAGAACCAGTTGGCACGCCTGGACCAGACCCGCGCGGAAGACATCTTCCAGGCGTACATCAATACCTTCGCCATGTCCTACGACCCGCACACCAATTATCTGTCGCCGGATAACGCGGAGAACTTCGACATCAACATGAGCCTGTCCCTCGAGGGCATCGGCGCCGTGTTGCAGAGCGATAACGACCAGGTGAAAGTCGTACGCCTGGTGCCGGCAGGTCCGGCGGACAAGACCAAGCAGGTTGCACCGGCCGACAAGATCATCGGCGTTGCCCAGGGCAACAAGGAGATGGTCGACGTGGTGGGCTGGCGCCTGGACGAAGTGGTCAAGCTGATCCGTGGTCCGAAAGGCACCATTGTGCGCCTGGAAGTCATCCCGGCCAGCAATGCGCCGAACGACCAGACCACCAAGATCGTGCCGATCACCCGTGAAGCGGTGAAGCTCGAAGATCAGGCCGTGAAGAAATCGGTCTTGAATCTGAAGCAGGACGGCAAGGACTACAAGCTCGGCATCATCGAAATCCCGGCGTTCTATCTGGACTTCAAGGCCTTCCGTGCCGGCGACCCGGACTACAAGAGCACCACCCGCGACGTCAAGAAACTGCTGACCGAGTTGCAGAAAGAGAAAGTCGACGGCGTGGTCATCGACCTGCGTAACAACGGCGGCGGTTCCTTGCAAGAGGCCACCGAGCTGACCAGTCTGTTCATCGATAAAGGCCCGACCGTGCTCGTGCGTAACGCCGATGGCCGCGTCGATGTCCTGGAAGATGAAAACCCGGGCGCATTCTACAAAGGCCCGATGGCATTGCTGGTCAACCGCTTGTCCGCCTCGGCATCGGAGATTTTTGCCGGCGCCATGCAGGACTACCACCGCGCACTGATCATCGGTGGCCAGACCTTCGGCAAAGGCACCGTGCAGACCATTCAGCCGCTCAACCATGGCGAACTGAAACTGACCCTGGCCAAGTTCTACCGGGTTTCCGGGCAGAGCACCCAGCATCAGGGCGTCTTGCCGGACATCGATTACCCGTCGATCATCGACACCAAGGAAATCGGTGAAAGCGCCCTGCCGGAAGCCATGCCATGGGACACCATCAAGGCCGCCATCAAGCCTGCGCTGGATCCGTTCAAGCCGTACATTTCGCAGCTCAAGTCCGAACATGACGTGCGTACGGCCAAGGATGCAGAGTTCGTGTTCATCCGCGACAAGCTGGCCCTGGCGCAGAAACTGATGTTGGAAAAAACCGTCAGCCTCAATGAAGCCGAGCGTCGTGCCCAGCACGCCGACATCGAAGCCAAACAGCTGACCATGGAAAACATCCGTCGCAAGGCCAAGGGCGAAGAACCACTCAAAGAGCTGAAGAAAGAAGACGAGGACGTTATTGCGGCCGAAGCTGACAAGACCAAACCGGAAGACGATGCCTACCTCAGCGAAACCGGGCGGATTCTGCTGGATTACCTGAAACTCAACACGGCAGTGGCCAAGCACTGAGTTTTTACATACAGCTGATGGCAATTTAATGTTAACGCCCCCGAAGCGTCATCAAACAGTCATCGTTCTGTCGTGAAATAAAGGACCGGGCGTGCTCTTTACCAAGGGCACGCCCGGTCCTTTTTTTATCGCCAGAGATCGCCATGACCACAACCGAACAGCTGAGTGCATTGAGCTCGATCCTGACTCAAAGCGGTTTGCACAGCCTGTTCCAGCCGATCATCAGCCTCTCTGAACGGCGCATTCTCGGCTACGAAGCCCTCAGTCGCGGCCCGTCCAACAATCCTCTGCACTCCCCTGTCGCCCTGTTCGCCGTCGCCCGTCAGGCCGGACGTCTGAGCGAGCTGGAAATTGCCTGCCGCGAGAGCGCTTGCCGACGCTTCAATGAACAGCAATTGCCTGGCTTGTTGTTCCTTAACGTATCCCCGGAATCCCTGCTTGAAGCGGCCCATCAACCGGGGCGCACCTTGCAACTGCTGCAAGACTTCGGCATCCCTGCGAGCCAGGTGGTCATCGAGTTGACTGAACAAACGCCAACGGATGATTTCCAGCTGCTGCAAACCGCCCTGCATCACTATCGGGCGATGGGGTTTTCGATTGCGCTGGATGATCTGGGGGCGGGCTATTCGAGTTTGAGGTTGTGGTCCGAGCTGCGGCCGGATTACGTGAAAATTGACCGGCACTTCATTGATGGCATTCATCAGGATGCGCTCAAGCGTGAATTCGTCGGCTCGATCCTGCAAATCGCCAAGGCCTCGCGGGCGCAAGTCATCGCCGAAGGTATCGAACTGCCGGAAGAGCTCACGGTGCTGACCGAAAATGGGCGTGGACCTGGTGCAGGGTTACCTGCTCTGCCGCCCCCAGGAACACCCACCGCGGGATGCCCGGGCAATGATGCCCCGACAGGACAGCATCGCCGTTGTACTGAGCGAAGACGGCAGTGACCTCAGCGCCCTGCTCAACGAGCAACCCGCGGTGAACCGCGACACCCCCACCGCCACGGTGCTCGAAACCTTTCGCCGCCAGGCCAACCTGAACTCGCTGGCGGTCCTGAATGAACAGAGTCAGCCCTGCGGCATTGTTCATCGTCATTCGCTCTCCGACGTCCTGCTCAAGCCCTTTGCCACCGACCTGTTCGCCCGCAAACCGATCAGCCGCTTGATGAGCGATGACTTCCTCGCCGTCGAGCTGAGTCAGTCACTGCAACAGGTCAGTCGCCTGATCACCAGCCGTGCCCGCCAGCGCATCGAAGAAGATTTCATCATCACGCTCAATGGCGGCTATCTCGGGCTTGGCCGGGTGATTGACGTGCTCAAGTTGATTACCGAACTGAAGATCCAGCAGGCCCGCTACGCCAACCCGCTGACCTTGCTGCCGGGCAACGTGCCGATCCAGCAATGCCTGACACGGCTGCTGCAACAGCAACGGGAATCGGTGATCTGCTACGTGGACATCGACAGTTTCAAGCCTTTCAACGACATCTACGGCTACGGCCGCGGCGACGAAGTCTTGCTGTGCCTGGCGCAATGCCTGAACGACCGCGTCGACCCGGCTCGCGACTTTGTCGGCCACATCGGCGGTGATGACTTCCTGCTGGTGCTCGGCCCGCAAGACTGGCGCAAACGTTTGAACCAGTTGCTCGACGACTTCCAGAGCCAGTGCCGGCGCTTCTACCGCAGCGAACACCTGGAAGCCGGCTGCTTCATCGCACCGAATCGCCAGGGCCAGCGCCAGGAGTTTGCGCTGTTGTCGCTGTCGATCGGGGTGGTGCATCTGCATCCACAGGCTTGTGAACAACTCGATGCGAGCCAGTTGGCCGAGATGGCATCACAGGCCAAGCACCATGCGAAGAATGTGCAAGGGTATAGCGTGCATGTGATTGATAGCCTGGCGGCACCGGAGCCCAAAGCGGTTTGGCTGACGGGGCAGCGCTGACTGATCTGACGCCCCCCCCTGTAGGAGCTGGCTTGTCAGCGAAGACGCCAGATCAAACAACCTGAATCTCGATTTGATCCCCACCTATATCCTTCAAGAAGGCCTGGACCGCAACCGTCGCCCGGTCACGTCGAGCACATCACAACTATCACCCGGCAGCCTTGGGGTTATAGGTCAGGCTCGCGAGACGCCAGCTCTTGCAACTTGATCGCCGCCAACGGATGCCCGGCCTTCGCTGCAATCTCCCAGAACCGCACTGCTTCAACCGGGTCCGGAGCCTTGCTCGCCGTCCCGGCCAGGCTGATCACGCCCACTTGATACGCCGCCTTGCCATCGCCCGCCAACGCCGCCAGGCGCAACAAACGCCCGCCCTCCTCACGAGCACCGAGGCCGACGCCGCGAAACGTCAGGATGTGCCCATAGAAGCTCTGGGCGCCGACATCGCCCAGGTTGGCCATGCGTGCGAACTGACCTTCGAGCCAGCGCCAGCCTCGTGGCTGACGGACAAACCATGACCAGTGAAACAATCGGCGCGCGAGCCAGTAACCGGCCCGTGCCTTGAGTTGTAAAAACACTCAGGCCTCAGCCGATTCCGGGTATTCGTACTCGAATACCCGCACCACTTCCGAAGCATGCCAGGACGCGGCGGCAACGCCGTCCGACGGCCCGGAAAAACGTCCGAGACGCTCGACACACTCAAAGAATCCGGTGCGCGGCAAGCGGCTGGCGCCCTGACTGATCACCAGTGAACTGCGCAATGGCTGCTCCGCCCTGGCGTCCAGCGCCGCCAGATGCTCAAGGGCCGCTGTCAGGGTTTGCATGGCCGGAGTCGGCAACTGCAAACGTTCCAGTAATGCCCGATAAGTCAGGAGATGGCGCTGACGACGCGCCTGATCCAGTTCGCCCAGCAATCCGTCCCAATGTTGACGACTGATGCGTACGCTCACGATTCATCCCTCCACCCCGGCACCGTCAACTCCCAAGCCAGGCTGCGCCGAATCGCGGCGTCGGGCAGACGCTCGCCACTTTCGATCATGGCCAGGTAAGACGGGCTGATGCCTACCGTGCGGGCCAGCGCCTCGATGGCGATGCCCTTTCCTTCGCGCAAACTGCGTAGTTGATCCAGACCCGGAAGAATCGCGTCTGGTGTTGCCGCCCGAAGCTTCGTGGCCTCAGGCGACGCTTGCTCCTTGATGCCTGCTGCTTTCAGTAACGCCTGATACTGAGCCCATGGCAGAACCGCATATTCGGGCTCGCCTTCGCGTGTAATTATCTGAATATCCATGACTACCCCGTAGGACAACAACACTTAGCGAGTCAGCACTTTTCCCTAGAAGTGTAATCCTAACAGCGGCCAAGGTCGCGGGGGGCATCAATCTGTGAACAGGTCGCAATCGACTCAGTGTTTTTTCGGACCTTGAAGTTGCAGTTGCTCGGGGGTATCAGGCAGGCGCTCAACCACCGCGAGTTTCTCCGGCACCTGCCGTTTGCGCCAGGCGCGAAAGGCATTGAGTTCGTCGTCGAGCACTTTCATAAGCCACGCCAATACCGCGATGTCATCGAGCATGCCGAACACCGGAATGAAATCCGGGATCGCATCCACCGGGCTGAGGAAGTACATCAGGCCCGCGACGACCGAAACCAGCGCCCTGGGGCTGATGGCGCGATATTCACCACGCCAGTAGGCCAGGCAGAGTGCCTGCAACAGCTTCAAGTCATCCTTGAGTTTGCCTAGTCGGTTGCCCTGGCTCGCGCCCTTGCTGGCGACTGCGAACAACAGGGTCGGCAATCGGCCGCGTGCCAGCAGACGTCCGGCCAGCGGCAGGAAACGAGCGAAATTCCAGGGTGCTTTCATGATTCCTCCCGTTGAAATGTTATCCACACAAATTGTGGATAACCTTGTGAACAGAGCTGCTTTTCAGCGCTGCAAGCCCCGTTTTACAAGGCCTGCGTTCAGATCGGGCGTTTTTTACCCATCAAAAAAAACCTATAATTTCATTGACTTGGCGGACTTGTACGGCTAACGCCAACGTCTACTATGCCTGAGACTCCGGCCTGGAGCGTCTGTTCGTTTTGTTTACCTGTGCCAAACGCCAGATGCAACAACGCCCCGCATGAGCGAGGCGTTGTTATCGAAGCAGGCGCCGATTACTTGGCTGCGTCGTCTGCTTTTGCCGGATCCTTGATGGCCAGCAGTTCCAGGTCGAATACCAGCACCGAGTTGGCCGGAATCGCCGGGCTCGGGCTTTGAGCGCCGTAAGCCAGATCAGCAGGGATGTACAGTTTGTACTTCTCGCCAACGTGCATCAGTTGCAGGCCTTCGACCCAACCCGGGATCACACCGCTGACCGGCAGATCGATCGGGCTGCCGCGCTCGACGGAACTGTCGAATACGGTGCCATTGGTCAGCTTGCCGGTGTAGTGAACGGTCACTACGTCAGTCGGCTTTGGCTGAGGACCATCGGCTTTCTGCACGACTTCGTACTGCAAGCCCGAAGCGGTGGTGGTCACGCCGGCTTTCTTGGCGTTTTCTTCGAGGAATTTCTTGCCGGCAGCGGCCGACTCTTCACTCATCTTGGCCATGCGTTCTTCGGCACGCTTTTGCAGCGCGGCGAACGCCTCAACCAGTTCTTCGTCCTTGAGCTTCTGCTCTTTCTTGCCGACGGCGTCTTCGATGCCCTGGGCTACAGCTTTGGAATCCAGGTCATCCATGCCTTCCTGAGCCAGGCTCTTGCCCATGTTCAGTCCAATGCCGTAGGAAGCTTTTTGCGCCGGAGTTTTCAGCTCTACGCTGGTCTGCGAATCACAACCCGCGAGTACCAGGCCAACCAGGGCCACCGCCGCCGCCAACCGATGCTGTTTCATGCTATTTCCTTGTTCATGCGCCTAAAGGGCAATCGAGTAAAGCCGCGAGCTTATCAGGCCGCCACGACCAATGGCTACCGGCATGAGAGCCGGAAACAATTGATAAGTTCAGGTGTTTAAACGCATTTCACCATTCGGCTGATGAAGCTTCTTTCATCTTGTTCCGACGCAGACTGATTCCTGAACCCACAACATCTGGCGTAATGGCCTCTTGCCCCACCTTGGGTACTCGGGCATAACGGCATGATCATTCGACAAGGACGTTTATCTTGCGCCTCTTCTTTCGCTTACTGGTACTCATCGCAGTACTGCTCGGGCTGGTCTTGGCCGTGGTTCTTTACTACGTCGCCAACCCGAAATTGCCGGCCTGGTCGCCTCCACAACAGGTGCATTACCTGGAGCAATGGAGCGCCGCCGACCGAGAGACTTATTACTTCACACCCCAGGGCACTCAGGTCAAAGGCCTGCGCTATGAATGGTTCACCGCCCTCGAACTGCCCTTCTCGCAGCAACGCTTCGCCACCCCCGAGTACCTTGCACGCTTCGGTTTCCTGGTGGACCCCGGCCAAAAACCGACACCGAATAACCCCGGCAACCTCCCGACAGGCTTTACCCGGCACCAGAATACGGGGAGCCCGGATGTGTTTCTGGATGTCACCTGCGCGGCCTGCCACACCGGTGAACTGCGCTTCAAGGGTCAAGCCGTGCGTATCGACGGCGGCTCGGCGCAGCACGTCCTGCCGTCCAGTGTTCCTACACTCAAAGGGGGCAGTTTCGGACAGGCACTGGTGGCCAGCCTGGCCTCGACTTACTACAACCCGTGGAAGTTCGAACGTTTCGCACGCAACGTGCTGGGCCAGGACTACGACGCCCGCCATCAACAGTTGCGCAAAGAATTCAAATCCTCACTGGATACGTTCCTCAAGGTGGCCTGGAACGACACCCATCGCGGGCTCTATCCGACCGAGGAAGGCCCGGGGCGCACAGACGCCTTCGGGCGCATCGCCAACGCCAGCTTCGGTGATGCGATCTCCCCCGACAATTACCGCGTGGCCAATGCCCCCGTTGACTATCCGCAGCTGTGGGACATGTGGACGTTCGAGTGGGTGCAGTGGAACGGTTCGGCGAAACAACCGATGGCGCGCAACATCGGCGAAGCGTTGGGTGTCGGCGCCACGCTGAACTTCTTCGACAAGAACGACCAGCCACTGATGGGCGATGCCCGCTACCCCTCCAGCGTCCGTGTGCGCGACCTGCACCTGATCGAAGAAACCCTGCGACGACTCAAGCCTCCAGCCTGGCCGGAAGATCTGTTGGGCGCGATCGACAAACCTCTGGCAGCAAGGGGGCGCGCCTTGTTCGCCGAAAACTGCGCGGGTTGTCACGTACCGCACACCACCCAGGGCGACGGGCGATACGTTCAGCACCTGAAAATGATCCCCGTGGAATACATTGGCACAGACCCCGGCGCAGCCAACAACATCGCCGACCACCGCTTCGACCTGACTGCGCTGCAATGGAAGCAGGCGGAGCTGGAAAAACTTGATGTGGAGCCAAAACCCACCGAACCAATGGACCTGAGCAAAATGTCCGTGGCCAAGGGGCTGGCCTATGTCACCGCCTATGTCCAGGACCGTGCGTATCAAGACGCCAATGTCGGCCCTGCCGAGCGTGCTGAAATGGATGGTTTCGGCCTGCCGATCGGCGTGCGCGAATTGCGTTCGTACAAGGCCAGGCCATTGGCGGGCGTATGGGCGACAGCGCCGTTCCTGCACAACGGTTCGGTGCCGAGCATTTATCAATTGCTGTCGCCTCAGGATGAGCGTGCGACCACGTTCTACAAAGGCACTTTCGAATTCGACCCACAGCATCTGGGATATCGCACCGAAGCCTTCAACAACGCTTTTCTGTTCGACACGCAAATCACCGGCAACCACAACAGCGGTCATGAATTCCGTGCTGGCAAACTCGGCAATGGCGTGATCGGCCGCGGGTTGCAGCCGCAAGAACGCTGGGCACTGCTGGAATACCTGAAAGTGTTGGGCGGCCCGCTGGAGGCGCAATTGCCATGATCACAGCCTCAGTCAAAAGGACTTTCCCATGCTGATAACTCTCTGGCTGCGCTTGGGCGCCTTCCTTGCCAAGCTGTTGCTGTGGTTGCTGGGTCTCGGCGTGCTGGGCTGGGCTCTGGCCAGCGCCTGGTTTGCCTGGCAGCATCGCGGGCCGGTCTCGGCGCAGGAGTTGATTGCGGACGGCGAAGCCGCGATGACCCAGGACATCATCCAGACCGCCGTGCGCATCGTCGATCAGCACCGCGAAAGCACCCGCTACCTGCGCGATGCCCACGCCAAGGCCCACGGCTGCGTGAAGGCCGAGGTTCAGGTGCTGCCGGAACTGCCAGGCGAGCTGCGTCAGGGCGTGTTCAGCGAACCGGGAAAAACCTGGCAAGCGACGATGCGCCTGTCCAACGGCAATGCCTACCCGCAGTTCGACAGCATCCGCGACGCCCGGGGCATGGCGATCAAACTGTTCGATGTTCCAGGCAAACAACTGTTGAGCGATCAGCAGGGGCGAGGCGAACAGGACTTTGTAATGTTCAGCCACCCGAACTTCTTTGTCAGTAATGTCGCCGAATACCGTCAGAACGTCGCCGCCCAGGCCGACGGTAAAAAGATGATGGCCTTCTTCCCCGGCCGGGATCCACGCACCTGGCAGGTTCGCCACCTGTTTATCGCCCTGGCGACGCTGTCCCCAGCCCCGCCAAGCCCAACCCGGACGACATACTTTTCGGTTTCGCCCTACAAATTCGGTGAAGCCAATGCGAAGTTCCGGGTTGCACCCGATCCGGACAATTGCCCGGCCTACAGCCTGCCGGAACAGAATCGCAAGCTGCCGAACTTTCTGCGCAATGCGCTGAATCAACAGTTGTCGACTGATCGGGTGCCCGCTTGTTTTGTCTTGCAAATCCAGCGACAGGACGCCAACAAGTACATGCCGATCGAAGACACCAGCATTGAGTGGCGCGAAAGCGATGCACCCTTCGAGACCGTGGCGCGAATCAAAGTGCCAGCGCAGGACTTCGATACACCGGCGCTGAACCTGCAATGCGACAACCAGTCGTTCAATCCCTGGTTCGGCGTTGAAGCACACCGCCCCATCGGCGGGATCAATCGCCTGCGCAAGGCCGTGTATGAAGCCGTCAGCGACTACCGACACAGGCGCAACACCGGACTGTAGGTGTAGGAGCGAGCTTGCTCGCGAAAAACCCACGTGCGCCGCTGGCTATCTGAATTTACGCGTTATCGTTCACGACCTTCGCGAGCTAGCTCGCTCCTGCAGAGCGCGAGGAAAGCCAAACCCCAGACAGCAAAAAGCCCGCACAAGGCGGGCTTTCTGTGGTGACCTGGCGTTCAGTGTTCCAGGTTACCGAATATGGCGCAGCGGACGGGACTCGAACCCGCGACCCCCGGCGTGACAGGCCGGTATTCTAACCGACTGAACTACCGCTGCGCGTAGCGTTGAAAGTAAGTGGTGGGTGATGACGGGATCGAACCGCCGACATTCTGCTTGTAAGGCAGACGCTCTCCCAGCTGAGCTAATCACCCTTTACCTTCGTTGCGGGGCACATTATGCCACAGGTTTTTATAAAGTGTTGATTTATTTGAAGTTTTTTTCAAAAAATCTAAAAACCGGTGAAACGATGCAACCCACAGGAACAACAGTGAAACTTGAGGCAGAAAAAAACCCGCCTAAGCGGGCTTTTCCGTGGTGACCTGGCGTTCAGTGTTCCAGGTTACCGAATATGGCGCAGCGGACGGGACTCGAACCCGCGACCCCCGGCGTGACAGGCCGGTATTCTAACCGACTGAACTACCGCTGCGCGTAACACTTGAAACGAATGGTGGGTGATGACGGGATCGAACCGCCGACATTCTGCTTGTAAGGCAGACGCTCTCCCAGCTGAGCTAATCACCCTTCGCTTCGGTGTGGCGCGCATTCTACGGAGCGACCCAACCTCTGGCAAGCACTTTTTAAAATAATTTTCTCAGGCCTTCCAAAGGCTTAGAGAAAGGTTGGCCTATGGCACGGCGAAGACAATAATGCCCGCCTTTGTATAAAGGAGAGACTCACCCCATGTGGTTCAAAAACCTGCTTATCTATCGCCTGACCCAAGATCTGCCTGTTGATGCCGAGGCGCTGGAAACTGCACTGGCCACCAAACTGGCGCGCCCATGTGCAAGCCAGGAGTTGACCACCTACGGTTTCGTCGCGCCATTCGGCAAAGGCGAAGATGCGCCGCTGGTGCATGTCAGCGGTGACTTCCTGCTGGTGTCCGCGCGCAAGGAAGAACGTATATTGCCGGGCAGCGTCGTGCGTGACGCGGTCAAGGAAAAGGTCGAAGAGATCGAAGCCGAGCAAATGCGCAAGGTCTATAAGAAGGAACGCGATCAGATCAAGGATGAAATCATCCAGGCCTTCCTGCCTCGCGCCTTTATCCGCCGCTCGTCGACCTTCGCCGCCATCGCGCCGAAACAGGGCCTGATCCTGGTCAACTCGGCCAGCCCGAAACGCGCCGAAGACTTGCTGTCGACCTTGCGCGAAGTGATCGGTACCCTACCGGTGCGTCCGCTGACCGTGAAAATGTCCCCGACCGCGACCATGACCGAGTGGGTCACCACGCAGAAAGCCGCAGACGACTTCTTTGTGCTGGACGAGTGCGAACTGCGCGACACCCACGAAGACGGCGGCATTGTGCGTTGCAAGCGCCAGGACCTGACCAGCGAAGAAATCCAGTTGCACCTGAGCACCGGCAAAGTGGTCACTCAGTTGTCCCTGGCCTGGCAGGACAAACTGTCGTTCGTCCTTGACGACAAAATGGTGGTCAAGCGCCTGAAATTCGAAGACTTGCTGCAAGACCAGGCGGAACAGGACGGCGGCGACGAAGCCCTGGGCCAACTGGACGCCAGCTTCACCCTGATGATGCTGACCTTCGGCGATTTCCTGCCGGCGCTGGTTGAAGCGCTGGGCGGCGAAGAGACTCCGCAAGGCATCTAAACCCTGGCGATGTCCAAATTGTAGGAGCGAGCCTGCTCGCGATAGCGGAATGTCAGTCAGCATCATTGTTGAATGTCAGTCCGCAATCGCGAGCAGGCTCGCTCCTACATTGGTTTAGTGATGCTACTTATAAAAAAGGATCAAGCCATGCGCGCACTGGCTGCATTGAGTCGTTTTGTCGGCAACACTTTCGCTTACTGGGTACTGATTTTCGCTGTCGTGGCGTTTCTGCAGCCGGCGTGGTTCCTCGGCCTCAAAGGCGCCATCGTGCCCTTGTTGGGGCTGGTGATGTTCGGCATGGGCCTGACCCTCAAACTCGAAGACTTCGCCGAAGTCGCTCGCCATCCATGGCGCGTGGCCCTGGGCGTGGTTGCACATTTCGTGATCATGCCGGGCGTGGCGTGGTTGCTCTGCCAGGTGTTCCACTTGCCACCGGAAATCGCCGTCGGTGTGATTCTGGTCGGCTGCTGCCCGAGCGGCACCTCGTCGAACGTGATGACCTGGCTGGCCCGCGGCGACCTGGCGCTGTCGGTGGCCATCGCCGCCGTCACCACCCTCCTCGCCCCGCTGCTGACCCCAGCCCTGATCTGGCTGCTGGCCTCGGCCTGGTTGCCGGTGTCGTTCATGGAGTTGTTCTGGTCGATCTTGCAAGTGGTGCTGCTGCCGATCGTGCTGGGCGTGGTTGCCCAACGGGTGCTCGGCGACAAGGTTCGGCATGCCGTGGACGTGTTGCCGCTGGTGTCGGTTGTGAGCATCGTGATCATCGTCACGGCGGTGGTGGCCGCCAGCCAGGCGAAGATTGCCGAGTCCGGCTTGCTGATCATGGCCGTGGTCATGCTGCACAACAGCTTTGGCTACCTGCTGGGTTACTTCACCGGGCGCCTGTTCAAGTTGCCCCTAGCCCAGCGCAAGTCCCTGGCCCTGGAAGTCGGCATGCAGAACTCCGGATTGGGCGCGGCGCTGGCCAGCGCGCACTTCTCGCCACTGGCGGCAGTGCCCAGCGCATTGTTCAGCGTCTGGCACAACATTTCCGGGGCATTGCTCTCCACGTATTTGCGCCGCATGAGTGAAAAGCAGGATCGGGAAATGGCTGCACAGCAGGCGACTGACTGATTCAAAAACTTGATCCCCGGGTTAATGCTGGGCACTCTATTGCCCATCGCGAGGACGACCTCGCGGCTCGATCGAGTCATTAATCAGGGGACGACCCCGTCAGACGATGGAGGTCTTCATGTCCTGGATCATTCTGTTTTTCGCCGGCCTGTTCGAAGTCGGCTGGGCCGTCGGCCTCAAGTACACCGACGGTTTCACCCGCCCGCTCCCCACTGTGTTGACCGTTGCGGCCATGGCTATCAGCCTTGGCTTGCTCGGCCTTGCAATGAAGGAATTGCCGCTGGGTACGGCCTATGCGATCTGGACCGGGGTCGGCGCCGTGGGCACGGTGATCGCCGGGATCATCCTGTTTGGCGAGTCCATGGCACTGGTGCGGTTGGCGAGTGTGGCGTTGATCATTTCCGGGTTGGTTGGCCTGAAGGTCAGCGCTTAAGCCACTACCGCCAATCGCGAGCAGGCTCACTCCTACAAGGTTTTATGGTGTGTCGGAGATTTTCACCACACCCACGATCCCTGTAGGAGTGAGCCTGCTCGCGATGAGGCCCGCTCAAACAACCGTTATCTGACAGCCCCGCGCAACTCCCCAACCAACGCCTGCAACTTCGCCGGCTCCGCCACTTCAACCGCCACCGCCGGCCCTGCCACCAATGTCACACGCGACCACAGGCGATGAAACAGTCCCTTGCCCGGATCGCGGCTGAAGAAACTCCCCCACAACCCCCGCAAGGCCAGCGGAATCACCGGCACCGGCGTCTCTTCGAGAATCCGCGTCAGCCCGCCTTTGAACTCATTCATTTCGCCATCGGCGGTCAATTTACCCTCGGGGAAGATGCACACCAGTTCACCGTCCTTCAGATACCGGGCAATGCGCGTGAAGGCCTTTTCGTAGATCTGGATGTCTTCATGACGCCCTGCGATAGGAATCGTCCCCGCAGTACGGAAGATGAAGTTCAGCACCGGCAGGTTGTAGATCTTGTAATACATCACAAAGCGAATCGGCCGGCGCACCGAGCCGCCAATCAGCAAGGCATCGACGAATGACACGTGATTGCACACCAGCAATGCTGCGCCTTCATCGGGAATCAGATCCAGATTGCGGTGCTCGACGCGGTACATGGAATGGCTGAGCAGCCAGATCATGAAGCGCATGGTGAACTCGGGGACGATCTTGAAGATGTAGGCGTTGACGCCGATGTTCAGCAACGACACCACCAGGAACAGCTGCGGGATCGACAGTTTGGCCACGCTCAACAAGACGATCGAGACAATCGCCGACACCACCATGAACAACGCATTGAGGATGTTATTGGCGGCAATCACCCGCGCCCGTTCGTTTTCCGCTGTACGTGACTGGATCAGTGCGTAAAGCGGCACGATGTAGAAACCACCGAAAACGCCCAGGCCGAGGATGTCGAGCAGTACCAGCCAGGCGTGGCCGAAACCGAGGATTTCGATCCAGCCATGGCCGGCGGCGCTGTCCGGTATTGAGCCGGAATGCCACCACAGCAACAGACCGAAAACGGTCAGGCCGAACGATCCGAACGGCACCAGCCCAATTTCGACTTTACGCCCGGACAATTTCTCACACAGCATCGACCCCAACGCGATGCCGACCGAGAACACCGTCAGAATCAGCGTCACCACGGTTTCGTCGCCGTGCATCCACTCCTTGGCATAGGCCGGGATCTGCGTCAGATAAATCGCCCCGACAAACCAGAACCACGAGTTGCCGACAATCGAGCGTGATACCGCCGGCGTTTGCCCAAGGCCCAGTTTCAACGTGGCCCAGGACTGGCTGAAAATGTTCCAGTTCAGACGCATTTGTGGCGTGGCGGCCGCCGCCCGGGGAATGCTGCGACTGGCCAGGTAGCCGAGCACGGCAATGCTGATGATCGCCGTGGACACTACCGGTGCGTAATGCGCCGAAGACATCATGACCCCAGCGCCAATGGTGCCGGCAAGGATCGCCAGGAAGGTGCCCATTTCCACCAGGCCGTTGCCGCCCACCAGCTCATCTTCATGCAGGGCTTGCGGCAGAATCGAGTACTTCACCGGCCCGAACAGCGCCGAGTGGGTGCCCATGGCGAACAGCGCCACCAGCATCAACGACAGGTGATCGAACATGAAGCCAACGGCGCCGACCGCCATGATGGCGATTTCCCCAAGCTTGATCAGGCGGATCAACGCGTCCTTGGCGAACTTTTCCCCGAATTGCCCGGCCAGGGCCGAGAACAGGAAAAACGGCAGGATAAACAGCAGCGCACACAGATTGACCCAGATCGAGCGGTCACCTTCGATGGCCAGCTTGTACAAAATGGCCAGGATCAGCGACTGCTTGAACACGTTGTCGTTGAACGCCCCGAGGGACTGGGTGATGAAGAACGGCAGGAAGCGCCGGGTGCGCAGCAAGGTGAACTGTGAGGGGTGACTCATCTTCCATGTGTCCCTGATGTTAGGTAGCGAGTGGCCTGGATACTGTAATTGGAGTATCGAACGTCGATCCAGGCCACACATTACCTAATCTTTGCCGGTTATTTCTTCAATCCGGCAATGCACGGCGAGACAAACAGCTCCCCGCGCCAGGCGCCCAGCACCGTGCGCTTGCCGACGATCAGCCACATCACCGCCAGCAACGCCACCAACACGCAGCCAAACACACTGAAGAACATCAGGTTCAAGGTACTGGCCAGTTTCAACGTCGCCAGAGAATAGACGCCCAACGGGAAGGTGAAGCCCCACCAGCCAAGATTGAACGGAATGCCGGCACGCAGGTAGCGCACAGTGATCAGTAGCGCCATCAGCATCCACCACAGGCCGAAGCCCCACAGGGTGATGCCGGCCACCAGACCCAGTCCCGCAGCAATCTCACCGACTCCCGGCATACCGTTGGCCGCGAAAATCAGCGGTGCATCACCGCCCAGTACCAGCATGCCCAGCGCACCGGTGCCGATCGGGCCAAGGGCCAGCCAGCTCGAGGCGGCCATGTTTTCGTGGGGCAGTTTGTGCAGGGCCATGCGCAGCAACAGAATGGTCAGGATGCTGAAGGCCACCGGCAGGGAAAAGGCCCAGAGCACGTAGCTGGTCACCAGCACCACCAGTTGCGAATGCGCGTCGGCCAGATGCGGCGCCAACAGGCCCCCACTGGAGGCCGCCACTTCTGCCGCAACCACCGGCAACAACCAGACAGCGGTCATCTGGTCGATGCTGTGCTCCTGACGAGTGAACATCATGTAGGGAATCAGCACCCCGCAGGCCAGCGACATCGCCACATCCAGCCACCACAGCACCTCGGCGAGGTGAATCACCCCTTCGCCCCAGCGCGGCAGGCCAAACACCAGGAAGCCATTGATGATGGTTGCCAGGCCCATGGGGATGGTGCCGAAAAACATCGAAACCGTGGAGTGGCCGAAGATCCGTCGTGCTTCGTCAAAAAACAGCACCCAACGCGCCGTGTATACCGCCGTAAACAGCAGAAACAGGGCGATATTGAACAGCCAGAGAGCTTCGGCAAAGGCGTGCAAGGCAGGCATGGCGACCGGCAATTGCGCCAACGCCAATGCCAGCACCCCGGTGCCCATGGTGGCCGCGAACCAGTTGGGGGTGAACTGGCGAATCACCTCGCGGGGGTGCTGCAAGCGACTGAACGGTTTGATTCCGGGTTTGACGCTATTGGCGCATGTCATGGCGAACTCCTGTCCTCTTGTGAGGTAGAGCCCATGTTAGATCTGAATCGAATATCTATATAACGGGTAATACCTCTATATCTTATCGATATTGCTTATATAGCTTCAGCCACGACCCTTCGAGTGAGCTGAGTGGGTGCCAAGGCTAACTCAATTTTACCGGTTGGCCTCGCAGACCCTGGCCGAACGTGATCGCAGTAAACCCACCATTGCACTGAGGGCCAGCACCATCAGCACTGCACCATAACCATCGGTGGTTGCCACCAGACCAAAGGTCCGCGCCAGGTTCCCGGCCAGCAGCGCCGGCAGGCAGAACGCCAGATAACTCAGCACGTAATACGCTGACATCAACCCGGCGCGCTCATGGGGCAAGGCCAGTGGCACCAGACTGCGCACCGCCCCGAGGAAACCGGCGCCGAAGCCACAACCGGCGACCAGCGTGCCGAGGAAAAACAGCGGCAAACTGGCACTGTGCACGCCCAGTAGAATCAGGGCGACTCCCACCGGCAACGAACTGGCGCCCAGCTGCAGCGCCTTGGTCGCCGCCTGATTGCGCAAGGTGTAAATCATCAGGGCACCGGTCACCGTCAGTGCGGCGACGGTCGCCCCGCCAATCAGGTTCGAGGTCGAACCCGTCGCCGTGCGCACCAATGAAGGTGCCAGCGACGCGTAAAAACCGCCGAGCGCCCAAGTCGCCGTGTTGATCGGCAACACCCGCCATAACGTCGCGCGCGCCTGGACCGGCACATGCAGGGTGGGTCGCAATGATGCCCAAGCCCCGGACTGGCGCGTGACGCTCTCCGGCAAACGCCAGACAAAGACGGCCTGCATCGCGAACAGAGCAAGTAGCAGCCAATAGGTCAGGTGCAACGGCGCCGGCGCAAACTCGGCCAGCAAACCGCAGCCCATTCCCCCCAGAGCCATGCCGAGCAAGGGCGCGACACTATTGACCAGCGGGCCTTGCTGGCGATCGGTGTCCAGCAAGGTTGCACTCAACACGGCAGTCGCCATGCCGGTGGCAAACCCTTGCAGGACCCGGGCACTGATCAGCCACGGGACACTGTCGGCGTATATAAACAGCAACATCGCCAGGATGTTCAGCAGCACCGCCGTAAAAATCACCGGCTTGCGCCCCAGGTAATCCGACAGCGAGCCGACCGTCAGCAACGCTGCCAACAGGCTGAGGGCGTACACGGCAAAAATCAGGGCCAGGGTCGCTGGCGAAAACTGCATCTGCTCCTGATACAGGTGATACAGCGGCGTCGGCGCGGTGGAAGCCGCCAGAAAACTGAGTAAGGTTATTGCCAGAAACCACAGGCTGGCACGATTTGAAGGAGAATCGGGCATGGACACACTCCACAAAAGCTAATTTTTTGCTTTTGCGGAGTGTGCTACTGGATCCCTCTTAAAGCAAATTCTTTGTGTTAAGGTCCGATGCATGGCTTTCAGGACCGGATGCCAGCCGCAAGACCCGGCGCAATACAGGAAACACAAGATGACAGCCCCTACATTACGCCCCGGCGGCCGCAGCGCCCGGGTTCAAGAGTCGATTCATTCGGCCGTGCGTCAACTCCTTGAGGAGCAGGACCGCGCCAGCGTGACGGTGCCGCAAATTGCGGCGCGCGCGGGCGTCACGCCATCCACCATCTATCGACGCTGGGGCGACGTGTCGGCTCTGCTGGCCGACGTCGCCCTCGCCCGCATGCAGCCCGACAACGAGCCGGCCAATACCGGCAGTCTTCACGGTGACGTGCGGGCCTGGGCCGAGCAGTACCTGGACGAGATGAGCTCCGAACCCGGCCGCAACATGCTGTACGACGTGCAGGCAGCGCTGAAGCCGAGTTATTGCGCGACCATCATTGGCGGGCAACTGCAGACGATTCTGGATCGCTATCCGGATCAGCCCAAGCCCAGTGTCGATCGGCTGATCAATCTGATCGCCGCGCCGACGGTGTTTCGCATCCTGTTTGCCGAGGCGCCGCTGGAGGTTGAAGAGTTGCATCGATTGATTGAGATTGCATTGAATCAGTGAAGCCCCCTTCGCGAGCAGGCTCGCTCCCACATTTGCCCTGTGTCCGCCGCCCCCTGTGGGAGCGACGGTGCGGCGATCCGACCTGCTCGCGAAGAGGCCAGCCCAGACACTGCAAACTTCCCTGCG
Source organism: Pseudomonas sp. GL-R-19 (assembly GCF_019956375.1). Lineage (NCBI taxonomy): Bacteria > Pseudomonadati > Pseudomonadota > Gammaproteobacteria > Pseudomonadales > Pseudomonadaceae > Pseudomonas > Pseudomonas sp. GL-R-19. The sequence continues at coordinate 53,170 of NZ_JAHBDJ010000013.1, read as the reverse complement.
ACACCCCGCCACGCCACGACCTTGGTCGACACTGACTAACGCTGGCGGTCGTGCGAGACTGTCTGTCCGGGCGGGAGTCCCGGGAGTCTTTTGTCTGGAGTCCCCATGTCGCTGTCCACCGGGCTGATCGCCGCCGTCGCCCTGGCCTATATGGCCATCATGTTCGCCATCGCCTTCTATGGCGATCGTCGCAGCGCGCCCTTGCCGCCGCGAGTGCGTGCCTGGGTGTACAGTCTGTCGCTGGCGGTCTATTGCACCAGCTGGACCTTCTTCGGCGCCGTGGGCCAGGCCGCCGAACAGCTCTGGTCGTTCCTGCCGATCTACCTCGGACCGATCCTGTTGCTGGTCGGCGCGCCGTGGGTCCTGCAAAAAATGGTGATGATCAGCAAACAGGAGAACATCACCTCCATCGCCGACTTCATCGCTGCGCGCTATGGCAAATCCCAGTCATTGGCGGTAGTGGTGGCATTGATTTGCCTGGTCGGCGTGTTGCCCTACATCGCGCTGCAGCTCAAAGGCATCGTGCTCGGCGTGAACCTGCTGATCGGCGCCGGCGCTGACGCCATGGGCACCCGCGCCCAGGACACCGCGCTGATCGTGTCGCTGGTATTGGCGCTGTTCACCATCGTCTTCGGCACCCGCAACCTCGACGCCACGGAGCACCACCGCGGCATGGTGCTGGCCATTGCCTTCGAATCATTGGTGAAGCTGTTCGCGTTTCTCGCCGTCGGCGCCTTCGTGACCTACGGCCTGTACGACGGATTCGACGACCTGTTCGACCAGGCCATGCTTGCGCCGCGGCTGGAACAGTACTGGAAGGAAACCATCAACTGGCCGTCGATGGTGGTGCAGACCGGTGTGGCGATGATGGCGATCATTTGCCTGCCGCGGCAGTTTCACGTGACCGTTGTCGAGAACATCGAGCCCCAGGATCTGCGCCTGGCCAAGTGGGTATTCCCGGCCTACCTCGCCCTCGCGGCATTGTTTGTCGTGCCGATCGCACTGGCCGGGCAGATGATGCTGCCCAGCTCGGTGTTGCCAGACTCGTTCGTCATCAGCCTGCCCCTGGCCCAGGCGCACCCGGCGCTGGCCCTGTTGGCATTTATCGGTGGCGCATCGGCGGCCACCGGTATGGTGATCGTGGCCAGCGTGGCGCTGTCGACCATGGTGTCCAACGACATGCTGTTGCCGTGGCTGCTGCGGCGCAACAACGCCGAGCGCCCGTTCGAAGTGTTCCGCCAGTGGATGCTGTCGGTGCGCCGCGTCAGCATCGTGGTCATTCTGCTGTTGGCCTACGTCAGTTATCGCCTGCTGGGCTCGACCGCCAGCCTGGCGACAATCGGCCAGATCGCCTTCGCCGCCGTGACCCAATTGGCCCCCGCCATGCTCGGTGCGCTGTACTGGAAACAGGCCAACCGTCGCGGCGTGTTCGCCGGCCTCGCCGCAGGCACCTTCCTGTGGTTCTACACCCTGATCCTGCCGATTGCTGCCAATAGCCTCGGTCTGTCCCTGAGCACATTCCCGGGCCTGGCCTGGTTGCACAGTAATCCACTGAACCTGCCGATCACTCCGTTGACCCAAGGCGTGGTGCTATCGCTGGCAGGCAACTTCACGCTGTTCGCCTGGGTCTCGGTGCTGTCACGCACCCGGGTTTCCGAGCACTGGCAGGCGGGCCGCTTCATCGGCCAGGAAATCAGTGCCCGCCCCAGCGCACGCTCGATGCTTTCAGTGCAGATCGACGACCTGCTGCAATTGGCCGCGCGCTTCGTCGGCGAAGAACGCGCCCGGCAAAGCTTCATCCGTTTTGCCTATCGCCAGGGCAAGGGCTTCAACCCGAACCAGAACGCCGACAGTGAATGGATCGCCCATACCGAACGCTTGCTGGCCGGTGTGCTCGGTGCTTCTTCGACCCGCGCAGTGGTAAAAGCCGCCATTGAAGGGCGGGAGATGCAACTGGAGGACGTCGTGCGCATCGCCGACGAAGCCTCGGAAGTGCTGCAATTCAACCGTGCCTTGCTGCAAGGCGCCATCGAGAACATCACCCAGGGCATCAGCGTGGTCGACCAGTCGCTGAAACTGGTGGCCTGGAACCGTCGCTATCTGGATTTGTTCAACTACCCGGATGGCCTGATCAGAGTCGGCCGGCCGATTGCCGACATCATCCGTCACAATGCCGAGCGTGGACTGTGCGGCCCCGGCGAGGCCGAAGTACACGTCGCGCGCCGCCTGCACTGGATGCGCCAGGGCCGCGCGCATACCTCCGAGCGCCTGTTCCCCAACGGCCGGGTGATCGAACTGATCGGTAACCCGATGCCGGGCGGCGGCTTCGTCATGAGTTTCACCGACATCACCGCGTTCCGCGAAGCCGAGCAGGCGCTGACCGAAGCCAACGAAGGCCTGGAGCAACGAGTCACCGAACGAACCCACGAATTGTCGCAGCTCAACGTCGCCCTGACCGAAGCCAAGGGCACCGCCGAGGCGGCCAACCAGTCGAAGACCCGCTTCCTCGCGGCCGTCAGCCATGACTTGATGCAACCGTTGAATGCGGCGCGGCTGTTCTCCGCCGCCCTCTCCCACCAGAACGATGGTTTGTCGGGCGAGGCGCAGAAACTGGTCGAGCACCTGGACAGCTCGCTGCGCTCGGCCGAGGACTTGATCAGCGACCTGTTGGACATTTCCCGCCTGGAGAACGGCAAGATCAACCCGAATCGCCAGCCGTTCGCTCTCAACGAACTGTTCGACACCCTCGGTACCGAGTTCAAGGTGCTGGCGCAGGAACAAGGGCTGGAGTTCCGGGTTCGCGCAAGCACGTTGCGGGTCGACAGCGACATCAAATTGCTGCGGCGGATTTTGCAGAACTTCCTGACCAACGCTTTCCGCTACGGCAAAGGGCCGGTGTTGTTGGGGGTTCGTCGGCACAAGGAAGGATTGAGCCTGGAAGTCTGGGACCGTGGACCGGGTATTCCGGAAGACAAACAGCAGGTGATTTTCGAAGAGTTCAAGCGCCTCGACAGCCACCAGACACGTGCCGAAAAAGGCCTCGGCCTGGGGCTGGCGATTGCCGACGGGCTATGTCGCGTGCTCGGTCATACCTTGCGCGTACGCTCCTGGCCGGGGCGAGGCAGCGTGTTCAGCGTCAACGTGCCGCTGGCCCGGGCGCAAACCGCAGCACCGGTCAAAGTCGCCGAGCTCAATGGCAAATTGCTCAATGGGGCGCAGGTGCTGTGCATCGACAACGAGGACAGCATCCTGATCGGCATGAACAGCCTGCTCAGCCGCTGGGGTTGCCAGGTCTGGACCGCACGCAATCGCGAGGAGTGCGCAGCGCTGCTGGGCGAAGGCGTGCGCCCGCAATTGGCGCTGGTGGATTACCACCTCGATCATGGCGAGACCGGAACCGATTTGATGGCCTGGTTGCGCACGCAAATGGGCGAGCCGGTTCCGGGGGTGGTGATCAGCGCCGATGGCCGGCCGGAAACGGTCGACCAGGTGCATGCCGCGGGGCTGGACTATCTGGCCAAACCGGTGAAACCGGCGGCATTGCGGGCGTTGTTGAGCCGGTATTTGCCGCTCTAATCACTGGGTTGTGCGGTGATGCTTCCAGTGCTTTCGCGAGCAGGCTCGCTCCCACAGTGGTTTTGCATCACTCACAACATCTGCGAACAACATGGCACCTGTGGGAGCGAGCCTGCTCGCGAAGCTTTTTCAGCTATTCCGGCAATTCGACCAATCCATCCACATCGGTCATCGCCCGTTCCAGCAAGTCCGCCGGCAGGCTCTTGCTCGCCCGTGCGCCCAGCAGCTTGAGCTGTTCACTGCGACTGACCAGGTTGCCACGCCCCTCTGTCAGCTTGTTGCGTGCCGAGCTGTAGGCCTTGTCCAGTTGCTGAAGGCGATTGCCGACCTCGTCCAGATCCTGAATGAACAGCACGAACTTGTCGTACAGCCACCCGGCCCGCTCGGCGATCTCCCGGGCGTTCTGGCTCTGACGCTCCTGTTTCCACAGGCTGTCGATGACACGCAGGGTCGCCAACAACGTGGTGGGGCTGACGATCACGATGTTGCGGTCGAATGCCTCCTGAAACAGTGTCGGCTCAGCCTGCAACGCGGCAGAAAACGCCGCCTCGATCGGCACGAAGAGCAACACGAAATCCAGGCTGTGCAAGCCATCGAGGCGCTTGTAATCCTTGCCGGCCAGGCCTTTGACGTGATTGCGCAACGACAGCACGTGCTGCTTGATGGCGATCTGGCCGATGGCCTCGTCCTCAGCCGCGACGTATTGCTGATAGGCCGTCAGGCTGACCTTGGAATCGACCACCACCTGCTTGTCGCCCGGCAGATAAATGATCACATCCGGCTGGAAACGCTCGCCGTCCGGTCCCTTGAGATTGACCTGGGTCTGGTACTCGCGGCCCTTCTCCAGCCCCGCATGCTCGAGCACTCGCTCAAGAATCAGTTCACCCCAATTGCCCTGGGTCTTCTGCCCTTTCAAGGCGCGGGTCAGGTTGGTGGCTTCATCGCTCAAGCGCAAATTCAGCTGTTGCAGGCGCTCCAGCTCCTTGGCCAGGGAGAAACGCTCACGCGCCTCGTTCTGATAGCTTTCCTCGACACGCTTTTCGAAGGACTGGATGCGTTCCTTCAAAGGATCGAGCAACTGCCCCAGGCGCTGCTGGCTGGTTTCGGCAAAACGCTGCTCGCGCTCATCGAAAATTTTCCCCGCCAGCTCGGCGAACTGCGCGCGCAACTCGTCCCGCGAACCTTGCAGGTCGTTGAGGCGTTGCTGATGACTGTCCTGTTGCTCGCGCAATTCGGCGTTGAGCGACGCGGCCTGGGCATCCAGACGGCGCAATTCGGCTTCCTTGCCGGCGCGTTCGATATTCCACGCATGGGCGGCGTCACGGGCGTCGTCGCGCTCGATCTGCAGCAGTTCGACTTCACGACGCAGCGCCGCCAGATCCGCCTGTTTGGCGGCGTTGGCCTGGGTCAGATCAGCCGCTTCATCGCGAATTGACTCGATCTGAGCATTCAATCCGTCCTGCGCCAGTTGCGCCATGGCCAGGCGTTCTTGCAGCAGCGCGACATCGGCTTGCGTGGTGCTGGCCCGACGCTGAAGTTGCCAGGCCAATACCAGCAACGGCAACGCTGCCCCTGCCAGCCCCAGCAATACGCTGGTCAAGTCCATTGCCATAGCCACTCCTGCATTCGGATAAAGCCTGAAGGTTAACCAAGGCGCCAGATCTTGGACAGCTCAGTCTTCGATCAGCCCCAGTTCCTGTTGAGCGCGGCGATCGCCTGCCCGAGCGGCCTGACGCAGCAGGTCCTGGCCGATCCGACGGTCCCGGGCATTCCCGCATTCGCGGCACATCAACTGGCCAAGACGGCTTTGTGCAGCCACCACGCCTTCACGGGCCGGTTGCTTGAGAAGACGTCCGGCGATGTGTTTGACGTTACGGTTTTCGCCCAGGTGCGGACTGTCCAACAGCCACTCCGCCACGCGCATGGAAAAGCGCTTGGTAGGGGCAACAGAAGGTGCTGTGGAGGAAGAGGAAACAGAGGCTGAGCGAAACTTCATAAAGCACTGTGGGGCAGATCGGAAGGCGCGCAACTTTACTCTCTTTTTCTTACAGGTAAAGCTGAAAATATCCCGGCACGCCCGTCCTAGAGCAAGCGCTCGGGACAATCCACAGAAGCTGTGGATAACTCAGTGGACAACCGCTCCTGAACCCGCTCAAAGCCCTGTGGAATGGGGCTCGCGGTCAAACTGACGATTTTTTCACCAGTAAAAAAAAGCGATGTTTTTCATTGACTTAAATTTTGGATACAGGCAGCTACTACGCTTGAACGTGAGATGACAGCGGGGTGACAGAGTGCGCAACTAATGTGCACAAGTCCCTTTGCGACGGTTATATCGATGCACTTTTTCGGCGCGTTTTTTGGTCATGCCTGGGGATAAGCCTTGGCAAACCCGGTGTTTAGACAGCTGCGTTGCTACCAAGGTCGATGCCCGATGGTCGGGTTTTGTTCTGCTACAAGGCGTAGCAATCGCAGGCACAGCAGCTTCACCCGCTTGGCTACAAGGCAAAACAGCCCGATCGGCACCTGCCGGGAAATTATTTTTGCCAACACACTTCCCTTGGCCAGTTCAATCCGTTACTATCCGCGGCGTTAGTACCAAGCTGAAAGTCAATTCTGGTCGAACAAATCCCCCGGTCAGCCTTCCCAAAGGAAGCCTCCACCGAGCAAGCGGGATCGACCACCTCGATGGTTTCCAGGTAAATCTTGCGCCGACACAACCTTTGAATCGAAAGCAAAGGGTGTTGCTCCGCCTGCTTACTCTGCTCGAACCAACCTGCATATTGATCAGGATCTTCACCCCGGGCCCAGAACCTTTGCCCTCGATGTGTTGCCTGCCCTCCTAAGTACCTACCTGCCAGCCCAAGCGCGCCAACTTGTCAGCGCTTCAAACTGGCTGCTTTGTTCCAGTCGGGTTCTTCGTTCGACCAATGGTGGTCGTCGTCACTGGAACGTTTTAACTTTGCACGGTTCTTATCCGTGTCGCTTGTAGGAACACCAATTATGTCCACTCAAATCCACACTCAGGATGCCATCCGCACCCTAACCAACGCTTTTGCTCCAATGAACTGCCTGATCATGGCCGCTCGCAAAGGCTGCTTCAGCTTCACTCTGGTCAACGAACACGGCATCGCTCGTCACAGCGAACGCCTGTACCCGGATCAATACTCCAGCGCAGAACCGCTGCAGGCTGTGATCGAGCGTACTCGCCAGGCACTGGTTGCCTGAGACGCCAGAAAGGCTGAAAACCTCAAAAGCCCTGCTGAAAAGCGGGGCTTTTTATTGCCCGATGTTTCCCATCCCCCGCGCAACGACTAAGCACGATCCGATATAACGGTTATAACTGGTCGCTGGAAATATTTTAAAAACAGGCCTTTACAGCGCGAATATGACACTACACTTCAACTCAAGCGGCTTGACCCGCTTGCGGCGAGCCTGAGCCGATTCACTGCTGCCAAGCCCCCCCTTCAGGTATCGCCGTCCAATTCAGGTCGCGAGGGTTTTATGGGTATCGCTGCCAGCGAACTGTGCCGTTATGTGATTCGTCCGACATTGATCTACCTCGGACGTCATAGCGCTACTGCCGAATCCCTGCTGCTGGGCATTGCCGCCGGCCAGTCCGCCCTTGGTTCCGCCCTGCATGACCGCCGTGGGCACGGCCTGTACCGCATTGCCGAGCCCCGCCACCAGGCCCTTTGGGACCATTACCTGGCCCTTGATCCGGAGCGTGCAAGCCTGGTCCGCGGCCTGGCCAGCCAGCATGCGTTTCTGAGTGGCCCGCACCTCGAATTGACCGTCAACCTGCGTTACGCCACAGCCATCGCCTGGCTGCTGGTGGAAGAACAGAATACCCCCCTCCCCGCCCCTGATGATTTGTTGGGTATGGCCAGAATTTGGCGCCAGACCTTTCAGCCCCAGGGACGTCTGCGTGATTTCACCAGCGCCTGGCAAACCTGTGTTTCACCGCTGAATCAGGTCGCCTGCTGACACATCTGGATCCAAAGATCGCGCAACATGTCGCGATTCTGGTCGGATTGTCCTACAAAACCGCTCTAAATCAAGCGATACAGCCTATGGCGCCGGGACGAAAATGTTGGTAATTTTCGCCCCGGTGATCATCAGGAATTCTAATAATGAAAAAAGTAATGCTCAAAACCACCATTAGCCTCGCCGTTGCCTTGGCATCCACCCAGATTTTCGCGAGTGGCTTTGCCCTCAACGAACAGAGCATCAGTGGAATGGGGACTGGTTTTGCGGGACGCTCTTCATCTGCCGATGATGCAAGCACTGTTTTTGGCAACCCTGCCGGCATGTCGCGAATCAAGCGCCAGGAAGTCACTGGCGGGATCGCAGCTATCGATGCCTCGACTGATATCAAAGACGCCCAAGGCGCCCACCCGGGTACCAACAAAGGCGACATGGTGCCATTCACAGCCGTTCCGATGGGCTATTACGTCAAGCCGATTGATGATCACTGGGCATTCGGCCTCGGTGTCTACGCACCTTTTGGTCTGATTACCGACTATGAAAATGGCTTCCAGGGTGCCGGTTTCGGCAGCAAGAGTGAAGTCAAGGTTGTCACCTTCCAGCCTACCGTCAGCTACGCCTTTAACGACAAAGTATCGATTGGTTTCGGCCCGACCATCAACCGCATTGGCGGCACTCTGGAGTCGGATGTACCTCTTTTTGGCGATACCCACGTCAAAATCAAAGGGGATGATGTCGCTCTTGGCTACAACTTCGGGGTCCTGGTACAGGCAACAGACACCACTCGTGTCGGCCTGACCTATCACTCGAAAGTGAAATACAAGATTGAAGGTCATACCGATATCAGCGCAGGCGCAAATTCACCTTCCGCCTTCCTGAAAAGCAATCGATACGATGCTTCGCTGAAAATCGAAACACCTGAATCTGTCGACTTCTCCGTGACACAACAGCTGACGGATGCGTGGACCCTTTATGCAGGTTCCACCTGGACTCGCTGGAGCCGTTTGAAAGACATCACCGTCAACAACGACGGCGTAACGGCGGCACAAGGCGGTGCATTGTCCCCGGCCCTGTTCGGCACCATTACGGAAGAGCAGAACTGGCACGATACCTGGGCCTACGCCATCGGTACCTCCTACCAGCTGAATAAGCAGTGGGTATTGCGCACCGGCCTGAGCTTTGACCAGTCGCCTACCAACAATACCGACCGATCCCCACGTATTCCTACAGGTGACCGCACAATCTTCAGCCTTGGCGCCGGCTACAACGTCACCGATGATCTGACCATCGACGTCGCCTACTCCTACCTGAAGGAAGAAGCTGTCAAGGTGGATCGCTCCAACCAGGTAGACAGTTACAGCGCCAAGTACGAAAACAGCGCCAACGGTTTCGGTGTCGGTGCAACCTACCGCTTCTGATGATTCCCGGCGAGCCTGAACCGCTCGCCATCGGAATCAAAAAAGCCCCGCTCTCTTCACAGAGGCGGGGCTTTGTGGGAGCGAGCCTGCTCGCGATGGACGCGAACGATGACACATGCTTACTGGATGAACGAGGCGCCTTGAGATTTTCGCGAGCAAGCTCGCCCCTACAGGTCAGGGGGCGAAACGAGCGGTTGCGAAGCCAGAGCTTGCTCCACCGCTGCAATGAACTCGGGATCATCGGGCTTGGTCAGACTGGAAAAGCTGGCAATCACCTTACCCTTGCGATCGACCACGTATTTGTAGAAATTCCATTTTGGCGCACTGCTCTGTTCGGCCAGTACCTTGAACAGATGGGTTGCGTCGGCGCCACGTACCGACTGCGGCTCGGTCATAGTGAAAGTCACGCCATAGTTGACGTAACAAACCCTGGCGGTTTCGGCACCGTCCAATGACTCCTGCTTGAAGTCATTGGATGGAACACCCAGTACTTCCAGCCCCTGCCCTTTGTAACGCTGATTCAGCGCCTCAAGGCTTTTGAACTGCGGGGCGAAACCGCAGAAGCTCGCCGTATTGACCACCACCAGCGGCTTACCTTCATACCGTTGGCACAGGTCGACGGATTCCTTGGCGCGCAGCTTTTGCAGTGATCCTTGCAATAGCTCCGGGCACTCGGCCGCGTAGGCCAGCCCGGTAAACGTCGCCAGCAACGTGGGGACTGCAATCGCGCGCATCAGCATGTCGGTGCATCCTTGAAAACTCGTCAAAAGCGACGTTACTCGCCCTCGCCGCACGCTAGCAAGTCCCCATGCCCAACTGCAAAAGCGCCAGCCCGCCCTGATGCCAGCCCCACCACGTCAGGGCAAGCAGCAAGGCGCAGACAGCGAAAACCGTGATACGAGGCCAGAGACTGTTCATGTTGCACTCATTTGTGTTTGCAGGCGCACCACCGGCCGTTCACGCACCGGCCAGTTCAGGGCGGCGGCCAACAGGCTCAGGAGAATCGCGACCTGCCAGATCAAGTCATAGCTGCCGGTACGGTCATACACCACGCCACCCAGCCAGCCGCCCAGGAACGAACCGAGCTGGTGAAACAGGAAAACAATCCCGCCGAGCATGGACAGGTTTCGCACGCCAAACAAGGTCGCCACCGTACCGTTGGTCAACGGCACCGTCGACAGCCACAAAAAGCCCATGGCCATGCCGAACAAATAGGCCGTGGTGGTGGTCACCGGCGCCCACAGGAACAACGCAATGACCACCGCCCGCAGCAAATACAAACCGGTGAGCAAACGCGGCTTGGACATGCGCCCGCCAAGCCATCCTGCCGTGTAGGTGCCGAAAATGTTGAACAGGCCGATCAGCGCCAGCACCGTGGTGCCGACCGTCGCCGGAAGATGCTGATCCACCAGATAGGCCGGCAAGTGCACACCGATGAACACCACCTGGAACCCGCACACAAAAAAGCCGAACGCCAGCAGCCAGAATCCGGAGTGGGAGCAGGCTTCGCGCAGTGCTTCGCCAAGGGTCTGTTCGTGGCCCAGGACGGGCAGCGGCTTGTCCTTGAGCATACTCACCAGCGGCACGATCAACGCCACCAGCAAGCCCAGCACCAGCAGCGCCGCGGACCAGCCAAGCCATCCGATCAAACCGAGGGTGCCGGGCAACATCGCGAACTGGCCGAACGAACCGGCAGCACTGGCGATCCCCATGCCCATGCTGCGTTTTTCCGGCGGCACCGCGCGGCCGACTACACCCAGAATCACCGAGAACGACGTACCGGACAGTCCGATGCCGATCAGCAGGCCGGCACTCAGGGACAGGGTCACCGCCGAGTCGGAGAGCCCCATGCAAATCAACCCGGCTGCGTACAGGACGCCACCGATCAGCACCACTTTCGCCGCGCCGAAGCGGTCGGCCAGCGCGCCGGTGAATGGCTGAGCGAGGCCCCAGATCAGGTTCTGCAAGGCGATGGCGAAGGCAAAGACTTCACGGCCCCAGCCGAACTCGGCGCTCATGGGTGCCAGAAACAGCCCGAAGCCATGTCGAACCCCCAGAGACAACGCAAGGATCAGCGCACTCCCCAACAAAACCCAACCACATGTACGCCACATCGATGTCATTGTTGTTCTCCGGTTGCGGGTATATACCCGCTTATGATCGAAAAAACCGGCATCACGCCAGTTCGTCCAGCAGCTTGAGTAAGGTTTCGCGCTTCTCGGGGCCCAAGCGATCGATCAAACGTTGCTGAGCGGCTTCCCAGGCCGGCAAGGCAGCCTTCAGACGCTCTGCCCCGGCCTCGGTCAGCAGGACGATGCGGTTACGCATGTCCTCGCCCTCGACCAGCGTCACCAGGCCATCACCCTCCAGCACCCGCAAGTTACGCCCCAAGGTACTGCGATCCAGGCCCATGGCCTCGGCCAGGGTCGAGATGCTCGGTTGATCCAGGCGTTGCAGGTTGCACAGCAAAGAATACTGCGCAACGTTGATCCCGAAGCCGTCGAGAGCGCCGTCGTAATGCCTGCTGACGCCGCGGGCGGCACGACGCAGGTTGATGCATAAACATTGGGAATCGAGCATGGTGCGTGTATATACCCGCGAGTCGGTTAAATCAAGTGGCATGGAGTTTGTTCAGTGATCAGGCGGTGTCCCGAAAATCGCTTTCGCGAGCAGGCTCGCTCCCACAAAGATTTTCGGTGTGCCCACTATTGTGTCAACAAAACTGAAACCCTGTGGGAGCGAGCCTGCTCGCGAAGAGGCCGGAACATTCACCACTACGGCGCTCAGGCTAATGCCAATCCAACCAACACCCCTACCTCCAGCAACTCCAGCATTGCACCTGCCGTATCGCCCGTCGTTCCACCCAGGCGCCGCAACATCACCTGGCGCAGCCAGACAAACCCCAGCACTGCCAACACCACCGCCAGCGCACCGCTGACGCCTGCGATCAACACACACGCCAGCGCACTGACCACCAATACCTGTCTGCCCGCCGAACGCGGAAGATAATCGGCCAATGCCTGGCCCAGGCCACCGGCACGCACATAGGGCGTGCTCAGGAACAAGCCGAGCAATGCGCTGCGACCTATCAACGGCACGATGATCAATGCCAGCGAATGCGGCTGCTCGATCAACGCCAGCAGCGCGGTGAACTTGAGCAACAGCACCAGCACCAGCGTCACCACCGCGATCGGCCCGCTGCGCGGGTCTTTCATGATGGTCAGCGTACGCTCACGGTCGCCAAAACCGCCGAGCCAGGCATCGGCACTGTCCGCCAGGCCATCCAGGTGCAACCCACCGCTGAGCAGTACCCACACGCTCAACAGTAACGCCGCGTGCAGCAACGTCGGCGCTCCAAGCAGCAGCCAGTTCACTACCCACAGAATCACGCCGAAGAGCAATCCCACCAGCGGATAAAACAGCAACGACCGCCCCAGTTCCCGGGGCTCAGGCATGCCGGGCAGGCGAATCGGCAGGCTGCTGAGAAATTGCAGGGCGATCCAGAATGGCAGCATGGTCAGAGCACTTCCTTCAATACGCCAGCAGACTCCAGCGTCAGCGAAAACAGTGCGCCATGCCCGACCTCAACGTTGAGCAGTTGCTCTCGTGGCAGCCCGCGAGCCTGTGCCAGCAACAGGCGCATCACACCGCCATGGCTGATCAGCAAAATGCGCTCACCGGCACAGGTCGCGTGCAACCGCTCCAACGCCGCCAGCACCCGCGCCGAAAAGTCCGCTACCGGCTCACCCTGAGGCGGCGTGAACGAATACGGATCGGCCCAGAACAAACCCAGCGCCTGCGCGTCGGTTTCCATCAACGCCGCCGCGCTCTGCCCTTCCCAGGCGCCGAAATGCAACTCTTGCAGGTCTTTATCCAGGTGCACCGGCACACCCGATTGCACACCGAGCTCTTCGGCAAACCGCGCACAACGCTGCAAGGGTGAACTGACCAGCCGATCCCATGGCCCCTGCCCGACTACAGCGGCACGCATCTGCGCCCAGCCCAAATCGGTCAACGCATCATCGATACTGCCGCGCAGACCACCGCCGAGTTCGGTTTCACCGTGCCGCAACAGATCCACGCGCAAGGTCATACCGGTCGATCTGCCACGGCGGCTTCGGCGAAAGTCGCCATCTGCCCGTGCAGGTCGCAAGCCAGACGCAGCAGCGGCACAGCCAACGCCGCGCCACTGCCTTCGCCCAGGCGCAGGCCAAGATCGAGCAGCGGCTGCGCGTTCAGGGACTCCAACACATGACGATGCCCCGGCTCGGCGCCGCGATGACCGAACAACAGCCACTCACGGCATTCAGGATTCAAGCGCACCGCAACCAGCGCCGCGACACTGCAAATGAAGCCGTCCACCAGCACCGCGACACCCTCCTGGGCACAGGCGAGATAAGCACCGACCAGCGCGGCGATCTCAAAACCGCCGAGGTTGAACAGGGTCTGCAAGGCATCGCCACGCTGCGCGCCATGCAATGCCAAGGCGCGTTCGATCACCCGGGCTTTGTGGCTGACACCTTCAGCGTTGAGCCCGGTGCCTGGCCCGGTCAAATGGCCCACCGGGCAATCGAGCAGCGCACACGCCAGGGCGCTGGCAGCGGTGGTGTTGCCGATGCCCATTTCGCCACCGATAAACAACTGCGCACCGGTAGCCATTGCCCGCTGCACACTGTCACGGCCGGCCTGCAAGGCGAGTTGCCCCTGGGCCTGGGTCATGGCCGGTTCCTGTACAAAGTTTGCCGTACCCGGGCCGACGTTCAGGTGGCGCACACCCGGCAGGTTCAGCGACGGCGTCACCGTGCCGAGGTCCACCACCTCAAGGGAAGCGCCCAGTTGCCGCGCCAGTACGCTGATCGCGGCACCACCACTGACGAAGTTGTGCAGCATCTGCCCGGTGACTTCCTGGGGAAACGCCGACACACCCTCGGCGACGACGCCATGATCACCGGCAAAAATCGCGATCCACACCTGCTCCAGGCTCGGTTTGACCCGCCCCTGCAAACCCGCCAGTTGCACCGCCACCAACTCCAGTTGACCGAGGGAGCCGGCCGGTTTGGTCAGTTGCTGCTGCCGCGCCTGCGCCTGTTCGATCGCTTGGGTATCGACCGGCTTGCACGGGTTCAGCCACCAGGATTGAGTCATAACGCAGTTCCTTTCAGAGTCAGGGGCAGGCCGGCGACGGTCAGGACGACACGCTGACAGCGCGCAGCCAGAGCTTGATGCAGCCAACCGGCTTCATCGACATAGCGGCGAGTCAATTCGCCCAGCGGCACGACACCCATTCCAGTCTCGTTGCTGACAAAAATGATTTCACCCGGCAGCGACGCCAGGCAGTCCAGCAAGGCATCACGTTCGGCTTGCAAACGCTCGGCATCGTCGAGCATCAGCAGATTGGTCAGCCATAGGGTCAGGCAATCCACCAACAGGCAACCGTCGGCACGGGCGGATTCGCGCAGCACCCGGGCCAGTTCCACCGGCTCTTCGATCAATGCCCATTCGGCAGGACGACGGGCGCGATGATGGGCCACCCGCTCGCTCATTTCTCCATCGAGTGGCTGGCTGGTGGCGATGTAGGTCACGGCCAGCGCGCTGTCGATGGCGAGTTTTTCAGCCAGGCGACTCTTGCCGGAGCGGGCGCCGCCGAGGATCAGTTGGAGCATTGCTTATTCCTTAAAATCTTCGGGGAGGCGACTGGCCTCATCGCGGGCAAGCCCGCTCCCACATGGAAACGCGGTCAACTGTAGGAGCGAGCCTGCTCGCGATAGCGGTCTCAAAAACGCATCAAATCCCACAGAGTTCCCGCAACAACCCGGTATCCAGATGCTTTTCCACCAGATCCGCCAGCCGTTCGATATCACGCTCGCGCAAGGCGTGATAATCCACCGCCTGCACCTCCTGCAAACCCGCCCAGCGCAACAGCGCACTGCATGCCGCCGGCGATTCGAACAACCCGTGCAGATAGGTGCCGAATATCTGCCCGTCCGCACTTTGCGCACCATCGCAGCGCCCGTCATCCAGCTGCACGGCGGCGTTTTCCAGGGCCGGGCCGGTGGTCACGCCGGCATGAATTTCATAACCCGCCACCGGCGCGTCTTCCAGTGCCAGACGACCCCGCACATTGCGCAACTGCTTCTCTTGTTCGAGCTTCGTTTCGAACGCCAGCAGCCCCAAACCGGCGCTGGAACCCGGCGCACCTTCGAGGCCCAGCGGGTCATGCACCTGCTCACCGAGCATCTGCAGGCCGCCACAAATTCCCAGCAGTTTCCCGCCGTAACGCAGATGCCGGGCGATGGCGGTGTCCCAGCCATTGGCCCGCAGGTACGCGAGGTCGCTACGCACACTTTTCGAGCCAGGAAGAATGATCAGGTCGGCAGGCGGAATCGCCTGGCCGGGGCCGATGAATTGCAGGTCCACTTGCGGATGCAGGCGCAGCGGATCGAAATCGGTGTGGTTGCTGATGCGCGGCAGCACCGGCACCACCACCTTGAGCACCTGTTCAGCTTTATCGGCCTGGCGTTGATCGATGCCGTCCTCGGCCTCCAGGTGCAGATCCATCACGTACGGCAGCACGCCGATCACCGGTTTGCCGGTGCGCTCCTCGAGCCAGTCGAGACCGGGTTGCAGCAACGCGATGTCGCCACGAAAACGATTGATGACGAAGCCTTTGACCCGCGCCTGTTCGCTCGGCGACAGCAGTTCGAGGGTGCCTACCAGGTGGGCGAAAACCCCGCCGCGATTGATATCGGCGATCAGCAGCACCGGGCAATCCACCGCTTCGGCAAAGCCCATGTTGGCAATATCGCCGGCCCGCAGATTGATTTCCGCCGGCGAGCCTGCGCCCTCGACCATCACCAGCGGATACACCGCGCTCAAGCGCTGGTGGGAGGCCAGCACCGCTTGCATGGCGATGGTTTTGTAGTCGTGATAGGCGACGGCGTTCATGGTCGTGACGGCGCGGCCATGGATGATCACCTGGGCACCGGTGTCACTGTTGGGCTTGAGCAACACCGGGTTCATGTCGGTGTGCGGCTCAAGGTTCGCGGCCTGGGCCTGTACCGCCTGGGCGCGGCCGATCTCGCCACCGTCGGCGGTCACCGCACTGTTGAGGGCCATGTTCTGCGGCTTGAACGGCACCACCCTGACGCCTTGGCGCGTGGCCCAACGGCACAGCGCGGTCACCAGCGTGCTTTTACCGGCGTCCGATGTGGTGCCCTGCACCATCAGCGTGGTCATTGGTTTTCCTTGGCGAAATCTTCGAACGCCCGCGCCAGACGTACCCAGGCGATTTCGTCACCGGGCAAGCCGAATCGCAGGCTGCTGTTGTGCGTGAACAATCGCAGGAGAATGCCACGCCGGGCCATGAATTCCTGCAGTTCTTCGGCGCGCTCGGTCATCAGCCACTGGAACAGCGCACAACCGCCCTGAGGCTCGAAGCCGTGTTGCGCCAACAACGACGCAAGGCGCTCGCTGGCCTCATCGGCGCGCACTCGCTGCCGCGCTTGCCCCTCGGTATCGCGCAGGCAGGCCTGGCCCACTACCCGGGTTGCCCCGCTCACGGCCCACGGTCCCACTTGTTCGGCCAGCAACTTGAGCAACTTGCGCTCGGCCAACACAAACCCCAGGCGCACTCCGGCCAGGCCGAAAAACTTGCCGAAGGAGCGCAAGACGATCAACCCGACTTGATGGGCATACGGAGCCAGGCTCAGATGCGGCGTGTTATCCATGAACGCTTCATCCACCACCAGCCAGCCACCGCGCTGGGCCAGCCGCGCGTGCCAGTCGAGCAGACGACTGGGCGTCAGGTTCAGGCCTGTGGGGTTATTCGGGTTGACCACCACCAGTACGTCGAAACTGTCGATAAAGAAATCGACTTCGTGTTCCAGCACTTCACGCACGATGTAGCCATTACGACGCCACGCTTCAGCGTGCTCGGCGTAACACGGCGACAGCACGCCGACCTTGCCCGCCCGACGCAATCGCGGCAGCAGTTGAATCGCCATTTGCGAGCCGGCCACCGGCAATGCCTGCAAGGTGCCGTAGTAATCACAGGCGGCCTGCTCCAGACCATCGTCCGCTTCCGGCAAACGGGCCCAGGCCCGCAGCGGAATATCCGGCACCGGGAACGGCCAGGGCGCAAGGCCCGTCGACAGGTCCAGCCAGTCGGCTTCCTCTATGCCGTATTCGAGCGCCGCCTTGCGCAATCGCCCACCGTGCTCAAGCATAAAATTCGGCCCCCAGGCAGAGAATCAGCAGCCATAACCATACCCCGCGCTGGACCAATTGCCAGCCCCGGTCAATGGAGTCGGCATCCGCCGGTACGCCTTCGCCCAACTGCGGACGCTGATGCAGTTCGCCGTGATAAATCGCCGCACCGCCCAACTCGACACCAAGGGCGCCCGCCCCTGCCGCCATCACCGGGCCGGCATTCGGGCTGTCCCAGGTCGGGCCCTGGGTGCGCCAGCATTTCAACGCCAGCCGGGTTTTGCCCAGCAGCGCGTAAGTCAGTGCCACCAGGCGCGCAGGTATGTAATTGAGCACATCGTCGACCTTCGCCGCCGCCCAGCCGAACCGTTCGAAGCGCTCATTGCGATAACCCCACATCGCATCCAGCGTATTGCTCAGGCGGTAGAGCACCACGCCCGGCGCACCCGCCACGGCAAACCAGAACAACGCGGCGAACACTGCGTCGCTGCCGTTTTCCAGTACCGACTCGGTGGCGGCACGGGCGACTTCGGTTTTATCCAGATCACTGGTTTTACGGCTGACCAGATAACTCACGCGTTTGCGCGCTTCATCAAGATCATCGCCGCGCAATGCCTTGGCCACAGGCGTGACGTGCTCACCGAGGCTGCGCATGCCGAGGGCGCAATAGAGCGCGAGAATCTCGACGATCCAGCCGACATAAGGCGCCCAGGACAATGCCGTGACCAACAGCGTCAGCGGCAACACGGCGATCACCCACGCGGTGACGCCATGACTGCGCCAGCCGCGACCGCCGCCGTTGAAGCGTTGCTCGATGCGGTCGGCAAAACGGCCGAACGCCACCAGCGGATGCCAGCGTTTGGGTTCGCCCAGCAGCGCATCCAGCGCAACCGCGGCGACACTCAACAACGCCACACTCATTGACTTACTCCCCAATAATTTTCATACAGCAATTCATGTAGCGGACGCGCCTGCGCCCAGCCTTCGAGCACCAGCATCGGCGCCGGGTAGAACGCCTTCACCGGCCCCAGGCACAGCACGGCCAGAGGTTTGGCTCCAGGTGGCAACATCAACAAATCGGCCAGGGCTTGCGGTTCGAACAGCGACACCCAGCCCATGCCCAGCCCTTCGGCGCGGGATGCCAGCCACAGGTTCTGGATCGCACAGGACAGCGAGGCCATGTCCATTTCCGGCAGCGTGCGGCGGCCGAAGATATGCTGCTCGCGGTCCTCCATCAGTGCGGCGACCAGTACCTCGGCGCAATCGTTGATGCCTTCCACCTTGAGCTTCATGAACTCGTCGCTGCGCTCGCCGAGGGCTTCGGCGGTGCGGATACGCTCCTCTTCCACCAGGGCCTGGATTTGCCCACGCAAGGCGCGATCACTGATGCGAATGAAGCGCCAGGGCTGCATCAGGCCGACACTGGGGGCCTGGTGTGCGGCCTCGAGCAGGCGCCGCAGCAATTCGGGCTCGACGGTGCCGCCGCTGAAGTGGCGCATGTCGCGGCGTTCGGCGATGGCGCGATAGACCGCTGCGCGTTCGGCTTCGGAAAATGCGTTGTCCGTCATGACCGCTTCGCTGGCAAGCCAGCTCCTACAGGGGCTAGCTGATCCATTGTAGGAGCTGGCTTGTCGGATCGCCGCATCGCAGCGAAGGCGGCTTCAAGGTCCGGCGCAAACAGTGCGGCAATCGCCGAAGGGTTCGACGGGAAATAAAAATGCACATAAGAAGCGGTCATCCGCCCCTCACGGTAGACCGCCTCTGCCCCGCGCCCGCCATTAGGGCTCAAGCCACGGGCTATCGGCGCCAGCTCTGTGGTGGTCAGCGAATGGTGATAGGTGTGCCCGCGCAGCGAACCTTCCGGCAGTTCCACCGCTTGCAACGCCAGCGCGGCCAGACGCTTTTGCATGACCGCATCACCGGCCAGCAAGCCAACCAGTTCGGCGCGAGTGCCCTCGACATCGGTCAGGGAATCGAGCAGATACAGCATGCCGCCACACTCGGCGAGCAAGGGTTTGCCTGCCCGGTGGTGCGCGCGGATCGCATTGAGCATCGCAGTGTTTTGCGCCAGCGCGACATGGTGCAGCTCCGGGTAACCACCCGGCAGATACAGGCTGTCGGCCTCCGGCAATGCACGGTCGCGGATCGGCGAGAAGAACGACAACTCGGCGCCCATCGCCCGCAGCAAATCCAGGCTCGCGCCGTAGGTGAACGCAAAGGCTTCATCACGGGCGACGGCAATGCGCACACCGGCCAGCAGCGGTTCGGCTGCAATGACATCAGGGGCGGCGAACTCGACCGCCGGTGGCAGTGCAACCTCGCAACTGCTGGCCAGGGCATCGGCGGCCGCATCGAGGCGCAGGTCGAGATCGTTCAGCTCACTGGCCTGCACCAGCCCCAGGTGCCGGCTCGGCAGTTCGATCCCGGTTTCCCGGGACAGCGCGCCGTACCAGCGCAAACCTTCAGTCAGGCTGCCTTCGAGCAGTTGCGCGTGGCGCAGCGTGCCGACGCGATTGGCCAGCACGCCGGCGAATGGCAAGTCCGGCTGATAACGCGCCAGCCCCAAGGCCAGGGCGCCAAAGGTCTGGGCCATGGCAGTGCCATCGATCACACCCAGCACCGGTACACCGAAATGCCGCGCCAGATCGGCGCTCGACGGCGTACCGTCGAACAGCCCCATGACACCTTCGATCAGGATCAGGTCGGCTTCAGCGGCGGCTTCCCACAATAGCCGGCGACTTTCTTGCTCACCAACCATCCACATGTCCAGTTGATACACCGGCGCACCGCTGGCGCGCTCGAGGATCATCGGATCGAGAAAGTCGGGGCCGCACTTGAACACACGGACCTTGCGCCCCTGATTGCGATGCAGTCGGGCCAGCGCCGCGGTGACGGTGGTCTTGCCCTGGCCGGAAGCCGGCGCGGCAATCAGTACCGCCGGGCAGTGCCGAGGCTGACTCACAATTCGACGCCTTTCTGCGCTTTGATCCCGGCTTGAAAGGCGTGTTTGATCACGCCCATTTCGGTGACGGTGTCAGCCATCTCGATCATTTCCGGCTTGGCGGCACGACCGGTGACTACCACGTGTTGCATCGGCGGCCGGGCCTGCAAGTCGCTGAGCACCTGATCGAGATCGAGGTAGCCGTGCTTGAGGGCGATGTTCAGCTCATCGAGCACCACCAGACCGATGGACGGATCGCGCAGCAGTTGCTGCGACACCGCCCAGGCGGCTTCGGCGGCGGCGATGTCGCGCTGGCGGTCCTGGGTTTCCCAGGTAAAACCTTCGCCCATCACATGAAAGCGCACCTGCTCGGGAAAGCGCCGGAAGAACAGCTCCTCTCCGGTGCTGTTGCGGCCCTTGATGAATTGCACCACGCCGCATTGCATGCCGTGGCCCATGGCGCGGGCGAGCATGCCGAAGGCCGAACTGCTCTTGCCCTTGCCGTTGCCGGTCAGCACCAGCAGCAGGCCACATTCGTTCGGGGCATTGGCGATGCGCTCGTCGATCACGGCTTTTTTGCGCTGCATGCGCGCCAGGTGGCGTTCGTCACGATCGGGGGTATCAGTCATGGGGAGCTCTCCGTTGAGGCAGGAATAACGGCGGGCAGGCACAAGAATAGAAGGCAACTAAGCCTGGCATCGCCCACCGTGATGCCGCTGGATGAATCAGGCCGGTCTCCGGGCTCATGAGTGACCTGGGGCCAGACTGTGCGCCTTCCCGCATCGAATCGAATCGAATCGACACAGTGGCATCAGACACAGTTTTCACTCATTTACCGTTGCGGGGGCAGCGCCGGAATTGCGGGCCTTCGACCATCAGAAGAACTCACTCACCGGCTTCCCTGTTTCACTCTGTCGACCCACGTCACAGAGCACCTGAAACAAGCCGCGAAGGTTAGAGGGTTGGGGGTGGAGCGTCAATTAAAGCCGGGAGGCCACTTGCCGAATAACTGCCGTCGATCAATAAACTGACGTCAATCTTGTGCCACGCTCTCAGCAGTGATATCAAAGAGCCACAACCTCACAACACAACAACAAGGGTGAGCCCATGCAAGGCATGATCATCAGCAATCCAAAGCTGGAATTCCTGCGCCCGGTGCTCGAGCGCTGGTTCGAATGCATCGACCGCTACAACGCCGTCCGCGGCGATGGCGACACACCGTACTGGCACGACGAAAAGGCCAATCTCGGACTGCTGTCTGCCGCCGCCTGGATGGCCGAGATGGTCACGCTGCAACAGACGCCAACCCGCAAGCAGACCGAAGAAGGCGAACGCAACAGCCGTGCCGACCTGTTCCTCGCCTCGCCCGAAACCCGCGCCTACATCCAGACCACCCAGCGCTGGCCACGGGTCAACAGCCTCAACCTGAGCCAGGCCCTGCTCGACATCGCCAGCGATGCGAAGCGCGTGAGCCACGCCAGCGACCTGAAACTCGGCTGCCTGTTCGTCGCCCCGCAAAAAGCCCAGCAAGGCGCCACGCCGGAAGAACTCCAGGACATGGTCGACGACCTGCAAAAGGAGCACACCTGCGCGGTCGCCTGGTATTTCCCATACGCCTATCGCAAATTGCGCAACGAAGCCGGCAACTATCACCCCGGCATCGCGGTGCTGTTCAAGGAAGCTCGCGGCTGAGGCGTTGAACCATCGCACGACAACGCTTCTCTATGATTAGAACAAGGCATTCATAGGGAAGACCAGCATGCGCACGCCCCCGCTCGCTCTCGTTATCGCGCTCTGCACAGGGCTCGCCGCTTTTGCCGAAGACCTGGATCTCCCACTCCATGGGTCGCCCGGTGGGCGTGGTGATCGACCGGCAGGGTAACCTGTTGGTGGCCGATGACACAGGGAACAAGGTGTGGCGGGTGTCGGCTGCCAGATAATCAACGGCAAAATAGGTTGCGGTGTTCGGCAACTAACAGTGAATGCTCCGAAGGGACGAGAGACAGCACTGAACCATTGTTCGCATGGACACCACGAGCGGCTTAGAGCTGGGAACTTACAGGTACTTCATTTCAAATGTCGCCGAGCCGTCCATGTCCACCTCGTCGGTCAGGGTTAGGTTGTTGGCGGGGGCGATGAAGGTATAAACCTCAAAATCCATCGTCAGGTCTTTTACCGCAATCGGTGCACTGGAGTCGGAGGCGGAACCTACTGATAAAAGGATGCCGGGAGACGTCGAGCGGGTTGATAGCCAGGTCAGACCTTCGTCTTCGGAGCTGATCGCGCTCGCCGGTTGCCCATCCGCCAAAGCGTTTCTGACACCGACGAAAACAAAACCGAGTTTTTCGTTCGCGTTGGTGAGTCCAAGGCCAAACCAACCGCTGGATGATTCCGTACCAGCTCGGTTATCGATCGGGTTCAGCGCGAATTGAGTCGATGCGTCACAAGCCACGGTCAATTGCAGTGGGTGTTTGCCAAGTACAGTATTCTGGGTTGGATTGAGGTCCTTTGCCGAGATCTTGCCGTTGTCCACGAGACCGCCGTTCGACAGGCTCGGCGTGCACGCAGCCGGCGTGATGGTGCCGGTGACCGTCAGGTCCGTGCTGGAGGCAGCGAAAGCGCAAGACGCTCCCGCAAGAAGGAATGCGCTGCCAAGTAGGGTCAGTGTCTTATTCATGTATTGCTCTTCGTATTTGGGGTGATTGCAGCTCGAGCCAATACGACCGGACTGCTGGATAACCGCAATCTAGCGAACAGGGTAGAAGGTAGGGAATGCAACAAATACGAAAAGGCTGCGCACTTCGTTTCAAGGCGCGTTGGGTGCCAACATCGAATTCAAGTCATTGATCATTGGGAGTTGCAGGAGGGGTCGATTTCAACAGGACAGCTAGCGTTTACGACACAGAGTCAAACCATCGCCGATCGGCAACAACGACAAATCCACCCGCGCATCGTCTTTCAAGGCCCGATTGAGCGCCTGGATCGCCCGGGTGTCCGCGCTCTCGGGGTTGGCCTCGAGCACGCGCCCGCTCCACAAAGTATTATCGAACACCGCCAGCCCGCCGACCCGCAGCAATCCCAGGGCGTGTTCCAGATAACTCGGGTAGTTGGCCTTGTCGGCATCGATGAACACCAGGTCGTACTGCCCGCCCCGCCCTTGTCGCTCAAGCTCGGCGAGGGTTTCCAGCGCCGGGGCCAGGCGCAGGTCAATCCGTCCGGCTAGCCCCGCCTCCTGCCAATAGCGCCGTGCGATGGCGTTGTAGTCGCCAGGGATATCGCAGCAAGTCAGCGAGCCGTCAGCCGGTAATGCCGATGCCATGCACAGGGCGCTGTAACCGGTGAAAGTGCCGACTTCGAGCAAGCGCCTGGCTCCCGTCAGTTTCACCAGCAAAGCGAGAAACTGCCCCTGCTCCGGAGCCACCTGCCAACGTGCCATCGGCAGCGCCTGAGTCTCATCGCGCAAGCGCTTGAGCAGTGGCGTTTCGCGCAGGGAGACATCGAGCAGGTATTGATACAGGGCGTCGTCGAGATTAAGCGTGCGAGCAGTCATGATCAGCAGCTCCGGACGTTACGGGTTGCGCGCCAGATGTTCAGGCTGCAGAACACGCTTGGCGCTCAGATAAGCCTTTTGCCAATAAGCCTTGGACAAGCTGTCGAGCTTCACGGTGCCGCCGGTGGCCGGTGCGTGGACGAAGCGCCCTTCTCCCACGTAGATGCCGGCATGACTGACCTGGGAACCGCCATTGGTGGCGAAGAAAATCAGGTCACCGGTTTGCAGGCCTTCCTTGCCCACATTCGCCGCTTGCATGGAGATCATTTCGCGAGTGGTGCGCGGCAAGGAAATACCGGCGACATCGCGATACACATAACCGATCAGGCCGCTGCAATCAAATCCGGAATCCGGCGTATTACCACCCCAACGATAAGGCGTGCCCACCAGGCCGAGCGCGCGAAACAGCACGTCTTCGGCCTCGGGCGAAAAAGCTTGCGGGGATCCGAATACGATGGGAGCGCGAACCACCTGCGCAGGTGGCGGTGTACGGCTGGCGCAGGCACTGAGCAGCGCTGCGAAGAACATGATTGCGAGGCGGGCCGACGTCGTCATAAGCAGAGCATCCTGATCTGGCTGCGGCTTTTTCTGCCGGGAGTGCAGAAAAGAAAACCGCCTGCGCGGGGCGCAGGCGGTTTGCCATCATTCATACATCAGGATTTTAGCGGTTATATGGCAAACTTCAAGTAAGACTTTAAGTTTACCTTACAATCTGTGCGCTTATTTACGTGCAGTGACGATTGGCGACGCGTTAGGTGCCATCGCCAGGGCGCGCTTGGCTTCGATGAAGCTCTTGTTCCAGTAACTGTCGCCCAGGCTATCGATCCGCACACCACCGCTGCGGCGGCTGCTGGAGTGGATGAACTGGTTGTCACCCAGGTAGATCCCGGCGTGACTGACACGGCCACGACGGCCATTGGTTGCGAAGAACAGCAGGTCGCCCGGCTCAAGCTTGCTGCGCGAGACCAGCGGAGCGTCCACGTTGATCATTTCGCGGGTGGAGCGTGGCAGGTTCATGCCCGCTTCTTCGCGAAACAGGTAACCGATGAAACCACTGCAATCGAAGCCGGCTTCAGAAGTACCGCCGAAACGGTAACGGGTACCGATCAGGGACATGCCACGTTCGAGGATGCTGTCGGCCAGAACCGGAAGCTGGTAGGACTTGCCGCCAGCGAAGTCTGCGAGTTCTTTTTCGGTAGCCAGCTCTTCCTGAAAGAGAGCGGAAGACTGGGCAGTAACGGAGTTTTGAACATGCTGTTGTTGCTCTTGCTGAGACACCGGAGTGTGGGCAGCGCAACCGAACAACAGGGTGACGAGTGCGAGAGGCACGAGGGGTGCGAAGCGGTTTAGCATGGGCACGACCGTGGCTGATAGTTGTAAAGAAGCCGAGACTATGCCCTCTATCATCCTCATTTGCAAATTCAATCGATCTTTTTGTGACTTATCCGTTTCCCGTTTACATCTAAGCGCTTAAGCCCATTTTAAACATACGCGCAGCCTGTAACCGGGCAGAAAAGCGGGGGGTTTGTGCTGCCTGCAATTCGCCGAACTGGCTAAAAGCCCCGGATTCAGCGGGTTTACCAGCCGAGGGTTTCTTTCAAAAACGGGATTGTCAGCTTGCGCTGAGCCTGGAGGGAGGCCTGATCGAGACGCTCGAGCAGCTCGAACAGCGCACTCATGCTGCGGGTACCGCGAGTCAAAATGAAATGCCCGACTTCGTCTGTCAGGTGCAGTCCGCGACGAGATGCGCGCAATTGCAAGGCGCGCAATTTGTCCTCATCGGAAAGCGGGCGCATCTGGAAGATCAAGGCCAGGGTCAGGCGCGACTTGAGATCCGCCAGCTTCACCGGCAATTCACGGGGGGATGTCGACGCGGCAATCAGCAAGCGTCGGCCGCTGTCGCGCAAGCGATTGAACAGATGGAACAGCGCCTCTTCCCAGTCCGCCTTGCCGGCAACCGCCTGCAGGTCATCGAGACAGACCAGTTCGTACTGTTCAAGGTTGTCGAGAATTTCAATACCGCGATCGAGCAGCTCGGCCAGCGGCAGATAGACCGCAGGCTCCCCCAATTGCTCGAAGCGCAGGCAGGCGGCCTGCAACAGATGCGTCCGCCCTACCCCATCCTTGCCCCAAAGGTATATCAGGCTCTCGGTCCAGCCGGCGTCGGCTTCGCACAGCCGCTCGACATAGCCGAGTGCAGCGGCATTGGCGCCTGGGTAGTAATTGATAAAGGTGGCGTCGTCACGCAGACGCACACCTAGGGGCAGCTGAATCGGTTTCATCCTGACTGAACAGTTCCAAAGGAACCGTTAGTGGCCTCTGTGTAAAGTTTGCGAAGTTTATACCCGTGAGCCGGGTCGCACAATGCGACAGACCACAAGCAAAATCAAAGGTTTGCGTTAATGCATCGGTTTTATGACAGTTTCTTTGGCGGTGCATGTGACAGTCGCGCGATGCAAGCAGGCTGACCCGCCATGAACCCGGGCAACCCGCCATCACCCATCGACGCCCCTTACGACTCCGGCTCGTCGACACTCCCGTAGATCTCAGAATCCTTATACAAATCATGCACATGACGCACCAGCACCATGATCACCGCCGCGACCGGCAATGCCAATAGCACACCGGTAAAGCCAAACAGCTCACCACCGGCCAGAATCGAGAAAATCACCGCCACCGGGTGCAGGCCAATCCGGTCACCAACAAGTAACGGCGTCAGCACCATACCCTCCAGCGCCTGGCCGACCATGAACACCGCGACAATACCGAGCATCGGGTAAAGATCACCACTGAACTGGAACAACCCCGCAAGCAGCGCCGCGCCAATGCCAATGATAAACCCCATGTACGGCACGATCGCCGCCAGACCGGCAATCAGGCCAATCAACAAGCCCAGTTCCAGCCCGACCAGCATCAGGCCCGCTGCGTAGATCACACCCAAGGCCACCATCACCAGCAACTGTCCGCGAACGAAGGCTCCGAGCACTTCGTGGCATTCACCCGCCAGGGATACCGCGCGCGCTTCACGATCACGAGGCAGCAGGCTGCGGATCCTGGACATCATCAAGTCCCAATCGCGCAACAGATAGAAGCTCACCACCGGGATCAGCACCAGATTCGCCAGCCAGCCGATCAACGCCAGCCCCGAGGCCGTGGCATGGCTCAACACGACACTGACAATATCAGTGGTCTGACTCATATGCTCGCTGATGGCTGCCTTCAACTTGTCGAACTTCCAGAAACCTTCCGACAGGCCGAACTTCGATTGCACCCAGGGCAGCGCCGTGTGTTGTAGCCAGTCGAGCATCTGCGGGGCCAGCTCATACAAACGAAACAACTGCCTGGCGAGCAGCGGCACCAATACCAACAGCAGCGCGGTAAAGATCAATGTAAACAGGGTAAACACCGCCACGACACCCCAGGTTCGAGACAAGCCTGCCTTCTCCAGCCGATCCACCAGCGGGTCGAACAGGTAGGCCAACAGCAGCGCCACCAGGAACGGCGTCAGGATCGGATGCAACAACCAGACAAACGCACAAAGCAGGATCACCCCACCGAGCCAGAACCAACACCGCCTATCGGCCATGAACCACTCCATTGCTTCTATATAAAGAAAGAAAAACTACCAGCGAAAACGCAGCTGCGGTGTCGGGGCTGGCGCTGGGGCAGGCACCGCACCACCGGCGGCAGGTTGAACCGGCACTGCCGGGGCTGGGGCCTGACCAGCTGGAGCTTCCTGCAGCCTCGCCAGCGACAGTTGTGCACGCAGTTGATCGGCGCTGCCATTGACCCTATAGACAATCCGGTCGCCGTCGACACTTTGCACACGCCCGCCAAATGGCTCCAGCAAGCGCCCAAGGGACGCGTAGTGTTCAAGATTCATGCCTTGCACCTCCAGCAATTGCTCACTCGAAGCACCGGCCCTGGCAACAAACCGCGGCGCCAGGCGCTCGTTGACCGCCAGCATCACCGCATCGGCCACGGCCGCCTGATCGGCGCCTTGCACGCTGCCTGCCTCTTTTTTATCCCCCAGCCACAATTGCCACTTGGCTTGCCACTGCCCGCCCTCCTCCTTGGCGTGTACCGCGAGCAAGGCGTCGGCGTTGTAGCGCTCCGAAGCGGCATTCAATGGCGCGGGATCTGCGCCTTCCAGATTCGGCGCGGTCGCGACGATCTGTTCGTTCAGGTCTGCCAATGGCAAGCGCAATGGCAAACCACGGTGTTGAGCAGCCCGACGCAATGGCGCCGCGCTGGCCTGACCGTCGCCCACCAGACTTGAACCCTCGGTGGAGTCATTCAACCACCAGCCGAGGATCGACGGCCGATTGGCCCCCCACATCGCCAGGCCGGCGCGGCGCAAGGCCTGCTCGGTGGTGCCCGGATCGAAATCGACTTTCAGGACTTCCGGCGGCCCGGCATCAAAGCCGTATTGGCTGATGATCTGTTGCGGGTCTTTGCGAATCGCTGCCAGCCCCGGACTTTGAGCGGCCTTGGGGTCGCCGGTCAGGCGCAATATCAATGTGTCCAACGCACGTTGAGTCGCCTGGTCGCGCTCCTCGGGCGATTGGCCATTCACCGGCTCGCGTACCTGGTAAAGGCCTTTGACGGTTTCGGCATGACTGGCCAGGCTGACCACTGACAAACAACTCACAAGCAAGAATTTACAAAAACGCATGGAGGATTCCTGACGACAAGAGCGGCTGGAACAGACCGCGTGAAAGCGATCGAGCAAGGCTGTGACCATTGCCCGACGCAAAACATTCACACGTACCGGGTAAGTTTTCGCACTGTCATAACGATAGACGGTTAATCGCGACACCTTATACAGCCATGCAGGATGCCACCGACACCGCGCATTAACGGTTTTTTTTGAACGGATATGGCCCTGCTGTCGGCCTGAGGATGGCCGCTGCGGCTCAAGCCTGATAAAATCGCGCGCCTTCGCAGACCGGCAACAGCCGGGTAGTGTCCGAATAGCGCGCATGGCTCTCGCCTACGCAGTTTCGGCGTTCCCGACGGACTCGGTCGTTACCCAGAAATCCCCCCCTAAAGGCCTGGATCATGAGCAAGCAACCCTCCCTGAGCTACAAAGACGCCGGTGTAGACATCGACGCCGGCGAAGCATTGGTCGAACGCATCAAGAGCGTCGCCAAGCGCACTGCGCGCCCGGAAGTCATGGGCGGCCTGGGCGGTTTCGGCGCCCTCTGCGAAATCCCGGCCGGCTACAAGCAGCCGGTGCTGGTTTCCGGTACTGACGGCGTTGGCACCAAGCTGCGCCTGGCCCTGAACCTGAACAAGCACGACAGCATCGGCATCGACCTGGTTGCCATGTGCGTGAACGACCTGGTGGTGTGCGGCGCCGAGCCGCTGTTCTTCCTCGACTACTACGCCACTGGCAAACTGAACGTCGAAACCGCGACCCAGGTCGTGACCGGCATCGGTGCTGGCTGTGAACTGTCCGGCTGCTCGCTGGTTGGCGGCGAAACCGCTGAAATGCCGGGCATGTACGAAGGCGAAGACTACGACCTGGCCGGTTTCTGCGTCGGCGTCGTGGAAAAATCCGAAATCATCGACGGCTCCAAGGTTGCTGCTGGCGATGCCCTGCTCGCCCTGCCGTCTTCCGGCCCGCACTCCAACGGCTACTCGCTGATCCGCAAGATCATCGAAGTATCCGGCGCCGACATCGAAAACACCCAGCTCGACGGCAAGCCGCTGACCGACCTGCTGATGGCCCCGACCCGCATCTACGTGAAGCCGCTGCTCAAGCTGATCAAGGAAACCGGCGCGGTCAAAGCCATGGCCCACATCACCGGTGGTGGCCTGCTGGACAACATCCCGCGCGTTCTGCCAAAGGGCGCACAAGCCGTGGTTGACGTCGCGAGCTGGACCCGTCCTGCCGTGTTCGACTGGCTGCAAGAGAAAGGCAACGTTGACGAAAACGAAATGCACCGCGTGCTGAACTGCGGCGTGGGCATGGTTATCTGCGTTGCTCAAGAGCACGTTGAAACCGCGCTGAACGTGCTGCGTCAAGCGGGCGAGCAGCCTTGGGTCATCGGCCAGATCGCCACCGCTGCCGAAGGCGCGGCTCAGGTCGAACTGAAGAACCTTAAGGCGCACTAATGCCTAAAACCTGTGATGTGGTGGTGCTGTTGTCCGGCACCGGCAGTAACTTGCAGGCCTTGATCGACAGCGCGCGGACCGGCGACAGCCCGGTTCGCATCGCTGCGGTGATTTCCAACCGCGCCGACGCCTACGGCCTGCAACGCGCCAGGGACGCGGGTATCGATACCCGCACCCTGGATCACAAGGCTTTCGAAGGTCGCGAGGCCTTCGACGCCGCGCTGATCGAACTGATCGACGCCTTCAACCCCGAACTCGTGGTACTGGCCGGATTCATGCGCATTCTCAGCGCAGGCTTCGTACGCCACTATCAGGGTCGCCTGCTCAATATCCATCCTTCGCTGCTACCCAAATACAAAGGGTTACACACTCATCAGCGCGCACTGGAGGCCGGCGACACCGAGCACGGCTGCTCCGTGCACTTCGTCACCGAGGAACTCGATGGCGGACCACTGGTCGTACAGGCTGTAATACCGGTAGAGTTACAGGATTCGCCGCAGAGTCTGGCGCAGCGAGTCCATGTTCAGGAACACCTGATCTACCCGATGGCCGTACGCTGGTTTGCTGAAGGTCGTTTATCACTCGGTGAACAAGGTGCTTTACTGGACGGACAGTTACTCGCGGCCAGCGGCCACTTGATTCGAACCTAGGAGATTTTATGCGTCGCGCCCTGCTCTTCGCTTGCGCTCTGCTCGCCTTGCCCTTCGCCCAGGCGGCAGAACTTCAACCTTTCTCCGCCAGCTACACCGCCGACTGGAAACAGCTGCCCATGAGTGGCACTGCCGAGCGCAACCTCGAAAAAACCAGTGATGGCAAATGGAAACTGAGTTTCAAGGCATCGATGATGATCGCCAGCCTGTCCGAGGAAAGCACCCTGACACAGGACAAGGACACGCTCCTTCCCGTGTCGTACCACTTTGAACGCGGCGGTCTGGGCAAAGCCAAGAAATCGGATCTGGATTTCGACTGGAACACCAAGATGATCACCGGCACCGATCGCGGTGATCCGGTAAAGGTTGCGTTGAACCGTGGCATGGTCGACAAATCCACCTACCAACTGGCCTTGCAGCAGGACGTTGCTGCCGGCAAGAAAAGCATGAGCTATCAGGTAGTCGACGGCGATGAAGTCGACACCTATGACTTCCGCGTGCTGGGCCCGGAAAAGGTCGACACCAAGGCCGGCAAGATCGATGCAATCAAGGTTGAACGTGTACGCGACCCGACACAGAACAAACGCATTACCGTGATGTGGTTCGCCAAGGATTGGGATTACCTGCTGGTCCGCCTGCAACAAGTCGAAACTGACGGCAAGGAGTACAACATCATGCTCCTGAACGGCACGGTCAACGGCAAGGAAGTCAAAGGCGGCTGATCCGGATCGACAACTGTAGGAGCGAGCTTGCTCGCGATGGACTTTAACGATGACTCGCCCTTGCGGATACACGCGGTGCCATTGAGATCATCGTCGGAGCGCCGCCCGGAGCAAGCTCGCTCCTACAGATTGGAACTCTCGACAAGCGCGATGGCTCTATGCTCTCAAGGTCTTTTTTGATCGAATGAGTTTTCCTGTCGCCTGCGAGGTTTCCCATGACCGTTACTGTCAACACCGTTTCTGCCGAAGGTTTTCGCCACAGCGTACATATCGATGACCACGAACTCTTCGCCGACGTGCCCGTCACGGCCGGCGGTGATGGCTCTGCGCCGGAACCGCACGATTATTTCGATGCCGCGCTAGGCGCCTGCAAGGCCCTGACCCTGAAGCTGTATGCCAAAAAGAAGAACATCCCGCTGACCGGTGTCGGCGTGGAGGTCAAGCGCGACAACAGCCTGGAACAGAAAGGCCAATACGCGCTACACGTCAAACTGACCCTCAAAGGCGTACTCACCGACGCCCAGCGCGAAGAGCTGCACCGCGTGGCCGATCGCTGCCCGATCCACAAGCTGATGACCACGTCTGAAGTGCGCATCGAAACGCATTTGTCCGAAGGCGCGTTCAGCCAATAGCGGCAAGGGCTGCGCAAGCGGGTTATGCTCGAACGCATTACCCGCTCAGCCTGGAACGCACCATGAACACTCCGCTCGTGATCCGCCCCCGCACCGAAGATGTCGAGGGCCAGCCGATTCTTCGCCCGCTGCCATCGGCCAAGTGCCGCAGCGTCGGGCCCTTCGTGTTTTTCGACCACATGCTGGAAACCCGTTATCCGCCGGGCAAAGGCATGAACATCCGCCAGCATCCGCACATTGGCCTGTCTACCCTCACCTATTTGTTCCAGGGGCAGATCCAGCACAAGGACAGCCTCGGTTCCGATCAAGTGGTCGGGACTGGCGATGTCAGCTGGATGACGGCCGGCAGCGCCATCGCCCACGTCGAACGCACGCCTGAGGCCTTGAAAGAAAGCGGCTTCACGATGCACGGCCTGCAGATCTGGCTGGCTTCGCCCAAGGACAAAGAGCAAGGTCCGGGGCATTACAGTCACCATCCGGCGTCGACTTTGCCGGTCAGCGAAAACCTGGGGGTGAAGATCCGCATGATTGCCGGGTCGGGCTTTTGCCTGGAATCACCAGTGCCAGTGCTTTCTCCTACGCTGTACGCGGAATTGCACCTGCAAACGGCGACGACATTACTGATCCCCACCGAGCATGAAGAACGTGCGCTGTATGTTCTGAGCGGCGAGGTGCAACTGGATGGCGAGCCGCTGGAGCCGCATTCGCTGGTGGTACTGCCTGCCGGGGAAGAGATGACCCTGTTTGCTGAAAGCGACAGTCACGCTGTGTTGTTTGGCGGTGCTGCGCTGGACGGGCCACGGCGGATCAACTGGAACTTTGTCGCCAGCGATCCGGCGGCGATTGATGAAGCACGCCGGCGCTGGGCGGCCGGGGATTGGCCGACGGTGCCGGGGGAAAGCGAGCGGATCGAATTGCCCTGAGATTTTAGTTGCCCGTGAAACCGCCTTCGCGAGCAGGCTCGCTCCCACAGGGGAAAAGCATTCCAATGTGGGAGCGAGCCTGCTCGCGAAGAGGCCCAATCAGTCACCTGATCAGTCAGTGTCTGAAAGAGCATCAGCCCTTGAACACTTCATCCAGCAAGTTATGCATCGACGTGAAGGCTCGGGCAGCCACCTTCGCGTCATACATCATCATGCCCGGCACGTTGGCGTGCGGGTCGGTGAACGAATGGAACGCACCGCCGTAGCTCAGCAACTGCCAGTCCACGCCGGCCGCGTTCATTTCATCTTCGAACGCCGGCAGCTGCTCTTTCGGCACCAATGGATCGGAAGCACCGTGCAGCACCAGGACCTTACCCTTGATGTTTTTCGCATCGGCCGGATTCGGTGTGTCCAGCGTTCCGTGGAACGATACCGTCACTTTCACTGGTGCGCCGGTACGGGCGAGCTCCAGGGCGCAGCAACCGCCGAAGCAGAAACCGAAAGTGGCCAGTTTCGAAGTATCGACAGCCACTTCAGCCTGACCCTGCAGTTGCTCGAACGCCACCTGCATGCGCTTGCGCAGCAATGGGCGGTCATTCTTCAACGGCATCATGGCCGCGCCGGCCTCGTCATTGTTCGTCGGACGAACCGATTGACCATAAAGGTCTGCGATCAGTACCACATAACCCTTGGAGGCCACCGATTTGGCGATCTCCTCGGCACCGGCGCTGACGCCCATCCAGTTCGGCGCCATCAACAAACCCGGGCGCGGGCCTTTATGGTCGGCATCGAAGGCCAGACGGCTTTCGTAAGCCTGGCCGTCAATCTGATAGGCAACGGAACGTACAGTGATTTGGCTCATTTCTGACTCCTGATTTTTGAATACCAGAATGAAAAAACCCGCCGAAGCGGGTTTTCTGCAACCTGGTTAAGCCGACAGCTCAACCAACAGCTTGTTCAGACGGCGCACATAGGCCGCCGGATCTTTCAAGCTGTCACCGGCCGCCAGCGCCGCCTGATCGAAGAGGATGTGCGACAGGTCGCCGAAGCGCTCGTCACTCTGCTCGTTGTCGAGCTTCTCGATCAGCGGGTGAGCCGGGTTGAATTCGAAGATCGGCTTCGAATCCGGAACCTTCTGGCCGCTGGCTTCCAGAATCTGGCGCATCTGCAAGCCCAAGTCCTGCTCGCCGATGGCCAGGATCGCCGGGGAGTCGGTCAGGCGATGAGACACCCGAACTTCCGCAACGGATTCGCCCAGCGCGGTCTTCAGACGTTCAACCAGACCTTCTTTGGCCTTGGCGACTTCTTGCGCAGCCTTCTTGTCCTCTTCCGAGTCCAGGTTGCCCAGGTCCAGGTCACCGCGCGCCACGTCGACGAAGCTCTTGCCGTCGAAGTCGTTGAGGTAGCTCATCAGCCACTCGTCGATGCGGTCGGTCAACAGCAACACTTCGATGCCTTTCTTGCGGAAGACTTCCAGGTGCGGGCTGTTTTTGACTTGCGCGTAGGTTTCGCCGGTCAGGTAGTAAATCTTGTCCTGGCCTTCCTTGGCGCGAGCCAGGTACTCGGCCAGGCCAACAGCCTGCTCGCCATCGTCACCAAGGGTCGAGGCGAAACGCAGCAGGCCGGCGATTTTTTCCTTGTTGGCGAAATCTTCTGCCGGGCCTTCTTTCATGACCTGACCGAAGTTTTTCCAGAAGCCTTTGTATTGCTCTGGCTCGTTCTTCGCCAGTTTTTCCAGCATGTCCAGAACGCGCTTGGTCAGCGCCGACTTCATGGAATCGATGATCGGGTCTTTCTGCAGGATTTCCCGCGACACGTTCAGCGACAGGTCGTTAGAGTCGACCACGCCTTTGATGAAGCGCAGGTACAGTGGCAGGAAGGACTCGGCCTGATCCATGACGAACACACGCTGCACGTACAGCTTCAGGCCTTTCGGCGCCTCACGCTGGTACAGGTCGAACGGCGCACGGGCCGGCACGTACAGCAGCGAGCTGTATTCCAGCTTGCCTTCGACCTTGTTGTGGCTCCAGCTCAGCGGGTTTTCGAAGTCGTGAGCGATGTGCTTGTAGAACTCCTGGTACTCCTCGTCCTTGATCTCGGTGCGCGGACGGGTCCACAGGGCGCTGGCGCGGTTGACGGTTTCCCACTCAACGGCTGGCTTCTCCTCGCCTTCGGTGGCTGCCACTTCTTTCGGCAGTTCGATCGGCAAGGCAATGTGGTCCGAGTACTTCTTGATGATGTTGCGCAGGCGCCAGCCATCGGCGAATTCGTCTTCACCGGATTTCAGGTGCAGGACGATGCGAGTGCCGCGTTCGGCCTTGTCGATGGTCGCAACTTCGAAGTCACCTTCGCCCTTGGACGACCAGTGCACGCCTTCGCTGGCAGCGCTGCCGGCACGACGACTGAACACATCGACTTTGTCAGCGACGATGAATGCGGAGTAGAAACCGACACCGAACTGGCCGATCAGGTGCGAGTCTTTCTTCTGGTCGCCGGTCAGGTGCTTCATGAAATCGGCGGTGCCGGACTTGGCGATGGTACCCAGGTGGGTGATCGCGTCTTCGCGGCTCATGCCGATACCGTTGTCTTCGAGGGTGACGGTTTTAGCGTCCTTGTCGAAGCTCACGCGGATTTTCAGTTCGGCGCCACCTTCCAGCAGCTCTGGCTTGGCCAGGGCTTCGAAACGTAATTTGTCGACAGCGTCAGAGGCGTTCGAGATCAATTCGCGAAGGAAAATTTCCTTGTTGGAATACAGCGAATGGATCATGAGATGCAGCAGTTGCTTCACCTCGGTCTGGAAGCCCAGGGTTTCCTTTTGAGTTTCCACACTCATGGTTATCAAACTCCAATCAGATGGCTTAAGCCGCGACCTTGAGGGTCGACGGCGGGTTGTCCTCAGAGTTTGGGGCTGAGTTCAGGATTTCAAGGGCTCTTCGAGTTTGAAATGTGCGCGGGCCGTGGCAATGGGTTCGGCCTCAGTGCTTTGCCAGGCGGTAATCGCCACGTTGGCGACCCGGCGGCCCTGGCGGCAAACCTGGCATCGGGCCCAGGTATCGCGAAACTGCCCGGCACGCAGGTAATCCAGGGAGAAGTCGATGATCTTCGGCACCCCGGGCGTTCCGGTAAACACCAACAGGTGCAGTGCCGCGGCCAACTCCATGAACCCGGCGATCACACCGCCATGAATCGCCGGCAACAAAGGGTTGCCAATGTTGTCCTTGTTCGCTGGCAGCTTGAACAGCAACTCATCTCCCACCCGTGAACATTCGACGCCGATCAGCCGGGCATAGGGAATCAACTCCAGCAGCGAGGCGTAATCGCCCTGCTCGTGGGCCTTTTGCAATGGGTCCTTCAGAGATTCACTCATTGCGCACCTCCGGCAACCACGCCACCAAAGCCCTTGGTACCTTTGATGCCCTTGCCCATGCGCATGAAAGTGCCCACCACATGGGCAATGGGTTGCCCGGGCTCATCCTGATAGGCGAAGCCACGGGCAAAAATCACGTCAGTGGTGACCCGATAGCATTGGGCAAAGCCGTACACATCCTTATGCGGCTCGGCGGCGTGCATGTAGTCGATACGCAGGTCGAGGGTCGGGCAGACCTCGAACTCCGGGAGTACGCAGAGCGTCGCCATGCCACAGGCCGTGTCCATCAGCGAGGTCAGCGCCCCGCCATGAATCACGCAGGTTTCAGGATTGCCGACGATCTGCGGGCTGTACGGCAGCACAATCGTCAGCCCTTCCCTGCCCGCGCTGTGAACGCTTAGTCCAAGTACCTGACAATGTCGCAGCGCCGACAGAAAGCGCGTCGCACGCTCAAAAACGGGATTTTCAGCCATTTGATAAAAACCCTTGTTTAAATCCGTACAGTGCAGTGGCGGTCCGGGTAAAAGTTCCGCATTAGAACAAACTTATATATCTGAAAGAATTAAGGAACTTAACGCTGATACTTGGGTTCTTAAGGCCAGTAGATGCTTTTCATCAGGAGAAACACCCCATGCGTAAGA
Source organism: Pseudomonas sp. GL-R-19 (assembly GCF_019956375.1). Lineage (NCBI taxonomy): Bacteria > Pseudomonadati > Pseudomonadota > Gammaproteobacteria > Pseudomonadales > Pseudomonadaceae > Pseudomonas > Pseudomonas sp. GL-R-19. The sequence continues at coordinate 16,441 of NZ_JAHBDJ010000013.1, read as the reverse complement.
CTTTAGCTATTGCCTTGATGTTGACCGCTTCCCTCGGTCTCGCTGCCTGCGATAAAAAATCCGAGGACAAAGCTCAAGATGCTAACCAACATGCTGAGCAAGCCCAGCAGAAAATGAACGAAGCTCAGGATAAAGTGAACGACGCGGCGAAAGAAAACGCCGAAGCCGCCAAAGATCAGACTGAATCGAACGCAGAAGCGCCAAAAGAGGCCGCTCCAGCCGCTCCAGCCGCTCCGCAAGCGCCTAAGTACTAATCCGTTTTTTTGTGTGATGAAAGAAAACCCGCCAAGTGCGGGTTTTCTTTTGTCTGCAAAAAAGCGATTAGAGAAAAATCGTGCGAAAAGTCGGACTAATCATCAACAACAAAAAACAGATTAATCCCACCAGCCAAACCAGACTGCGCTGCCGGGACAGATCCCTCCAGTAACACACTGGATAGCCAGCGCGGACGCCCAATCAGGCAGCTTCTTTATTCACCTCGGACGATGGCGCCTCTGTAGGGGTATAGACCATCACATCGAGAACGTCGGAGTGAAACTCGCGGCGATACAATACGAAGACCACACCGGCACTCATCAACATGAACAGCCATGGACTAACGAACCAGGCCAGCATGGTCATGCCGAAGTAATAAGAGCGCAGGCCAAAGTTGAACTGGTTGGCGGCCATGGAGATGACACGGGCTGCACGGGCGGCAAAGGCCCTGCGCTCCTGCTCGGACACATGGCGTTCACCGACCATCGGCGCCGACCCCACCAGTATCGCTGCAAAGTTGTACTGGCGCATGCACCAGCTGAACGTGAAGAACGCATAGACGAACACCAGCGCCAGGCACAGCAACTTGATTTCCGACATGCCCTGGGAAGCCTGCTGCACCATCGGGATATCCGCCAGCAACGATACCGCCCGCTCCGAGGCCCCCAACACCGTGAGAATACCGGCCAGGATAATCAACGTACTCGAGGCGAAGAACGAAGCGTTACGCTCCAGATTGCCAATCACGCTGGCATCGGCGATGCGGTTGTCGCGCAACAGCATGCGGCGCATCCAGTCTTCGCGATAAAGGTGCAGAACACTGGCCAGGCACGCCGTATCACGGCCCTTCCATGTGGCATAGCGGGTGTAGCCGCCCCAGCAGATAACGAACCAGATAGCGGCAAGAATGTGGATCAGGTTGGCTTGGATGAACGACATGCAGGTCCTTGTGATGTATTTGTAGGAGCGAGCTTGCTCGCGAAGAACCTGAGAGCAACGCGCCTATCCAGAAATCACGTGCCATAGTTCACGACCTTCGCGAGCAATCGAGCGTCGACCGGCTGCTCCTACAATGGGTTTGGCAGACTTTCGACGTTAGCTCAGAAAAAAAGACACTGCCTCAACCCCATAAAAAATGCCCCGTATCGATTGATACGGGGCATTTCTGTTTCTGCTCAAAACCCGCTTGTGGCGGGCCGTGAAGCGACTTAAGCCAAGGCTTCGGCGCGCTTGCCCAGCAGGCGATCGCAAACCACTGCGACCACCAGTGTCATCACCGACGGCACCAGCCAGGCCAGGCCCTGCTCGCTCAGCGGCAGGTGGGCCATTTGCGTCGGCATCCAGTCCGCCAGGCCTGCACCCTTGAGGGCGTCGATCAGGCCGAAGATGAACGACACCAGCATGACCGGGCCGAGGATACGACCCTGCTCATGCCAGAAGTCCTTGCAGAAGCTCAACGCCACCAGAACGATGCACGGCGGATAGATCGCGGTCAGTACCGGGATCGAGAACGCAATCAGCTTGGTGAGGCCCAGGTTGGACACCAGCAGGGAGAATGCAGCAAGGATGATGACCAGCGTCTTGTAGGACAGTGGCAGCACTTGGCTGAAGTACTCGGCGCAGGCACAGGTCAGGCCGACCGCAGTCACCAGGCACGCCAGTGAGATCAGCACGGCAAGGAAACCACTACCTAGCGATCCGAAGGTGTGCTGCACGTAAGCATGCAATACCGCCGCACCATTGGTAGCGCCAGCGGCCACTTCATGACTGCCCGAACCGAGACGGAACAGGCTGACGTAAACCAGCGCCAGACCCACACCGGCAATCAGGCCGGCAATGATCGCGTAACGAGTGATCAGTGCGGGCGACTCGACACCGCGGGAACGGATGGCGTTGACGATGACGATGCCGAACACCAGGGCGCCCAGGGTATCCATGGTCAGGTAACCATTGATGAAGCCTTGGGAAAACGGCGCTGCCATGTATTCAGGGGTTGCTTGACCAATGTCACCGGCCGGCAAGGCGAATGCTGCGATGCCGAGAACGGCCAGGGCGATAATCTTCAGCGGCGCGAGGAAGCGCCCTACCGTATCCAGCAAACGGCCCGGGTACAGCGAAATGAAGAACACCAGCAGGAAGTACACCGAGCTGTACAGGAACAACGCCAGCGGGCTCTCGCCGGTCAGCGGCGCCAGGCCGACTTCGAACGATACCGTGGCGGTACGTGGCGTCGCGAACAGTGGTCCTACGGCCAGATAGCAGGCAGCCGCCAACAGGCCTCCAGCCACTTTACCGATCGGGCTACTCAATGCATCCATTGCCCCACCGACTTTCGCCAGCGCAACAACGGTGATCACCGGCAGACCGACCGCGGTGACCAGAAAGCCCAGCGCCGCCATCCAGACATTAGGTCCGGACTGCAAACCGACGATAGGCGGGAAGATGATGTTGCCAGCCCCGACGAACAGGGCAAACGTCATAAAACCAAGTGCCAGGATGTCCTGGCCTTTCAACACTTTCATTAAGGAAATACCACACTACTGAATCGGAATTTAGAGAGGGATTTCCCTATGGGTGAGGGAAATGCTGTCGGTCCGTATGAGACCAACCCTTTTAGCGCGTTGCTGCCTTGTGGGCCGCAGACGCAAAAATGGCGCGTAGACTAACGAATCTGGCCGATAAACGCACTGTTTGAGGGCGAACTATCCGATACACGACATTTCCATGTCGCGTTTACATATTAAAAGATCAAAAGATCGCAGCCTGCGGCAGCTCCTACAGGGAAATGCGATCTTCTGTAGGAGCTGCCGCAGGCTGCGATCTTTTGATCTTCAAGAATGACAAAGGCCACCCGAAGGTGGCCTTTGTCTGGTGAAGCGTCAGTCAAGCACGAGGCTTACTTGACAGCCCAGCCAGTCAGCTCGGCCAGGGCCTTGCCGATGTCTGCCAGCGAACGCACGGTTTTAACGCCTGCGTCTTGCAGAGCAGCGAATTTCTCGTCTGCAGTGCCTTTGCCGCCAGAGATGATTGCGCCAGCATGGCCCATGCGCTTGCCCGGAGGAGCAGTCACACCAGCGATGTAGGAAACAACCGGCTTGGTCACGTGTGCCTTGATGTAGGCAGCCGCTTCTTCTTCAGCCGAACCGCCGATCTCACCGATCATCACGATCGCTTCGGTCTTCGGGTCTTCCTGGAACAGCTTCAGGATGTCGATGAAGTTCGAACCCGGGATCGGGTCACCACCGATGCCGACGCAAGTCGACTGACCGAAACCGGCGTCAGTAGTCTGCTTCACAGCTTCGTAGGTCAGGGTGCCGGAACGGGAAACGATACCGACCTTGCCTGGCAAGTGAATGTGACCTGGCATGATGCCGATCTTGCATTCGCCTGGAGTGATCACGCCTGGGCAGTTAGGGCCGATCAGGGTAACACCCAGCTCGTCGCACTTAACTTTAGCGTCCAGCATGTCCAGGGTAGGAATGCCTTCGGTGATGCAGACGATCAGCTTGATGCCGCCGAAAGCCGCTTCCAGGATCGAGTCCTTGCAGAAAGGAGCCGGAACGTAGATCACGCTGGCGGTAGCGCCAGTAGCAGCTACAGCGTCTTTAACGGTGTTGAACACTGGCAGGCCCAGGTGCTCGGTGCCGCCTTTGCCTGGAGTTACGCCACCGACCATCTTGGTGCCGTATTCGATGGCTTGCTGGGTGTGGAAACTACCTTGCGAACCGGTAATACCCTGGCAGATAACTTTGGTGTCTTTATTGATCAGGACGCTCATTATTTGCCCTCCGCAGCTTTAACGACTTGTTGAGCAGCGTCGGTCAGGCTGGTAGCAGCGATGATGTTCAAACCGCTTTCTGCCAGTACTTTAGCGCCCAGCTCAGCGTTGTTGCCTTCAAGGCGAACAACAACCGGGATTTTCACGCCGACTTCTTTCACTGCACCGATGATGCCTTCGGCAATCATGTCGCAACGAACGATGCCGCCGAAGATGTTGACCAGTACTGCAGCGACGTTAGTGTCGGACAGGATGATCTTGAACGCTTCGGTAACGCGTTCCTTGGTAGCACCGCCGCCCACGTCGAGGAAGTTGGCTGGTTTGCCGCCATGCAGGTTGACGATGTCCATGGTACCCATGGCCAGGCCAGCACCGTTGACCATGCAACCGATGTTGCCTTCCAGTGCTACGTAGTTCAGTTCGAACTTGGCAGCGTGCGCTTCGCGCGGATCGTCTTGCGACGGATCGTGGAAAGTCTTCAGCTTAGGCTGACGGTACATGGCGTTGGCGTCGATGTTGATCTTGGCGTCCAGGCAGTGCAGATCGCCGTCAGCCTTGATCACCAGCGGGTTCACTTCCAGCAGAGCCAGGTCGTGATCCTTGAACAGCTTGGCCAGACCTACGAAGATCTTGGCGAACTGAGCAACCTGCTTGCCTTCCAGACCCAACTGGAATGCCAGCTCGCGACCCTGGAATGGCTGAGCGCCAACCAGTGGATCGATAGTGGCTTTCAGAATTTTTTCTGGAGTGTCGTGAGCGATTTTCTCGATGTCCACGCCACCTTCGGTGGAAGCCATGAACACGATACGACGGCTCGAACGGTCAACGACAGCGCCCAGGTACAGCTCTTTAGCGATATCAGTGCACGATTCAACCAGGATCTTGGTGACTGGCTGACCATTGGCGTCAGTCTGGTAAGTCACCAGACGCTTGCCCAGCCACTGCTGTGCGAATGCCTTGGCATCTTCTTTGCTGCGAACCAGCTTTACGCCGCCCGCTTTACCGCGACCACCGGCGTGGACCTGGGCTTTGACAACCCACTCGCTGCCGCCGATTTTGTCGCAAGCTTCTGCTGCTGCTTCCGGGGTGTCTACCGCGTAACCGGTGGAAACTGGCAGGCCGTACTCAGCGAACAGCTGCTTACCCTGATACTCGTGAAGATTCATGCTTATTACCGTCTTCGTTAGGTACTGCGCATTCGGTGCTGCACTCATTCAAGTGCCGCACCACCTGTGACTGCTGCTTGCATAGCCTTTCCGGATACCCGGTGCAGCTATGCAAGACTGCGTCCAGCGGATATTCCGCGGTGAGTCTTGCATGCAAGGCTCACGACGGGCCATTCCGCCGTGGTTTCTTATTGTCTTAACGCTTCTTGCGGTTGGCGATGTGGATGGCGCCGCCATTCACAGCCAAAGCTGCTTCGTGCAAGGCTTCAGACAGGGTCGGATGGGAGAAAACCATCATGCCCAGGTCTTCAGCGCTGGTGCCGAATTCCATACCGATCGCGCCCTGCTGAACCAGTTCGGCAGCGCTTGGGCCAATCACGTGAACGCCCAGTACGCGGTCTGTCTTGGCATCTGCGATGACCTTGACGAAACCACCGGTGTCGTTGGCAGCCATGGCACGGCCGGAAGCTGCGAACGGGAAGGTGCCGACGTTAACTTCAACGCCTTCAGCTTTCAAGGCCTGCTCGGTTTTACCGACCCACGCGATTTCCGGGTGAGTATAAATAACCGAAGGGATCAAATCATAGTTCATCTGGGCCTTGTGACCCTTGATGCGCTCGACAACCATGATGCCTTCTTCCGACGCCTTGTGCGCCAGCATCATGCCGCGAACCACGTCACCGATGGCGTAAACGCCCGGTACGGTGGTGGCGCAGTGATCGTCAACGTGCACGAAACCGCGCTCGTCCAGGGTCACGCCGCAGTCGGCAGCCAACAGATCAGTGGTCACCGGACGGCGACCAACGGCTACGATCAGCTTGTCGAAAGTGATTTTCTGCTCGCCCTTGGCATCGGTGTAGTTCACCACGACTTCGTCGCCGTTCACTTTGGAACCGGTTACGCGAGCGCCCAGCTTGATGTCCAGACCTTGCTTGGTCAGGGTTTTCAGCGCTTCCTTGGAAACAGCGGTATCCGCTGCCATCAGGAAGGTGTCCAGGGCTTCCAGGACGGTCACTTCTGCACCCAGACGCGACCAGACCGAACCCAGTTCCAGACCGATCACGCCAGCGCCGATCACGCCCAGACGCTTAGGCACGGATTGGAATTCCAGGGCGCCGGTGGAGTCGACGATCACATTCTGGTCAACCGGAGCTGGCGGAATGTCGATCGGACGCGAACCTGGAGCCAGGATGACGTTTTCGGCTTCGATGATTTCTACCGAGCCGTCTGGCTTGGTGACTTCGACTTTCTTGCCGGCCAGCAGCTTGCCGTGACCCTCGATGGAGCTCACACCGTTGGCTTTGAACAGGGTCGCAACGCCGGAGGTCAGGCCTTTGACGATGTTGGCTTTACGGCCGACCATCGCTGGCACGTCCATGGTCACGCCAGCGTGATTGATACCGTGGATCGCGAAACCGTCCTGGGCTTCGTGGAATTTCCACGAGCTGTCCAGCAGGGCCTTGGATGGAATGCAGCCGACGTTCAGGCAAGTACCGCCCAGAGCCAGTTTGCCTTCCTTGTCGGTGTATTTCTCGATGCAGGCAGTGGAGAGGCCCAGTTGCGCTGCTTTAATGGCAGCCACGTAGCCGCCAGGGCCCGCGCCAATCACTACCACGTCGAATTTCTGAGTCATGTGTCATTCCTTCTCGAATCAAACCGGACGGCCCCTTTTGGAGACCGTCGTGGGACGAAGCTGGTCATTACAGAAGGGCCGTCCATCACTGAGCGGCCCGTGCAACGAAATCAGATATCCAGCAGCAAACGAGCCGGGTCTTCCAGCAGGTTCTTGATGGTAACCAGGAAGGTCACAGCTTCTTTGCCGTCGATCAAACGGTGATCGTAGGACAGAGCGAGGTACATCATCGGACGGATAACGACCTGACCGTTGATGGCCATAGGACGCTGGATGATGTTGTGCATGCCCAGGATGGCGGCTTGTGGCGGGTTGACGATCGGAGTCGACATCATCGAACCGAAAGTACCACCGTTGGTGATGGTGAAAGTACCACCGGTCATTTCGTCCATCGACAGTTTGCCGTCGCGGGCTTTCTTGCCGAAGGTGGCGATGCCGCCTTCGATTTCAGCCAGGCTCATCAGTTCGGCGTTACGCAGAACCGGTACAACCAGGCCGCGATCGCTGGAAACTGCAACGCCGACGTCAGCGTAGCCGTGGTAAACGATGTCGCCGCCGTCGATCGAGGCGTTGACAGCCGGGAAGCGCTTCAGTGCTTCGGTGGCCGCTTTCACGAAGAACGACATGAAGCCCAGGCGTACGCCGTTGTGGGACTTCTCGAACAGATCCTTGTACTTCGAACGCAGGGCCATGACTTCGGTCATGTCGACTTCGTTGAACGTGGTCAGCATCGCCATGTTCGACTGAGCTTCAACCAGACGCTTGGCAACGGTGGCCCGCACACGGGTCATCGGTACGCGCTTCTCGATGCGCTCGCCAGCAGCGAACACTGGAGCAGCAGCGGCAGGTGCAGCAGCCTTGGCAGGCGCGGCAGCCGGAGCGGCTTTCTTGGCAGCAACGGCTGCAACCACGTCTTCCTTGGTCACGCGACCGCCTTTGCCGGTGCCGGCAACGGAAGCGATGTTGATGCCGCTCTCTTCAGCCAGCTTGCGGGCAGCTGGAGCAGCAACAGGATCGTCTTCGCCTTCGGCGGCAGCTGGAGCAGCGGCAGCCACTGGAGCAGCCGCGGCTGGAGCGGCGGCGCCGCTGCCTTCGCCGATGGAGCCCAGTACTTCGTCGGACAGAACAGTGTCGCCTTCGTTCTTGATGATCGCGCCCAGCACGCCGTCAGCGGTGGCAAGGACTTCCAGCACGACCTTGTCGGTTTCGATGTCGACGATCAGTTCGTCACGCTTGACGGCGTCGCCCGGTTTTTTGTGCCAGGTGGCAACGGTGCCATCGGCAACCGATTCCGGGAAAGTGGGGGCTTTGATCTCGATAGCCATTGTCTGTGGTTCCTTAAATTCGGTTTCAGGTGCGCGAAGGCGTTAAACAGTAAAGGCGTCTTGCAGCAGTTGTTCCTGCTGTTCGGCGTGCATCGATGCGTAACCGCATGCAGGTGCAGCAGAAGCCTCGCGGCCCGCGTACTCGAGTACGAGAGACTTGTTGAGGTTGCTGATGCTGCGACGCATGTGGTGTTGGCTGCAGTACCAGGCACCCTGGTTCATCGGCTCTTCCTGACACCAGACGGCATGCTTGACGTTGGTATAAGGCGCCAGGACTTCTTTCAAGTCGTCCTCAGGGAATGGGTACAGCTGCTCGATACGCACGACGGCGATGTCGTCACGACCTTCGGCACGACGTTTTTCCAGCAGGTCGTAGTAGACCTTGCCGCTACACAGAACAACGCGCTCGACCTTTTTCGGGTCCAGGGCATCGATTTCCGGGATAACGGTCTGGAACGAACCTTCGGCCAGATCTTCCAGCGTCGAGATGGCCAGCTTGTGGCGCAGCAGAGACTTCGGAGTCAGAACGATCAATGGCTTGCGTAGAGGGCGAATAACCTGACGACGCAGCAAGTGATAGATCTGTGCCGGCGTAGTCGGCACGGCTACCTGAATGTTGTGCTCGGCGCACAGCTGCAGGTAACGCTCCAGACGAGCCGAGGAGTGCTCCGGCCCCTGACCTTCATAACCGTGCGGCAGCAACATGGTCAGACCGCACAGACGGCCCCACTTGTGCTCGCCACTGGTGATGAACTGGTCGATAACCACCTGGGCACCGTTGGCGAAGTCGCCGAACTGGGCTTCCCAGATCACCAGCGCATCAGGCGTGGTGGTCGAGTAACCGTATTCGAACGCCAGTACCGCTTCTTCGGACAGGAACGAATCGTACAGGTCGAAACGTGGCTGGCCGTTGTACAGGTTCTGCAGCGGGATGTAGGTGCCCGCGTCTTTCTGGTTGTGCAACACGGCATGACGGTGCGAGAACGTACCGCGGCCGATGTCCTGGCCGGTCATGCGGATCGGGTGACCTTCGAACGCCAGGGTCGCGTACGCCATGGTTTCGGCGTAACCCCAGTTGATCGGCAGGCCGCCGGCTTGCATCTTCTGACGATCTTCGTAGATCTTCGCGACCTGGCGCTGAACCACGAAGCCTTCCGGGATTTCCAGCAGCTTGGCAGACAGTTCCTGCAAGGTCTTGAGGTCGAAGCGAGTGTCGTGACGTGCGGTCCAGGCGTGGCCCAGATACGGACGCCAATCCACGAACAACTCTTTGTTCGGCTCTTTGACCAGGCTCTTCACCACGTGCAGACCGTTGTCCAGTGCGTTGCGGTATTCGTCGACTTTCGCCTGAACACGCTCTGCGTCCAGCACACCGCCCTGGGTCAGACGATCGGCATACAGCTCACGGGTGGTGCGCTGTTTGCTGATCTGCTGATACATGATCGGCTGGGTGCCGCTTGGCTCGTCGGCCTCGTTGTGGCCGCGACGACGGTAGCAGACCAGGTCGATCACCACGTCACGCTTGAACTGCATGCGGTAGTCGATGGCCAGCTGGGTCACGAACAATACGGCTTCCGGATCATCGCCATTCACATGGAGGATCGGTGCCTGGATCATTTTCGCAACGTCGGTCGCGTACTCGGTGGAACGCGAGTCCAGCGGGTTGCTGATGGTGAAACCGACCTGGTTGTTGATCACGATGTGCACGGTACCGCCGGTCTTGAAACCGCGGGTCTGCGACATCTGGAAGGTTTCCATGACCACGCCCTGACCTGCGAATGCAGCGTCACCGTGGATGGAGATCGGCAGAACCTTCTCACCGGTCGGATCGTTACGACGGTCCTGACGGGCGCGAACCGAACCCTCGACCACCGGGGAAACGATTTCCAGGTGGGACGGGTTGAACGCCATGGCCAGGTGAACTTCACCGCCGGTGGTCATCACGTTGGACGAGAAGCCCTGGTGGTATTTGACGTCACCGGAACCCAGCTCGACCTTCTTCTTGCCTTCGAACTCGTCGAACAGCTCGCGCGGGTTCTTGCCGAAGGTGTTGACCAGCACGTTCAGACGACCACGGTGGGCCATGCCGATGACGATTTCCTTGGTGCCGTAGGAACCGGAACGCTGGATCAGCTCGTCGAGCATCGGAATCAGGCTTTCGCCGCCTTCCAGACCGAAACGCTTGGTACCCGGGTATTTGGTACCCAGGTATTTTTCCAGGCCTTCACCGGCGGTCACTCGCTCGAGCAGGTGGCTCTTGATGTCGGCGGAGTACGTCGGACGACCGCGCACGCTTTCCAGACGCTGCTGGAACCACTGGCGCTGCTCGGAATCGGTGATGTGCGTGAACTCAGCGCCGATGGTGCGGCAATATGTCTGCTGCAACGCTTCGTGAATTTCGCGTAGGCTCGTTTCCTCTTTGCCGATGAACAGGTCGCCGGCACGGAAGGTCGTATCAAGATCGGCATTGGTCAAGCCGTAATGATTGATCGACAGGTCTGCAGGTGCAGGACGCTGCCACAGTCCCAGCGGGTCAAGCTGGGCTGCCTGGTGGCCACGCATACGGTAGGCCTGGATCAATCGCAGCACTTCAACTTGCTTCTTTTCGTGCTCACTGCTCACGCTGCCGGCGGAAACCGGTTGGGCGCGGCGCTGGTTCTTTGCCAGCAAGACGAAATGATCGCGAATTGTCGAGTGCGAAACATCGGTGGCAGAGTTGCCGTCAGCAGGCAACTTCTGGAAGTAGGTGCGCCACTCTTCTGGCACAGCGTTAGGGTCGTGCAGGTAGAGCTCGTAAAGCTCTTCCACATAGGCAGCGTTACTACCGGATAGGTAGGCACTGTTCCACATGCGCTGCATCACGCTTTCTTGCATGCTTGGTCACCCTCGGTTAGGGGAACACCATCGGTGTCGACACCGAGCAAACTTGCAGAAGTCCGAATGCAGCGACCAAAACAAGCCACTAGGATCACACTGATAGTCCGGGTACCAGCCCGGATGCCCCTGCTTGTCTCATTTCTTCAAAATAAGAGCCGCAGCCTTTTAAGCTGCTGCTCAGGTTAAAACTACGGCGCCGGTTGAAGCCTGCGCCGTAGCATCTACGGGTACAGCGGTCCTACGGGTACAGCAGCTGAATCACACGCCGCTCGAGAGCAACATGTTACGGATGTGACCGATGGCCTTAGTCGGGTTCAGGCCTTTCGGACATACGTTGACGCAGTTCATGATCCCGCGGCAGCGGAATACGCTGAACGGGTCATCCAGCGAAGCCAGACGCTCGGACGTCTTGGTGTCACGGCTGTCTGCCAGGAAGCGGTACGCTTGCAGCAGAGCGGCTGGACCCAGGAACTTGTCCGGGTTCCACCAGAAGGACGGGCAAGAGGTCGAGCAGCAGGCGCACAGGATGCACTCGTACAGACCGTCGAGCTTTTCACGTTCTTCAGGGGACTGCAGACGCTCGATGGCCGGAGCCGGCGTGTCGTTCTGCAGGTATGGCTTAACCTTTTCGTATTGCTTGTAGAAGATGCTCATATCGACGACCAGGTCACGGATAACCGGCAAACCTGGCAGCGGACGAACGATCAACTTGTTACCTTTTACGACAGCAGACAGCGGCGTGATGCACGCCAGGCCGTTTTTGCCGTTGATGTTCATGCCGTCGGAACCGCAAACACCTTCACGGCAAGAGCGACGATAGGAGAAACCCTCGTCCTGCTCTTTGATCAGGGCCAGCACGTCCAGCACCATCAGGTCTTTACCACCGGTATCGACCTGGAATTCCTGCATGAACGGCGCGGCGTCCTGATCAGGGTTGTAACGATAAACGCTGACTTGCAACATGGCGGCCACCCTTAATAAGTCCGAATCTTAGGTTCAAAAGTCGGAACAGTCTTCGGCGAGAAGTTCACGGCACGCTTGGTCACGCGCTTGTCACCCGGGAAGTACAGGGTGTGGCACAGCCAGTTTTCGTCGTCACGATCTTCGAAGTCTTCACGGGCGTGAGCACCACGGGACTCTTTACGTACTTCTGCAGCGATGGCGGTGGCTTCGGCCACTTCCAGCAGGTTCTGCAGCTCCAGAGCTTCGATACGCGCAGTGTTGAACGCCTGCGACTTATCGTTGATCTTCACGTTGGCGATGCGCTTGCGCAGATCAGCCAGCTGGGCGATACCCTTCTGCATGTATTCGCCGGTACGGAATACACCGAAGTAGTTCTGCATGCAGTTTTGCAGCTCGCGACGCAAGGTAGCCACGTCTTCGCCTTCGGTACGCTCGTTCAGAGCGGACAGGCGCGACAGGGCTGCCTGGATGTCGGCGTCAGTAGCATCGTCGTATTCGATACCGTCGGTCAGCGCCTTTTCCAGGTGCAGGCCGGCAGCACGGCCGAATACCACCAGGTCGAGCAGCGAGTTGCCGCCCAGACGGTTGGCACCGTGAACCGATACGCAAGCCACTTCACCTACCGCGAACAGACCAGGAATGATCTCGTCCACGCCTTCGGCGTTCTGGGTCATCGCCTGGCCGTGAATGTTGGTGGCAACGCCGCCCATCATATAGTGGCAGGTCGGAACAACCGGAACCGGAGCGACAACCGGGTCAACGTGCGCAAAAGTCTTCGACAGCTCGCAGATGCCTGGCAGACGGCTGTGCAGCACTTCCTCGCCCAAGTGGTCGAGTTTGAGCATCACGTGGTCGCCATTCGGACCGCAACCGTTACCGGCGATGATTTCCTTAACCATCGAACGGGCAACAACGTCACGACCGGCAAGGTCTTTGGCGTTCGGAGCATAACGCTCCATGAAACGCTCGCCGTGCTTGTTGATCAGGTATCCACCTTCACCACGGCAACCTTCGGTAACCAGTACACCAGCGCCGGCGATGCCGGTCGGGTGGAACTGCCACATTTCGATGTCTTGCACCGGTACGCCGGCACGCAGCGCCATGCCAACGCCGTCACCGGTGTTGATCAGGGCATTGGTGGTCGAAGCGTAGATACGACCTGCACCGCCGGTGGCCAGTACGGTGGCCTTGGCACGGATGTAGGTGGTTTCGCCGGTTTCGATGCAGATCGCGATCACGCCGACGAAAGCGCCATCCTGGTTTTTCACCAGATCGACAGCGTAGTACTCGTTCAGGAACACGGTACCGGCTTTCAGGTTGCCCTGATAAAGGGTGTGCAGCAGTGCGTGACCGGTACGGTCGGAAGCAGCGCAAGTACGCGCAGCCTGGCCGCCTTTACCGTAGTCCTTGGACTGGCCACCGAACGGACGCTGATAGATACGGCCTTGCTCGGTACGCGAGAATGGCATGCCCATGTGGTCCAGCTCGTAAACGGCAGCCGGGCCTTCCTGACACATATATTCGATAGCGTCCTGGTCACCGATGTAGTCGGAACCCTTGACGGTATCGTACATGTGCCAGCGCCAGTCATCGTTCGGGTCAGCAGACGCGATCGCGCAGGTGATGCCGCCTTGAGCGGATACAGTGTGCGAACGGGTCGGAAAAACCTTGGTGATCACAGCAGTCTTGTGACCGCCCTGTGCCAGTTGCAGCGCCGCGCGCATGCCGGCACCGCCACCACCAATAATGATGGCGTCGAAAGAAATCGTTGGAATGTTAGCCATGAATCAGATACCCCAGAGAATCTGCACACCCCAGACGAAGTAAGCGAACATCGCGACGCCGCATACTGCCTGGAAAAGGAAACGCACTGCAGTCGCGGACTTGCCCAGCGCCATCGGCGTCAGGTAGTCAGTCGCGATGGTCCACATGCCGACCCAGGCGTGAGCGCCCAGGGCCACCAGGGCCAGCAGACTGAAGATACGCATCCCGTTGTGAGCGAACAGGCCGTGCCATTGCTCATAGCCAATGCCCGGATTCACCGCGAGGTATCCGATCAGGAAGATGAAATAAGCCGCGAGAACGACCGCAGACACACGTTGCGCCATCCAGTCATAAAGACCGGAACGCGAAAGGTTCGTAACGCTGGTTACCATATCCAAACTCCTGCCAGAACGATCAGCACCACGGAAACGGCGATGATAATTTTCGAGCCCAGGCGGCCGCCTTCCAGCGTCTCACCGATGCCCATATCCATAATCAAGTGGCGCACACCGGCTACCAGGTGATAAAGAAGAGCGGACAGGAGGCCCCATGCTACGAACTTGGCCAGCGGGCTGGTCAAGGTTGCCTTCACGTCGGCAAAACCTTCCTCGGAACCCAGGGATTTGCCCAATGCATAAAGCATGAAGCCAAGGCCCAGGAAGAGGATGATGCCGGAAACACGGTGAAGAAACGACGTAACGCCGGTGATGGGGAGTTTGATGGTCCTTAGGTCTAGGTTTACAGGTCGTTGGCTTTTCACGGCTTTTTTTTCACACTGAAGAGCCCCTAACAATCAGGGCAAAGTTGTTGGGGAGTGCACTGGTCAGGTAACCACCACCCAGGGATGCGACCCCCAATAAAGCAGGCCCAAAAGCCCTTGGCGGTCGGTGGCCGAGTATAGACAGTTAGGCTACTAATGACAACGCAAACACCTAACCCAAACAGCTGATTGCGCAACTGCCATAAAAGGCGTAAATGGCAGTCAATTTCGAGGAAAAAGTCCGGTTAAAGCCTTCTGGAGCAAGACTTTAGGCAAATTGACATTCGAATTTATCTCACTATAGTGGTGCGGGCCCTGCGTGGGGGGTCTGTCTGATGATTTCAAGCATAAATAGGAGGCCACATGGCTGACAAAAAAGCGCAGTTGATCATCGAGGGCGCAGCCCCCGTCGAGCTGCCCATTTTAACCGGCACCGTTGGTCCCGATGTTATCGATGTTCGGGGCCTGACGGCCACGGGCCGTTTCACCTTTGACCCAGGCTTCATGTCGACCGCCTCGTGCGAGTCGAAGATCACCTATATCGACGGCGACAATGGCATTCTGCTGCACCGCGGCTACCCGATCGAACAGCTGGCTGAAAAGTCGGACTATCTGGAAACCTGCTATCTGCTGCTCAACGGCGAACTGCCGACCGCAGAACAGAAGGCCCAGTTCGTCAGCACCGTAAAGAACCACACCATGGTCCACGAGCAGTTGAAGACCTTCTTCAACGGCTTCCGTCGCGACGCCCACCCGATGGCCGTCATGTGCGGCGTAGTCGGCGCCCTCTCGGCCTTCTACCACGACTCCCTGGACATCAATAACCCGCAGCATCGCGAAATCTCCGCGATCCGCCTGGTTGCCAAGATGCCGACCCTGGCAGCGATGGTTTACAAGTACTCCATGGGCCAACCCATGATGTACCCGCGTAACGACCTGTCGTATGCGGAAAACTTCCTGCACATGATGTTCAACACCCCGTGCGAGATCAAACCGATCAGCCCGGTACTCGCCAAGGCCATGGACCGGATCTTCATCCTCCACGCCGACCACGAGCAGAACGCGTCGACTTCCACCGTACGCCTGGCGGGCTCTTCGGGTGCCAACCCGTTCGCCTGTATCGCCGCCGGCATCGCTGCGCTGTGGGGCCCTGCCCACGGCGGTGCAAACGAAGCCGTACTGACCATGCTCGATGAAATCGGCGATGTTTCGAACATCGACAAGTTCATCGCCAAGGCCAAGGACAAGAACGATCCGTTCAAACTGATGGGCTTCGGTCACCGCGTTTACAAAAACCGCGACCCACGCGCCACCGTCATGAAGCAGACCTGCGACGAAGTGTTGAAGGAACTGGGCATCCAGAACGATCCGCAACTCGAACTGGCCATGCGCCTGGAAGAGATCGCCCTGACCGACCCGTACTTCATCGAACGCTCGCTGTACCCGAACGTCGACTTCTACTCGGGGATCATCCTAAAGGCTATCGGCATTCCAACCAGCATGTTCACCGTGATCTTCGCCCTGGCGCGGACCGTCGGCTGGATCTCCCACTGGAAAGAAATGCTCTCCAGCCCGTACAAGATCGGCCGTCCGCGCCAGCTGTACACCGGCTACGAGTCGCGTGACATCACCAAGCTGGAAGACCGCAAGTAAGAGTTGTCTTGCTGTAGCGTGTTGAGTTGTACCGGGAACGGCCTCTGCTTCTTATATAAAGAGCAGGAGGCCGTTTTTGTTTGTGCGGTTTTTTTGATGGTGTACATATCCGTTTCTGCGGTTACGGCCGCTATTGGTTCCGCCCTTACGGCCAGCCCTTTCAAGGTCTTCGTTTAGAATCCCCTAAAAACCAGTCAGGGTGACGAAAACGATGTGGACAGAAGTTCTAGCGCGGTTTGAAAAAAAGACACCGGCCAGTGTCATGAC
>NZ_JAHBDJ010000012.1:0-125602 GCF_019956375.1 Pseudomonas sp. GL-R-19 | reverse complement strand
AGATGTGTATATTTTGCAAGTGAACACAGGCACCACCCGGGTTGACGAAGGCGGCAATCACATCGACGTCCCCGGTCCCGCCTTCCATGCTCTGCTGATCCTGAACCCGGCGCAGTAACGCAATCTGGTCCCGCAGCTCGGCTGCTCGTTCGAACTCGAGATTGATCGCCGCCTCTTCCATCCCGGCGGACAACTCGTCTGTCAGAGCATTGCTGCGCCCCTCAAGAAACATCACCGAGTGGCGCACATCTTCGGCATACACCTGGGGATCCACCAGCCCGACGCAGGGTGCCTTGCAGCGCTTGATCTGGTATTGCAGGCAAGGACGGGTGCGGTTCTTGTAAAAACTGTCTTCGCATTGCCGAACGAAAAAGGTCTTTTGCAGC
Source organism: Pseudomonas sp. GL-R-19 (assembly GCF_019956375.1). Taxonomy (NCBI): domain Bacteria; kingdom Pseudomonadati; phylum Pseudomonadota; class Gammaproteobacteria; order Pseudomonadales; family Pseudomonadaceae; genus Pseudomonas; species Pseudomonas sp. GL-R-19. Next base: position 125,216 of record NZ_JAHBDJ010000012.1, on the reverse strand, counting down.
AGGCTCAGGCTTTCGCGAATCGCGCCAGCGCTCGGGTAAGGACCGAAATATTTACCCTTGGCCTTTTTCGCACCGCGATGAATGCTCAGTCGCGGAAACTCTCCGTCGGAGAGAAAGACGTAGGGGTAGGATTTATCGTCGCGCAGCAGGATGTTGTAGGGCGGGCGCCATTCCTTGATCAGCGTCTGCTCAAGCAGCAAGGCTTCGGTTTCGTTGGCCGTGATCGTCGTTTCGATCTGGGCAATACGCGCTACCAGTGCGGCGGTCTTGGGGGCAAGCCCGGTCTTGCGAAAGTAACTCGACAGGCGATTCCTGAGGTTCTTCGCCTTGCCGACGTAGAGCAAACGCGCTTCGCTGTCGAACATGCGGTACACGCCGGGGCGCCCGCTAACAGTGGACAGAAAGGCGCTCGGATCAAAGGTGTCGTTCATTTTCAGAGGCTGGCGTCGACCATGCCATGACGAACCGCCAACAGCGTCAACTCGACATCACTGCTGATCGAAAGTTTTTCGAAGATGCGGTAACGGTAAGTGTTAACGGTTTTCGGGGACAGGCACAACTTATCGGAAATGATCTGCACTTTCTGGCAGCCGACGATCATCAACGCGATCTGGATTTCCCGCTCCGACAAGGCATCGAAAGGCGAATCGTTGGTGGGCTGGAAGGACTTGATCGCCAGCTGCTGGGCAATTTGCGGGCTGATGTAGCGTTGTCCGGCGAATACCAGGCGGATGGCCTGGACCATTTCCGGCAAACCTGCCCCTTTGGTCAGGTACCCTGCCGCCCCTGCTTGCAACAGCCGCGTAGGAAACGGGTCCTCTTCACACACGGTCACCGCGACGACTTTGATATCCGGATGACTGCGCAATAATTTGCGAGTGGCTTCAAGACCGCCGATACCCGGCATCTTGACGTCCATCAGCACCACATCGGGTTTCAGCTCACGCGCCTTGAGCAGGGATTCCTCTCCCGACTCGGCCTGGCCGACTACTTGCAGGCCATCGATGTCAGCCAGCATTCGTGTAATGCCTGTACGAACGAGATCATGGTCATCGACTACTAGCACCCTAATCAAGCAGACACCTCGCAATATGGTCTTATTGGAATGCCAGACACCTTAGCAAAAAGCATCTGGCAGACCTAGCGGAAAGCGTCAGATTAAAAGTTTCAATTCATCTTGAAAGGCTTGTTGCAAGCGTGTTGCAGCAATCCCGATCGGAGATATCCAGCTGCATCCTCAAGAAACATTCGTCCTTGCCCACCACCCTTAATCCCTTGCGCCTGTACAACGCTTGCGCCGGGTTGTTTTCGAAAACCGTCAGGCGCAACGCCGGACGCCGCTCCTTGCACGCCAGAGCCAGCACCTGATCGATCGCCCAGGCTCCAGCGCCCTGCCCACGAAACGCTTCGACAATATGCAATTCGCGGATGTACAAGGCTCTGGCATCACGGCTCAGACTGACATAACCCAGGACATTTTCGCCGCATACGATCAACCGGTTGTCGCGCCCGGCCCAGGCCACGTCAAACGCCTCGTCCTGCCACAAAAGATCATGCTGAATATAGTAGCGCAACATGCCTCTACAGGTCAGTTCGCGGGCGAATTCGAGGTCGTCCGGTGTTGCCGGACGCCATTGGCGTTCCATCATTCCAGCTCCACGGCGAGGGGCAGTACCGTCATGAGGCGCCCTTGTGACGATGTGTTTTTTATAGACGTGCAAAGTGTGTCACAACCTTCGAGGCGCTCAAGCGATAGAAAGTGACGTCGCTGGCCAATAGCATTTTCTGATTGAATCTGCGTGCCGGCCTCTAGTAAGCTCGGTCCATCCATCGGAGACAGACCATGTTCAACGCCCTCTTGCAGCTTCGTACCGCCAGCGCCCCGCGCTCGGTTGCGGCTGCCCGGGTAATCGACGGTTGTGCTCCGGTCAGCTTTTATTTTGGGTATTGGTTTAGCCACTGGCGCGCCTGATACCCACACGGCGCCCACTTTAAACGGGTCGCCACCAGAGAACTCTCAACCCCCGGTCGGCCTCCCGACCGGGGGTTTTGTTTTTTCAGTCCCAACACTTTTAGCGACACACCAGACATTTAGAGGATTCAGTACATGAACTACGCCACTTATTACCGTTACGACAGTTTTACCACCTGGCGATTTACCACCCTCCGCTCGGGACAGCCTGCCGCCTCCGATCGGTCACCCACAGGTGGCAAGCACACACACGCAGCCAATCTGGCCAATTGTCGAACACCCCAGTAGGGCCGAGCGCGCGGGCACGAACCCGCCGCCAGCCCAGGAAGCCTTGAATATGAACTCGTCCGTCTCTGCACTGCCGCTGTCCACCTTGAGCCCTGCCAATGAAGCGCTAACCCTGCGTCTGCCCAGCTCATTGCAACTCAAACAGCAATTGCCCCTCAGCAATGCCCTGTCCCGGCAAGTCACCACCCACCGCCAGGCGGTTCGCGCGATCCTCAACGGTGAAGACTCCCGTTTGCTGGTCATCGTCGGCCCCTGCTCGATACACGACCCGAAATCAGCCTTCGAATACGCCGGCAATCTTGCCCGCCTCGCCGCCGAAGTCAGCGACCAGATGCTGCTGGTGATGCGCGCCTACGTCGAAAAACCCCGCACCACGGTTGGCTGGAAAGGCCTGGCCTACGACCCGCACCTCGATGGCAGCGATGACATGGCCGCCGGCCTGACGCTGTCCCGCGAGCTGATGCGCGAGATGCTTCGCCTGGGCTTGCCTGTGGCCACCGAACTGCTGCAGCCGATGGCCGCCGGTTACTTCGACGACCTGTTGAGCTGGGTGGCGATTGGCGCACGCACGACGGAGTCGCAGATCCATCGGGAAATGGCCAGCGGCCTGGGCATGCCTGTAGGGTTCAAGAACGGGACTGACGGTGGTGTCGGTGTCGCCAGCGACGCCATGCGTTCCGCCGCCCACCCCCATCGCCATTTCGGTGTCGATAGCCAAGGACATCCGGCGATCATTCAAACACCGGGCAATGCGGACACTCACCTGGTATTGCGCGGCGGCCATCGCGGGCCGAACTACGACAGCGCCAGCGTTGCCCAGGTGAACAGCGACTTGACCAGACTCAGGATTCCGGCTCGGATCATGGTCGATTGCAGTCACGCCAACAGCGGCAAGAACCCGTTGAACCAGCCAGCCGTGTTCAACGATGTACTTGAACAACGCCTGCAAGGTGATCGTTCGCTGATCGGCATGATGATCGAGAGCCATCTGTTCGAGGGCTGCCAGCCGTTGAGTTCGTCATTGCAATACGGTGTGTCAGTGACTGATGGCTGCCTCGGCTGGGCCGGGACAGAACAACTGTTGCTTGAAGCGGCAGATCGGCTGCGAGTGTCAAACAACGCCCGATAATCAGCATTATCCATGCGCCCTCCGGCCTTCATGCGAAGACTGGAGGGCAAACGGCAATCAATGCCCCATCAGGGACTGCACCTGAACCAGTGTCACTCCGGATTGTTGGCGGGTGCCGTCAAGGCGCTCGACTGAATAGAAAACACGGATCGCGGAATCTCGATGCTCCCTCCAGAACCGGTAGGGAACGATGAACACCAATGGCTCGCCCGCAGTGTCTCTGGTTATTTCGCGCTCGTTACAGTGATTGAATTTCTCCCCGTCGCATCTCAGGTAAATCAGTTCACCTCTATCAGCCCTGGCGTTTTCGATGACGACGGTCACGCCATCCTGCGCATCATGCAGATCCACCCAACCTTCGTCGGCCTCCAGCACAATGGGCCCTGGCAGTGGTCGCTGTTCCAGGATGTCAACCATCAGTGCCGTGACTTCAGAGTAACGAGGCCCCTGACCTGCTTGCTTGACGCAATAATCGATGGAAACGGAGGAGCCCAGATTCGACGCAATGCACTCCGGGCTGACCCAAAACGACAGTTCCTCCCCCACAGCAAAGGACTCGACCTTGAGTGCATCACTGAAACTTCCTTCGACCGAGACGCCAGCCCAGGTCAGCAAAACCCAGTCGCCCGCCGCCATGCGTGCATAGGGTTTGATCGTAACGATCGCCCCTTCTTTCACCCGATCCGGATCAAGCGTTCTACCCACCGCGTCGTTCACTGTCGCAGGCAACAGGTCGGATTGCACATCACCCACACTCAGTTGCAAACGATGGGAGTGCACGGGCTCGGCAAAACGGGTGCTCGTGAGTGAGTAACTGATTTCGAGTGAACCACCGTCAAGCGTCGCAATATGCGCGCTAACCACGGCAAAGATCATGTCCTCGCCGACCCGGTCCTCAGTGACAAAGCGCGCGACCTGATGGTTGCAGGCGACGCCATCAGCATCCAGACCCGCCCAACTCAATAGCAATTTGTCGCCGCAGGTCATGCCCGGATAAGGCTGGACCCTGATGACGGCTTTTCTGTCAGAGGGGTTCAGAACGCCGTTTTCCGCCTGTTCAAGTATTGGAGGTGGCAATGGTTGCTGCGCGAGATTCAAGGTATCGGGTTCATAAACAGTCATTCATTCGCTCCAGTCCTTGGAATAAACACCGAACAGGTGGCCGGCTTTGGATGACGACTATTTAACCCCACGGCAAACAGCCGTGATGTCGGCCTCTTACCCCGGCTCGCTCGGAAAATCGATACATACGAAGTAGGTCTTTGATCAGCAGCAACCTGATTGCCGTGAAAAGTCATCAATTTATTCCGACTAAGGCCTCAGCCGCTCTAGAGCATTCGCACTTGTTCTGTTCCGCTTTCCGCAAGCTTCGGCGGACATTTCATACATCGCGCCAACCTCGAGTGTTTTAGAGTGAAACGCCATGCAGTCCCAACGAACTTCTGTGCAAAGGTATGAACATGCAAAGGAATGCAAGCACTTGTTATCCAATACTGCTGGTCCACGGCCTTTTCGGCTTCGAAAGAATCGGCAAATTCGAACTCTTTCACGACATCAGGCAGGCATTGAGGAACGCCGGAGCAAGGGTGCTCGTCCCCTACTTGTCGGCCACCCATGACAACGAGGTACGCGGTGACCAATTGCTCTCGCAGATCGAGCGGGTACTGGAAGGAACCGGTGCACGCAAAGTCAACCTCATAGGCCATAGCCAAGGCGCACTGACCGCACGTTATGCCGCAGCGATTGCGCCACACAGTGTGGCGTCGGTGACCTCCGTCAGCGGGCCGAACCATGGCTCGGAACTGGCCGATTTCCTGCGCAAGGCATTGATACCAGGCAGTCTGCCGGAACAGGTGGCCGAGACGGTGGTGACCCTGTTCGCCGACTTCCTCGCGACTTTAAGCGACAACCAGTACCGACCGCAGAACGCCATTGCGGCCCTCAATGCGCTGACCACCGAAGGCGTAGGCGCATTCAACGACAAATACCCGCAAGGGCTGCCCACCCTCTGGGGTGGCAAGGGGCGCGAACGGGTCAACGGTGTGCATTACTACTCGTGGAGCGGCGTGTTGCAGTCAAGTGTTCTCGAGGCAGGGCTCAATGCCTTCGATCCGCTCAACGCATTCTGCCGGGCCCTTTCCGGGTATTTCGTCACGGAAAGCGAGCAGAACGACGGGTTGGTCGGCCGCTTCAGTTCCCATCTGGGTACGGTTATCCGCTCCGACTATGCGCTGGATCATCTGGACACCATTGGTCAACCGATCGGCCAGTTGCGCACAGGTGTCGACCCGATCGAACTGTATGTCCAGCATGCCGAACGCTTGAGAGACGCAGGCCTTTGAGCTGCCACCTGCCGTGGATCCCGCGTGGAACGGAACTTTGAGGAGAAATAGCTCACTGAATCCGGTAGGCTCAGCACTTTATCGAGTATTGAAAGGAGTATTTTCCCATGGCTAAAGCCACTGCCCGTCACATCCTTGTTGCCTCGCAAGACAAGTGCAATGAACTCAAGGCCCAAATCGAGACTGGTGCCGATTTCGCCGAAGTTGCCAAGGCAAACTCCACCTGCCCTTCCAGCCGTCAGGGCGGTGACCTGGGTTCGTTCGGCCCGGGCCAGATGGTCAAGGAATTCGACACCGTGGTTTTCAGCGCACCCATCAACGTGGTCCAGGGCCCGGTCAAGACCCAGTTCGGTTACCACCTGCTGGAAGTGACCAGCCGTCAGGACTGATCGACGCTTGAGCTACGCTCACAACGGCCCGCCTTTTGGTGGGCCGTTGTGTTTCAGGTGCGTAATTCGGCTGGCGAGGGACGCGCCGCTAGCGTACAAATTGTCGTTAACGACCACCCGGCTCCAAGGCTGACAATGCGACTGGCTTTCCCTACCTTATTATTCACTGCCGTGGCCCTGCTGATAGGTGCCGCGGGTGTGAATGCTGAACCGCAGCATGCGTTGACCGTTTATGGCGAGCCGGCGAAATACCCTGCCGGCTTCAGTCACTTCGCCTACACCAATCCGCTGGCCCCCAAGGGCGGCACGATGCGGCGCTCGGCGATCGAAATCGGTCAATTCGACCATGTCTTGCCTTACATCGACAAAGGCATCGGCGTCACGCAAATCGATGGCCTGCTCTATTCACCACTGGCGCAGCGCTCGCTGGACGAACCATACACCGTGTACGGCCTGGTGGCAGAAAAGATGGAGCGCGCCGAAGACGGACTGTCCCTGCGCTTTTACCTCAACCCCAAGGCGTGCTTTGCCGATGGCAAACCGATTACCGCCGAAGATGTGCGTTACACCTTCGACCTGCTGATGACTCAGGGCAGCCTGCGTTACCGCACCCAGTTCGCCGACATCAAAGGCGTCGAAGTGGAATCGCCGCTGACTATCCGCTTTGATTTCAAGAACAATGAAAATCGTACCCTGCCTCTGGATATCGCGACCTTGCCGGTGCTTCCCGAACACTGGTGGAAGAGCCGCGATTTCGCCAATGGCGGCGGCTATGAAGCGCCGCTGGGCAGCGGCCCCTATAAAGTCGGCAAGATCGACTCCGGACGCAGCATCACCTTCGAGCGCAATCCCGATTGGTGGGGCAAGGACCTGCCCGTCAGTCGTGGCCTGTACAACTTCGATCACTTCAGCATCGAATACTTCGGCGATACCGACGTAGCGCGCCAGGTGTTGCGCGGTGGCGCCTATGACTACAACCGGGAATTTTCCGCCACCGCTTACTCCATCGGCTACGATAGCCCGGCCCTGAGCGACGGTCGCCTGCAAAAGGCCCATCTCGCCACCGAGGCGCCGCAGCCGGCCCAGGGTTTTGTGTTCAATCTGCAAAAGCCCATGTTCCAGGACCGTCGCGTGCGCCAGGCGCTGGCGATGCTGTGGGACTTCGAGTGGACCAACCGGCAGATGATGCGCGACATGTACATCCGCCAGCAGAGCTTTTTCTCCAATACCGATCTTGCGGCCCGGCAACTGCCGGATGCGGGTGAGCTGGCGATTCTCGAACCGCTGCGTGGGCGGATTCCCGACGAAGTTTTCACCAAGGTGTTCGAAGCGCCGAAGACCGATGGCAGCGGCGTGATCCGCGACAAGCAACTGCAAGCCCTGGACTTGCTCGAACAGGCCGGCTGGAAACCCGATGGCGATCAACTGGTCAATGCCGACGGCGAGCCGTTGAGCTTCACGTTCCTGGTCAGTCAGAACGGCATGGACCGTCTGCTGCTGCCCTATAAACGCACATTGAAACAGATCGGTATCGACCTGAACATCCGCCGCATCGACTCGTCCCAGTACGTCAATCGCCTGATGAGCCGCGACTACGACATGATCGTCACCGGCTACCCGGTCACCACATCTCCGGGAAACGAACTGCTCAATTATTTCGGTTCTGCGGCGGCTACCGACCCAGGATCAAACAACTACATGGTGTTGAAGAACCCGGCAGTGGACACCCTGATCACCGGGCTGATCCGTGCCAATACCAAGGCTGACATGCTGTATTACGCTCATGCCCTGGACCGGGTGCTGCAATGGAATTACTACTGGATTCCCAACTATTACCCGCCGGGCACCTCGACTGTCTGGTGGAACCGCTTTGGCATCCCGAACGTGCAGGCGAGCAATGACGAAGCCATAGAGAGCTGGTGGGAGATGAGCACCACGCCATTGACCAACCAACAGATGACGGCCGAGCGTATCAGCCGTAGCAAACCCGGAGGGCCGCACTGATGTGGGCTTACATATTGCGGCGCCTGCTGCTGATCATTCCGACGCTGGTGATCATTCTTCTGGTCAACTTTGTCATCGTCCAGGCCGCGCCGGGCGGGCCGGTGGAACAGGCCATCGCACACCTGCAAGGCATTGGCGGCGCAGCAGTTGGCGGCGGTTCCGGCGAAGCCATGAGCGGCAAGTCCCGGGCCAGTCGCGGGCTCGATCCGCAGCTGATCAAGGACATTGAAAAACAGTACGGCTTCGATAAACCGGCACACGAACGCCTCTGGCTGATGCTCACCAGCTACGCACGCCTGGACTTTGGCAAGAGCTTCTTCCGCGGCGCCACCGTCACCGACCTGATCCTCGAAAAAATGCCCGTGACCATTTCCCTCGGGCTCTGGGCGACGCTGATCACCTACCTGGTGTCGATTCCCCTGGGCATCCGCAAGGCCGTGCACCATGGCAGCCAATTCGACATCTGGAGCAGTACCGCGATCATCATCGGCTATGCCATGCCGGCGTTCCTGTTTGCGATGTTCCTGATCGTGGTCTTTGCCGGTGGCACTTCGCTGAACTGGTTCCCGGTTCGCGGACTGGTCTCGGACAACTTCGACTCGCTATCGACCCTGGGCAAAGTGGCTGACTACTTCTGGCATCTGGTGTTGCCGGTGACCGCCCTGGTGATCGGCGGCTTCGCCACGCTGACCATCCTCACCAAGAACTCGTTCCTCAATGAAATCACCCGCCAGTACGTGGTCACCGCCAGGGCCAAGGGTTTGAGTGAACGGCGGGTACTGTATGGACACGTGTTCCGCAATGCCATGCTGTTGGTGGTGTCAGGCATTCCCCAAGCGTTTATCAGTGTATTTTTTGCCGGTTCCCTGCTGATCGAGGTGATCTTCTCCCTCGACGGCCTGGGCCGCATGAGTTACGAAGCGGCGGTATCCCGGGACTATCCGGTGGTGTTCGGCTCGCTGTTCATCTTCACCCTGTTCGGCCTTCTGATAAAACTGGTCGGCGACCTCTGCTACACCCTGGTCGACCCGCGTATCGACTTTGCCGCGAGGAACGCCTGATGTTCAAGCTTTCACCGTTGGCGCGCCGGCGCTTCGAGCGCTTCAAGAAAAACCGGCGAGGTTGGTGGTCACTCTGGCTGTTTGTCGGCCTGTTCTTGATTTCCCTGGGCGGCGAACTGATCGCCAACGACAAACCGCTGATGGTCAGCTATCAAGGCCAGTGGTACTTTCCGGTCTTCAAGCGCCACACCGAACAGGAATTCGGCGGGCAGCTGCCATTCCAGGCCGACTACCGCAGCGACTACGTGCAGAAGCTCATCGAGAAGGACGGTGGCTGGTTGCTGTTTCCACCGGTTCCGTTCAGTGACGACACACCCAACTATGACCTGAACATACCCGCCCCCAGTCCGCCCTCCAGCGTCAATTGGCTGGGCACCGACGACCAGGCACGGGACGTTCTGGCCCGGGTGATCTTCGGTGCCCGGGTGTCGATCCTGTTTGCCTTGATGCTGACGTTTGTCAGTGCCCTGATCGGCATCGCGGCCGGGGCCCTGCAAGGTTATTACGGCGGCTGGGTGGATTTGCTCGGCCAGCGCCTGCTGGAGGTGTGGTCCGGGTTGCCGGTGCTGTACCTGCTGATCATCCTGTCGGGTTTCGTCGAGCCGAATTTCTGGTGGCTGCTGGGGATCATGGCGCTGTTTTCATGGCTGGCCCTGGTGGACGTGGTGCGTGCCGAGTTCCTGCGTGGGCGCAATCTGGAATACGTCAAGGCCGCGCGCGCGCTGGGCCTGACCGACCGCAAAGTTATCGTACGGCACATTCTGCCCAACGCCATGAACGCGACCTTGAGCTACTTGCCGTTCATTCTCACCGGGGCGATTTCCACCCTGACGGCGCTGGACTTCCTCGGCTTCGGCATGCCTGCCGGCAGCGCTTCGCTGGGCGAGCTGATCGGCCAGGGCAAGCAGAACCTGCAAGCACCGTGGCTAGGCCTGACGGCGTTTTTCACTTTGGCGCTGATTCTTTCTTTACTGGTGTTCATTGGCGAAGCGCTGCGCGACGCTTTTGATCCGCGATCTTGATCCGCGATCTTGATGCACGCTCTTGAAAACGGGATGTTGATATGACCAACCTGATCGAAATCCGTGACCTCAGCGTGGCCTTCAGCGGCCAGGCCGTGGTGCGCAATCTGTGCCTGGACATCCGCCCTGGCGAATGCCTGGCGCTGGTGGGCGAATCGGGCTCGGGCAAGTCGGTGACGGCCCACTCGATCCTGCAACTGCTGCCGCAAACCGAGTCCGAGACGACGGGCAGCATCCGCTATCGCGGCCAGGAACTGGTAGGCGCCGATGTCGGCAAGTTGCGACAACTGCGCGGCAATCGCATCGCGATGATCTTCCAGGAGCCGATGACCTCCCTCAACCCGCTGCACAGCATTGAAAAGCAGATCGGCGAAACGCTGCTGGTGCACAAAGGCCTGGCGGGCAAGGCGGCGCAAGAGCGGATTCTCGAATTGCTGCACCTGGTGGGCATCCAGAAACCCGAGGAACGCCTCAAGGCCTATCCCCATCAATTGTCCGGCGGGCAGCGCCAGCGGGTGATGATCGCCATGGCCCTGGCGTGCGAACCGGAACTGCTGATCGCCGACGAACCGACCACTGCGCTGGATGTGACGGTGCAGCGCAAGATCCTGCTGCTGCTCAAATCCCTGCAACAGCGACTGGGCATGTCACTGCTGCTGATCAGCCATGACCTCAATCTGGTGCGCAGTATCGCCCAGCGCGTGTGCGTGATGAAGGCCGGGGAAATCGTCGAGCAGGCGCCTTGCGAAATCCTGTTCACCGAACCCAAGCACCCTTACAGCTGCGTATTGCTGCACGCCGAACCCGAGGGCGAAGCCTTGCCCCGGGACGAGCGCGAAAACGTACTGGAGGTGGACAATCTGCAGGTGCGGTTTCCCGTCGGTGGTGGCCTGTTTCAACGCAAAACCTGGCTGCGCGCCGTCGATGGCATCAGCCTGAATATTCAGCGCGGCAAAACCCTGGGCATCGTCGGTGAGTCCGGTTCCGGCAAGTCCACCCTGGGTCAGGCGATTCTGCGTTTGCTCGACTCCGAAGGCGGTATCCGCTTTCAAGGCCAGGCGCTGGACGGTCTAACGCAAAAACAGCTGCGACCGTGGCGCAAGCAGATGCAGGTGGTGTTCCAGGACCCTTTCGGCAGCCTCAGCCCAAGGATGTCCGTGGCACAAATCATCAGCGAAGGCCTGGAAGTGCACAGCCAGTTGAGCTCTGAAGAGTGCAATGCCGAAGTGATCCGGGCACTGAGCGAAGTCGGCCTCGACCCGCAAAGTCGCCATCGTTATCCCCACGAGTTCTCCGGGGGGCAGCGCCAGCGCATCGCCATCGCCCGGGCGTTGGTGCTGAAGCCGGCGCTGATCCTGCTCGACGAACCGACCTCGGCGCTCGACCGCACGGTACAGAAACAAGTGGTCGCCCTGCTCCGCCAGCTTCAGGAAAAACACGGTTTGACCTACCTGTTCATCAGCCATGACCTGGCGGTGGTGCGCGCCCTGGCCCACGACATGATCGTGATCAAGGACGGCAAAGTGGTGGAACGCGGCGCCAGCCATGAGGTGTTTGATTCGCCGCAGCATCCGTACACCAAGGAGCTGTTGGCGGCGGCGTTGTTGGGGCAGGCATAATCCGTTGCATTCAGTTAGACCGAGCCGCGGCCTTCGCGAGCAGGCTCGCTCCCACAGGAGATTTGTGAACGACGCAGATCAACTGTAGGAGCGAGCCTGCTCGCGAAGAGGCCGGCACAGGCAATACACAACCAGGATCATGTACCCATGAACACCACCGAAAGCCTCAAGGACTACCAGCGCGTTCGCCTGCTGGCGATCCGCTCGTTGTTCGAGATCATCGAGCAGTCGAGCGAGGGCACGGTGATTGTCGACCGCGACGCCAACATCGTCTGGATGAATGAGCGTTATGCCCGGCGCTTTGGCCTGCAATCGGCGCAAGGCGCAATCGGCAAGCCCTGCGAAAGCGTGATCCCCGGCAGCCTGTTGCGTGAAGTGGTGCGCAGCGGCCGGCCGATTTTGCTGGATATGCAAGACACCCCCAAAGAGCCGCTGGTGGTCATGCGCCTGCCGATTCACGATGACGCCGGCGTGGTGATCGGTGCCATCGGTTTTGCCCTGTTCGACGAATTGCGCAGCCTGTCGCCGATGCTCAAGCGCTACATGAGCATGCAGGAAGAACTGGCTTCCACCCGCTCGCTGCTGCGGGCGCGGCAGACCAAATACAACTTCGCCCATTTCATCGGCACCAGCGCCGCCAGCCTGGAAGTCAAACGCCGCGCCCGGCGCAGTGCGAGTACCGAATCGCCGGTGCTGTTGCTTGGTGAAACCGGCACCGGCAAGGAGTTGCTGGCCCAGGCGATCCACAATGCCTCGCCCCGTGCACACAAGGCGTTTGTCAGTGTCAACAGCGCGGCGATTCCCGAATCGCTGTTGGAGGCCGAGTTCTTCGGCACAGCCCCTGGCGCATTTACCGGTGCCGATCGCAAGGGCCGCGCCGGCAAATTGCAGATTGCCCAGGGCGGCACGCTGTTCCTCGATGAAATCGGCGACATGCCGCTGCCCCTGCAAAGCAAACTGCTGCGAGTGTTGCAGGAAAAGGAATTCGAGCCGGTGGGCTCCAACGAAGTGATCCAGAGCGATGTGCGGGTGATCGCCGCGACCTCTACGGACCTGGAAGCGGCGATCAAACGCGGCGAATTCCGCGCCGATTTGTACTACCGCCTCAATGTGCTGCCGATCCAGGTTCCACCCCTGCGCGACCGCCTGGATGACGTGCCGGCGCTCAGTGAAGCCATTCTTGAGGAACTGCGCAGCCAGCATGAATTGCACCACGAGGCCCTGGAACTGTTGGGGCAACACGCCTGGCCGGGGAACATCCGGGAACTGCGCAATGTGCTGGAGCGGGCCGCGCTGCTCAGTGATGACTTGCGCCTGACGGCGGCGGACATCCGCGCAGCGATTGGTACGTTCACCCAGGTGGAGCGCGTGGCGCCCTTGACCATCGAGCCGCTTGCCCATGAAACGTTCAGTGCGGCGCGAGAGCGATTTGACCGGCAATTGATTGAAACCACCCTTGCGCAATGCGGAGGCAAGGTGGTGGAAGCGGCAGAGCGGCTGGGGCTTGGCCGGTCGACGCTGTATAAGAAGATGGTGGCGTTGGGGATCGCCGAGTCTCAATAAAGAGACATGCATCTCCATTGTTAGACAGATCTTCGCGAGCAGGCTCGCTCCCACAGGGAGACAGAGTAGTTCGGGAGAACACGGTCTACTGTGGGAGCGAGCCTGCTCGCGATGAGGCCAGCACTATCGCCAAAAGTCTCCGATTAGAGACAAAGCATTCGAATCCAGCCCACAAAAGTCGAATATATCCTTATATTTCAACAACTTAACAAGATGGCACAAAACTCGCTATACGCCTCTCCTACCAGGCTTCACCCAACAAAAATAACAACCCAGGAGAGACACACCATGAGTGTGATCATTGCCTTGGCAGCCCTCGCGCTGCTGATGCTGGCTGCCTACCGTGGCTACAGCGTTATCCTCTTTGCCCCGATTGCCGCGCTCGGCGCCGTTCTGCTCACCGATCCTTCCGCTGTCGCCCCTGCTTTCACCGGGGTGTTCATGGAAAAAATGGTCGGTTTCATCAAACTGTATTTCCCGGTCTTCCTGCTCGGCGCGGTGTTCGGCAAGCTGATCGAACTGTCCGGTTTCTCGCGCTCCATCGTCGCGGCGGCGATTCACCTGCTGGGCACCCGCCAGGCGATGCTGGTGATCGTGCTGGTCTGCGCCTTGCTGACCTACGGCGGAGTGTCGCTGTTTGTGGTGGTGTTCGCGGTCTATCCGTTTGCCGCCGAGATGTTCCGTCAAAGCAACATCCCCAAGCGCCTGATTCCGGCGACCATTGCCCTCGGTGCGTTCTCATTCACCATGGACGCCCTGCCCGGTACGCCACAAATCCAGAACATCATCCCCAGCACATTCTTCAACACCACCGCGTGGGCGGCGCCGTGGCTGGGGTTGATCGGCACGATCTTCGTGTTCTGTGCCGGCATGCTGTTTCTCCAGCGTCAGCGCAACAAGGCCCAGCGTGCCGGTGAAGGCTATGGTTCTGACCTGCGCAACGAGCCGGAAACCGCCGCCGACCTCAAGCTGCCCAACCCGTGGCTTGCACTCTCGCCACTGCTGGCGGTGGGCATCATGAACCTGCTGTTCACCCACTGGATTCCGCAGGTGTATGGCAAGACCCACAGCCTCGCGCTGCCGGGCATGGCCGCGCCGGTGACCACGGACATCGCCAAGCTCACGGCGATCTGGGCGGTACAGGCAGCCTTGCTGGTCGGCATCCTCATGGTGCTGGTGTTTGGCTACAAGGCGATCAGCCGCAAGCTGGCCGAAGGCAGTAAAAGCGCGGTGAGCGGTGCCTTGCTGGCGGCGATGAACACCGCCTCGGAATACGGTTTCGGCGCGGTGATCGCATCCTTGCCGGGCTTTCTGGTGCTGGCCGACTGGCTCAAGAGCATCCCCAACCCACTGGTCAACGAAGCGATTACCGTGACCCTGCTGGCCGGCATCACCGGTTCCGCCTCGGGTGGCATGAGCATCGCGCTGGCGGCGATGTCCGAGCAGTTCATCAGCGCCGCCCATGCGGCGAACATTCCGCTGGAAGTGCTGCACCGGGTCGCCGCCATGGCCAGCGGTGGCATGGACACCCTGCCGCACAACGGCGCCGTCATTACCCTGCTGGCGGTCACCGGGCTGACCCACCGCGAAGCTTACAAAGACATTTTCTGTATTACGCTGATCAAGACCCTGGCGGTTTTCGTAGTGATCGGCACCTTCTACGCCACTGGCATTGTGTGAGGTATTCATGACGACTCTTTCGGGCAAGACCGCACTGGTCACCGGTTCCACCAGCGGCATCGGCCTGGGGATAGCCCTCAGCCTGGCCAAGGCCGGGGCCAATCTGATCCTCAACGGCTTTGGCGATGCATCCAGGGTGATTGCCGAAGTCGAACAGTTCGGCGGCAAGGTCGGCCATCACCCGGCCGATGTCAGCGATCCGGCACAAATTGCCGACATGATCGCCTACGCCGAGCGCGAGTTCGGCGGCGTCGACATTCTGGTCAACAACGCTGGCATTCAACACGTGGCAGCGGTGGATGAGTTTCCGGTAGAGCGCTGGGATTCGATCATCGCCATCAACCTGTCGTCGGTGTTCCATAGCACCCGTTTGAGCCTGCCAGGCATGCGAGCCAAGGGCTGGGGCCGGGTGATCAACATTGCTTCGGTGCATGGCCTGGTCGGCTCGGTGGGCAAGTCAGCCTATGTCGCGGCCAAGCACGGGGTGATCGGCTTGACCAAAGTGGTCGCGCTGGAAACCGCGACCACCCAGGTCACCTGCAACGCGATCTGCCCAGGCTGGGTATTGACGCCGCTGGTGCAAAAGCAGATTGATGATCGTGCCGCCAGTGGGGTTGATCCGCAGCAGGCACAGCATGATTTACTCGCTGAGAAACAGCCATCGCTGGAGTTCGTGACACCGCCGCAACTGGGTGAACTGGTGCTATTTTTGTGTAGCGAAGCCGGCAGCCAGGTGCGTGGCGCGGCGTGGAATGTTGATGGTGGTTGGTTGGCGCAGTGATCAGCCGCTAAACCGCGTTATCGTTCTTCGCGAGCAGGCTCGCTCCCACATGGAAATGCGATCCCCTGTAGGAGCGAGCCTGCTCGCGATCGAGTGCACAGCACTCGCCAACAAGAAGAGGCAAACCATGTCCGACATCCTCTGGCAACCTGACGCCAAACGCATTGGCAAGACCCGCATGGAGGCCTTCCGGCGTTTCATCAATCAGCGGCATCACCTCAAGATTGACGACTACCCTGCCCTGCACCAATGGTCCGTCGAGCAACGCCCGGACTTCTGGCAGGCCATCGTCGACTTCTTCGACATCCGCTTCCACGAGCAACCCGACGCGGTGCTGCTCGAAGGTCCGCAGATGCCCGGCGCCCAGTGGTTCCCCGGCGCAACGCTGAACTTTGCCGAACACCTGCTGCAGCGTCGCGATGATGCGATCGCCGTGATAGCCGTTGGTGAAAACGGTCTGCGTGAACATTTGACCTGGGCCGATCTCGCGGAACATGTCGCCGGCTTTCAAAACGGGCTGATAGCGACCGGTGTCAGGGTTGGCGACCGGGTCGCCGCGTGCATGCCCAACACCTGGCAAACCCTGGTGGCCATGCTCGCCACCACCAGCCTTGGCGCAATCTGGTCCTGCTCTTCGCCCGACTTCGGCACCCAAGGGGTGGTTGACCGTTTCGGCCAGATCGAACCGAAAGTGCTGGTGACCTGCGCCGGCTACCGCTATGCCGGCAAGGAGATCGACCAGACCGCCAAAGTCAACGAGATCCTCCAGCGCCTGCCTTCGCTGCAACAGTTGATCGTCGTGCCTTACGCACGTCCGCAGGCGCACATAGAAGAATTCCACACCCAGGCCAACGTAACGCTGTGGAACGATTTCTATGAACCTGGCGGCGAGCCGGATTTCGTCCCCGTGCCCTTCGCCCATCCGCTGTACATCCTCTACTCCAGCGGCACCACCGGCGTGCCCAAATGCATCATTCACAGCACCGGCGGCGTACTCCTGCAACACGTCAAGGAACACGGCCTGCACTGCGATCTCGGCCCCGGCGAGCGCCTGTTCTACTACACTACCTGCGGCTGGATGATGTGGAACTGGCTGGTGTCGGCATTGGCGGTCGGCAGTGCGGTGGTGCTGTACGACGGCTCGCCGTTCCACCCCGACCCGCAACGCTTGATCGACCTGATCGACGACGAGGGCATCAGTGTCTTTGGCACCAGCCCCAAATACCTTGCGACCCTGGAAAGCAGCGGTATCAAGCCCCGGGAAAGCCATGACCTGGGCAGCCTCAAGATGCTGCTATGCACCGGCTCGGCGCTGTCGCCGCACAGTTACGACTTCGTCTATCGCGACTTCAAGGCTGACGTGTGTCTGGCCTCGATGTCCGGTGGCACCGACATCGTTTCGTGCTTCGTCAATGGCAACCCTGTGTCGCCGGTCAGGCGCGGCGAAATCATGGGCAAGAGCCTGGGCATGGCCGTCGAAGTGTGGAACGACGCCGGCCAACCGGTGATCGGCGAAAAAGGCGAACTGGTCTGCACCCGGCACTTCCCGGCGATACCCGTTGGCCTGTGGAACGATCCCGATGGCGAGAAACTGCGCAAATCCTATTTCAGCCTGTTCCCCGGCGTCTGGGCCCAAGGTGATTACGCCGAACAACTGCCCCATGGCGCAATGATGATCCACGGTCGCTCCGATGCCGTGCTCAACCCTGGGGGCGTGCGCATCGGCACGGCGGAAATCTATCGTCAGGTGGAGAAAGTCCCCCAGGTGCTCGACAGCGTGGCCATCGGTCAGCAGTGGCAGGATGACGTGCGGGTGGTGCTATTCGTACAGTTGCGCGACGGGGTCGAACTGGACGAGGCGCTGCAACAGCAGATCCGCCAGACGATTCGCGACAACGCCACGCCACGCCATGTGCCGGCGAAGATTGTCGCAGTCACCGACATTCCCCGGACCATCAGCGGCAAAGTCGTTGAGTTGGCGGTACGCAATGTGGTGCACGGGCAGAAAGTGAAAAACACCGATGCCCTGGCCAATCCCGAAGCGCTGGAACAGTACCGAAACAGGCCCGAACTCCAGGATTGAAATAGGGTCACCTGTAGGAGCGAGCTTGCTCCGGGCGGCGATCCGACGATAAACCTGAGAGCGCCGCGGAGCACCTGCCAACCAGCGTTATCGTTTACGACCATCGCGAGCGAGCTCGCTCCTACAGGGCCCTGTGTCGCCTTCGAATCAACCTGTGTCTGCCACCTGTGCAAGAATAGACGCCTGCTATAGCGAATTGGCGCAGGACTCCCGGATGAACGCAACACCAACCGCCAGCGATGCCCAGGCCTTGATCGCCCGAATCGACTGGGCAAGCAGCCCGCTGGGCGCGGCCAGCACCTGGCCACAAAGCCTGCGAACCGCCGTGGATATCGTGATTCACTCACCGATGCCGATGTTGCTGCTATGGGGCCCGCAACTGACGCAGATCTACAACGACGGCTTCGCCCTGCTCAGCGGAAGCAAACATCCACACGCTTTCGGCCAACCGACACACCTGATCTGGCCAGAGTTGAAAGACTTTACCGACCCGATATACAGCGCCGTCCTGCAAGGTCAGGTGCGAACCTACAGCGAGCAGCGCTTCACCCTGCAACGTGAGGGCCGGGAGACTGACTTCTGGCTCGACCTGACCTACAGCCCGATCCGTGACGAAAGTGCCAAGGTGGCCGGGATCCTGGTCACCGCCATCGAAACCAACGAACGCCGGCGCATCGCCCTCGAACTCGAACAGCGCTCGGCGGCCAGCCTCAAGGCCCAGCGTGAAACCGAGGAGCGCCTGCAACTGGCCCTCGCCGCCACCGATGCGGTCGGCACCTGGGACTGGGACATCAGCGAGGACCGTTTCATCGCCGATGCGAATTTTGCCCAACTGCACGGCATCGATCCGGCCATGGCCAGCCAGTTGCCGATCAGCGAGTACCTGCAAGGCGTACACCCGCAAGACCGCGCCCTGATCGCCCGCAGCATCAAGCATTGCATCACCCACGGCACTGAGTACGCCGAGGAGTATCGCCTGCTGCAAACCGACGGCCAGATGCGCTGGGTGTTTGCCCGCGGTCGCTGCTACAAGGATCACCACGGCCGGCCGATGCGCTTCCTCGGCGCCGCCCTGGACCTGACCGAACGCAAACACACCGAACAGGCCCTGCGCCAGAGCCAGACCGAGCTGCAACTGATCATCAACGCCATGCCGGTCCTGATCAGCTACGTCGACCGCGAAGAACGCTTTCGCCTGAACAATGCGGCGTACCTCGACTGGTACGGCCTGACGCCGCAAGAGCTTTACGGGCTTACCATTCTTGAAGTGCTCGGCGAAGAAGCCTATGCGCTATGCGCCCCGTACATCACTGAGGCACTGTCCGGCCGGCCCTGCAGTTTCAGCATCAGCACGCCACACCGCGACGGCAGCATCCGCCAGGCCTTGATGAATTACCTGCCGCGCCACGGCGCAGACGGCGCGGTAAACGGTTTCTACATCTTCGTGATCGATGAAACCGAAAGCAAAAAGACCGAAGAAGCCCTGCGCAACCTGAACGAAACCCTTGAGGAACGGGTTGCCGCCCGCACCCGCCAACTGGCCGAGGCCAACGAGCGCCTGCAGAACGAGATGGTCGAACGTGAGCGTGCCGAAGACACCTTGCGCCATGCCCAGAAAATGGATGCGGTCGGCCAGCTTACCGGCGGCATCGCCCATGACTTCAACAACATGCTCACCGGCATCATCGGCAGCCTCGACCTGATGCAGCGCTACATCGCGGACGGTCGTATCAGCGAGATCGGCCGATTCACCGAAGCGGCAGTGTCCTCGGCCAACCGTGCCGCCGCCCTCACCCATCGCTTGCTGGCGTTCTCCCGGCGGCAGTCGCTCAACCGCAAGCCGCTGAACCCCAACGAGCTGATTCACTCGCTCGAAGACTTGTTCAGTCGAACCAAGGGCGACCACATCGAACTCAAACTGCAACTGGCCGAAGACATCTGGCGGATCAGCACGGATGTCAGTCAGTTGGAAAACGCCTTGCTCAACCTGGTGATCAACGCCCGGGACGCCATGCCCGATGGCGGCGTGCTGCAGATCGAAACCGCCAATGTGTACCTCGACGGCAGCGACATCACGACCCTGGAACCGGTCAAGGCCGGCGACTACGTGATGATTACCGTCAGCGACAACGGCGCCGGCATGACGCCCTTGGTGCTGGCCAAGGCATTCGACCCGTTCTTCACCACCAAGCCCATTGGCCAGGGCACCGGCTTGGGCTTGTCGATGATTTACGGTTTCGCCCAACAATCGGGGGGCCACGTCAGTCTGTTCAGCCTGCCCGAACGGGGCACCAGCGTGCGTTTGTACCTGCCGCGCCTGCATTCGGTCGAGCCGGAAAAAGCCCTGTCGCCCCCCATCGGTGAGGCACCGGCGGCAATTGCCGGCGAAACCGTGATGCTGGTCGAGGACGATGCGGCGGTGCGCATGCTGGTACTGGACCTGCTCAAAGAGCTCGGCTACCGCGCCCATGAAGCCGAAGATGCCAAGGGTGCCCTGCCGGTGCTGGAATCAGACCTGCGGGTGGACCTGCTGGTGACCGACGTCGGGTTGCCGGGCATGAACGGCCGGCAACTGGCAGAAATCGCCCGCCAGCACCGCCCCGAACTGAAAGTACTGTTCATGACCGGTTATGCGGAAATCGCCGCCGAGCGCCAGGGTTTCCTCGAAGAAGGCATGGACATGGTGGCCAAACCGTTTTCCATCGACCTGCTGGCCAACAAGATTCGCACGATGATCGGTCAACCGCACTGACTTGAGGCATAATCGCGCGCCCCCGCTGTCACCCACATAACCGCCCACATAGCCACCACCGTTGCAAGGTACCGCCCATGAAAGCTCAAGCCCGCCATATTCTGGTGAAAACCTCGGAAGAAGCCGAGCAGCTCAAACAACGCATTGCCAAGGGTGAAGCGTTCGATGTCCTGGCCAAGAAGTACTCGACCTGCCCCTCGGGCAAGCGCGGCGGTGACCTCGGTGAAGTGCGGCCGGGGCAGATGGTCGGCGTGATCGATGCGGTAATCTTCAAGAAACCGCTGCGGGTGGTGCATGGGCCGATCAAGAGCAAGTTCGGCTATCACCTGGTGCAGGTGTTTTACCGGGATTGATTGGGGTGGTCTGAGGGCCCTATCGCTGGCAAGCCAGCTCCTACAGGTATCGCGCAGGTCTTGTAGGAGCGGGCTTGCCCGCGAACCGATGGCGCAGCCAACGGCCATTCACCGCTTATTTCGGAATCAACGCCCCCGGCACCTGAATCACCCGGCTCGCCAACCGATGCCCTGCCTCGGCGGCGTCCACCGGGCTGCCGCCCGTGAGCCGCGAAGCCAGATACGCCGCACTGAATGAATCCCCCGCCGCCGTGGTGTCCACCACCCGCTCGACCTTCTGCGCCGGCACCTCGAATGACTCGCCATCACAACGAATCAGGCAGGCTTGGGCGCCACGCTTGAGCACCACTTCCGGCGTACCGATCTGCTCATACGCGGCAAACACTGCGTCACAATCGGCATAACCAAACAACGCCTGTTCGTCATCCACCGTCAGCAACGCCAGGTCGACATACGGCAGCACACGACGATACGCCGCCCGAGCCTCCTCGACCGACGCCCACAGCCGTGGCCGGTAGTTGTTGTCGAACACGATTCGCGCATCGCGCTGGCGGGCTTCGATCAGAGTGTCCAGCAACTTTTCCCGGCCTTGCATGCCGAGTACCGCCAGGGTGATGCCGCTGAAGTACAGCACGTCGTAATCCGGCAGCGCCGCAAGGATCGGCGCGGCGGTCGGGGTGGTGAAGCAATCGCGTACCGCCGCTTCATTGCGCCAGTACAGAAAGCGCCGCTCGCCGACCGCGTCGGTCTGGATGCAATACAAACCCGGCAGACGCCCCGGCAGGCGCTGAACCATTCCGAGCCCGATATTTTCCGCTGCCCAACTCTGGCACATCGCGTCGCTGAAACTGTCATCGCCCAAGGCGGTGACGTAATCCACGGTGCCGTTCTCTCCCAGTTCCCGGGACAGGTACACCGCCGTGTTCAAGGTGTCGCCACCGAAGCTCTGTTGCAGGCTGCCGTCGGCGCGATGCTGCAACTCGATCATGCATTCGCCGATCAGGGCGATGCGTGGAGTGTTGGGGCCCAGGGTGTTGATGGTGTTCATACGCGGATTTCTCTTTTGTCTGGTAGGGCCTCTTCGCGGGCAAGCCCGCTCCTGCAGCGAAGGCCGCGCCTCGGTCCTGAACCTTAGAAACAGGTTTCCATGGTCTCGATGACGTTCAGTTGCTCATCGACCAGACACCCGACACGCCACTTGTCGAACGTCAGGCACGGGTGCGATGTGCCGAACGAAATGATGTCGCCCACCCGCAGATCAACCCCTGGCGCCACGGTCATGAACGCATGCTGGTCCATCACCGCGGTCACCTTGCACGCACTCACATCATCGCCTTTGGCCGGCACCACGCCGGCCTTGTACCGCAACAACGGCACCGGCAAGCCGGCGTCGTAGGCCACGTCGCGCTTGCCCAGGGCTATCACCGCAAACCCCGGCTCCGGCAACGACTGCACGTGCGCCCACACTTCCAGCGCCGGACGCAGGCCTTCGTGCAGATCGCTGCGACGGTCGAGCACGCAGCACTGCGCTTCCTTGTAGATGCCATGGTCGTGAGCCACGTAACTGCCGGGACGCAGCACGCTGAGGAAACGTCCACCGGCGTTCTGCGCTTCGAAGGATTCGGCAATCAGGTCATACCAGGCCGAGCCCGACGCGGTGATGATCGGCTTGGCAATGGCGAAGGCGCCGCTGTCCTGCAACTGCACCGCCAGGCGCACCAGTGACGCGGCGAAATCGCGGATACCGGTCACGGCGTGATCACCATGGATCACGCCCTCGTAGCCTTCGATCCCGGTCAGAGCCAGGGCCGGTTGCGCGGCGATGGCCTTGGCCAAATCGAGCACTTGCTGCTCGCTACGGCAACCGCAACGCCCGCCAACTACGCCGTACTCGATCATCACGTTCAGGCGCACGCCACGGGAGGTGAAATAGGCGCCGAGGTCGGCGACGTTGTCCGGATGATCGACCATGCAATAGAAATCGAACGTCGGGTCGGCCAGCAGGTCGGCGATCAGCGCCATGTTCGGCGTGCCGACCAACTGGTTGGCCATCAGCACACGACGCACGCCATGGGCGTAGGCGGCACGGGTTTGCGTCGCGCTGGCCAGGGTGATGCCCCAGGCACCGGCGTCCAGTTGGCGACGGAACAGCGCCGGGGTCATGCTGGTTTTGCCGTGGGGCGCCAGTTCCGCGCCGCTGTTGCTGACGAAGTCCTGCATCCAGCGAATGTTGTGTTCCAGCGCCTCGCGGTGCAGTACCAGCGCGGGCAGGCTGACGTCACGCACCAGGCTGGCACCGATCGGGGCAGCGCCTTTGTCCACGTTGGCAGTATGGGGGGAAGAAGGCATGGTCGAACTCCTCGTTCACGCGGCCGCAGGCAGCCGCTGTTATTCGTTGATGCGACGGGCCAGGCTGTTGGCGCTGTCGATCAGCACCCGGCGGTAGTCATTGTAGTTTTTCTTGGCATCGGCTCGTGGAGCGACAATGCACAGGGTCGCGATGGCCACGCCGCCAGGGTCTTTGACGGGTGCGGCGAAGCAATGGGTAAAGGTGTCGGCGACGCTATCGAAAGAAAAAAATCCATCGATCCCGGCCTGACGGATTTCCTTGAGAAACTGTTCCAGCGGCAAGCGTTCGCCGTCGGGCAGGATGAAGTCGTCGTGGTCGATCAGGTCGACGATTGCCTGGTCGCTCAGGTGCGCCAGCAACAGCCGCCCGGAGGCGGTCCAGGGGATGGGCGCGTTTTCGCCAATGTCCGAGGAAATGCGGAAATGCCGTTCCCCCTCCTTCATCAACGCAACGGTGTATTTGCGCCCGTTGAGCAGACACATCTGCGCCGTTTCATGGGTCTGGCTGACGATTTCCTGCAAGGCGTGATCGGCTTCACGGGTCAGGTCGAAATGGCGCAAGTGGGCCTGGCCGAGAAAGTACAACTGACGACCGAGGTAGACATGACCGTCCTTGCCCACCGGCTCCAGGATCCGCCGCTCCAGCAGCGAAGCCACCAGTTCGTAGACCGTGGATTTTGGGCTGCCGATGCCGTTGGCAATGTCGTTCGGGCGCAGGGGCTGGCCGATCTCCTTGAGGAAGTCGAGGATATCGAACGCCCGGTCCAGACCACGTGCCCGACGCTTGATGGTGTCTTCGGTCATTTCAGTGGTTCCCATTCAAAGTCGCCGGGAGTTTAACCAGAGTGCTGCGTTGACCGTTAGGCCGCCATCGCGAGCAGGCTCGCTCCTACAGGGAACGCATTCCAAATGTAGGAGCGAGCCTGCTCGCGATGCAGTCACCGCGGACTCAAGCCTTTTTCTTGTACGCAATGCAGTCGATCTCGACCTTGCAGTCGACCATCATGTTGGCCTGCACGCAGGCCCGCGCCGGGGCATGTTCCGGTTTGAAGTATTCGGAGAACACCTTGTTGAAACTCGTGAAATCCCGCGGATCCTCCAGCCACACGCCAGCACGCACCACGTCTTCCAGGCCATAACCGGCCTCTTCGAGAATCGCGATCAGGTTTTTCATCGTCTGGTGGGTCTGTTCGACAATGCCGCCAGTAATGATCTCGCCGTCCAGCGCCGGCACCTGCCCGGAAACGTGCAGCCAGCCATCGGCTTCAACGGCACGGGCGAATGGGCGAGGCTGACCGCCAGCGGCGGTGCTTCCGGTGCCGTAACGAGTAATGCTCATGGGCGTTTCTCCTGCTTTGAAAATGACGTTAAAAGCGAGTGCTTTTGAGAAATTCCGCCAGTCGTGGCGATTGCGGGCGCTCGAACAGGTCCTTGGGCGGCCCCTGCTCTTCGATACGCCCCTGATTCATGAATACGATCTTGTCTGAAACCTCGAAGGCGAAGCGCATTTCGTGGGTCACCAGCAGCATGGTCATGCCGTCTTCGGCCAGGCCCTTGATCACGCTCAGCACTTCGCCGACCAGTTCCGGGTCCAGGGCCGAGGTCACTTCGTCGAACAGCATCAGGCTCGGGTTCATGGCGATTGCGCGGGCAATCGCCACGCGCTGCTGCTGACCGCCAGACAACTGACCGGGAAAGTGATCGCGACGTTCCAGCAGGCCGACGCGCTCCAGCCATTTCTCGGCCAGGACCACGGCCTCGTCCTTGTGCAGTTTCTTGACTTTGAGCAGACCCAGGGTGACGTTCTGCAATGCAGTCAGGTGCGGAAACAGGTTGAACTGCTGGAACGCCATGCCGGTCATGGCACGATGACGGGCAATGACTTTTTCCGGGTGGCGAATGCGTTTGCCGTTGACCTCGTCATAACCGATGGATTCGCCGTCGAGCAGGATCTGCCCGCCCTGGAACTCTTCGAGCATGTTCACGCAGCGCAGCAGCGTGGTCTTGCCCGAGCCGCTGGAACCGATCAACGTCACCACATTGCCGCGCTGCATCGTCAGATCGACGCCCTTGAGCACTTCGAGCTGGTCGTAACGCTTGTGCAGGCCGCGAATATCCAGCAGCGGTTGGCCGTTTTGTGCATGGGTTTGAGTCTGAGTCATGGCAAAGCCACCCGCTTTTCAATATGCCGGCCGAGTAACTCGATGCCGTAGTTGATGACGAAGAACAGGAATCCGGCGAACAGGTAAAACTCCAGGGTCATGAAGGTCCGGGCGATGATCTGCTGAGTACTGAGCAGCAACTCGGCGACGCCGATCACCGACAACAGGGTCGAGGCCTTGACGATCTCGGTCGACGAATTGACCCAGGTCGGCAGAATCTGCCGCAGCGCCTGGGGCAACAACACGTAACCGAGGGCCTGGTAGAACGTCAGGCCGATGGCCTTGCTTGCCTCCATCTGCCCAAGCGGCAGGGCCTGCAAGGCACCGCGCACGATTTCGGCAACATGGGAGCCGCAGAACAGCGTCAGTCCCAGCGCACCGGCCTGGAACGCACCGATCTGCCAGCCCAGCGCCGGCGCCATGTAAAAGCACGCCAGCACCAGCACGAACACGGGCGTGCCGCGAATCACATCGACATAAAAACGAAACGGTGCGCGCATCCAGAATTTACCGTAGGTCAGCACCAGCCCGGCGACGACGCCAACCAGCGTGCCGAGCAAAATCGCCAGCACCGACACCTGGACGCTGGTCAGAAAGCCTTGCCACAGCACTTCCCGCGCCACCCACAACTCATGCAACCAACTGGGGGATTCGTACATGGGGCCTCCTATCGGCGAATCGCCAGACGCTGTTCGAGGTAACGCAGCATCATGGCAATCAGGTAACAGGCCGCCACATAAAGCGCCGTGGTCACCAGCCAGGTTTCAATCACCCGGTAGCTTTCGACATTGATCTTGCGCGCGTAATAGGTCAGCTCCGGTACGGCAATCGCCGCCGCCAGCGAGGTGTCCTTGAACAGCGAAATGAAGTTGTTCGACAGGGCCGGCAACACATTGCGCAGCATCACCGGCACGGTGACGTAGGCCTTGACCTGCCACTCGCCCAGGCCAATGGCCAGCCCAGCTTCGCGCAGGCCCTTGGGAATGCTCAGCAAACCGCCGCGGAACACTTCGGTCAGGTAGGCCCCGGCGTACAGCGACAGGGTGATGATGAACGAGGGAATCTTGTCCAGGCGTATCCCCAGGCTCGGCAACGCAAAGTAGATCAACAGAATCAACACCAGGATCGGCGTGTTACGAATCACCGTGACATACACCGACGCCAGCACCCGCAATGCGCGATGCCTGGACAGCAAGGCAAACGCCATCATCAGGCCGATCACGCAGCCGATGGCGATCGACACCAGCGCCAGTTCAAGGCCCATACCGAGCCCCGCCAGCAAGGTGTCGAAATCGCGCCACACGGCGGCAAAGTTCAACTGATAGTTCATGGTCAGCAGTACCTTGAGCGGGGCGCATTGGCGCGCCCCACTCTCACGGGATCATTTGAATTCGACGGGGAAGCCAATCGCCGGCGTTGGCAGATCCACACCGAACCACTGTTTGAACGATGCCGCGTAAGTCGGGAACTCAACGCCGGTCATGGCCTCATGCAGGGTGGTGTTGACGAAATTCAGCCAGTCCTGATCGCCGCGCTTGACCGCGCACGCATAAGTCTGCGGGCTCCAGGCATAGGCCGGGCTGCGATAACGGCCGGTGTTCTGCACCATCAGGTATTTCACCGAAGACTGATCGGTGGCCGCCGCGTCGGCGCGGCCGGAGTTCACGGCCTGGTACATCAGGTCCACGCTGTCGTACTGATCGACCTTGGCCTTGGGCAGCGCCTGGTGCACCAGCTCTTCGGCATAGACGTTTTGCAGCACCGCCACGGTGAGACTGTCACCGGCGGCCTTCATGTCATCGATTTCCTTGTACTTGCTGTTCGCCGGCAGCAGCAGGCCGACACCTTCCCGGTAGTACGGCAGGGTGAACGCCACTTGCTGGGCACGGCTAGCGGTCACGGTGATGAACTGGCAGCTCATGTCGACCTTGTCGGTCAGCAGGTTGGGGATACGCGCGTCGGACGACTGCACCACGAACTCGACTTTGCTCGGGTCGTTGAACAACCCCTTGGCCACCATGCGCGCGATATCGATATCAAAGCCTTGCAACTTGCCATCGGCGCCCTGGAAGTGCCACGGCGCGTTGGTGCTGCCGGTGCCTACAATCAGTTTGCCGCGGGCCAGGACGCTGTCGAGCTTGCTGTCTGCCGCTTGAGCGATACCCACGACAGAGGCCGAAGCCGCGAACAGAAAAACACACGCTTTAAATAAGGAAGGTCGGCGATGCATGGCAAGCACTCCAAGGCTAGTTTATTCCGCTATACCGGAATACGGTGTGTAACAACGGAATAGACAGCAGAAAGTGTGCCATAAGATATGGGCGGAATCCTGGGGGAATTGAAAAGTGTTTTGAATCAGATGGATGCGTCAGGGGAGGAAAAACCGTTACCAAACGCACGGGCAGGCAGACGCTACCGTTGGCTACAGGAAGCGGGTATCCGGTTCACAACCGGGCGCACATGAACCCATTCGAAGCAAGACCTTCGAGTCAGGGCCATTCATTGGACACCTCCCCATCCGACTGCATTATTCTATGCCCAAGAAATTACCGGTTTTAGCAGCCGCGACGTATCCGGCGTGTGCGGTCCCAGGAGAGTTAATGACATTTAAAGTCATGATGGTTTTCGGTACGCGTCCGGAGGCCATCAAGATGGCCCCCCTGGCGCGGGTCCTGCGTAATTGGCCTGGTATCACGCTGAACATCTGCTCCACCGGCCAGCATCGGGAAATGCTCAAGCAGGTCCTCGACTCGTTCGAACTGACAGTCGATGAAGACTTGCAGGTGATGACCCTGGGCCAGACCCTCAACGGTCTCTCCGAACAATTGCTGGGGCATCTCGACAAAGCCTACGAGCGAGTGCAACCAGATATCGTGCTGGTGCACGGCGATACCACCACCAGCTTCATGGCCGCTCTCGCCGCCTTCAATCGCCAGTTGCCGATTGGCCACGTCGAGGCGGGGTTGCGTACCGGTAACTTGCGCGCCCCCTGGCCGGAGGAAGCCAACCGGCAACTGACCGGGGTCATTGCCGACCTGCATTTTGCGCCGACCATCAATGACGCAGGCAACCTGCTGCGCGAAGGTGTGTCCAAGACCAACATTGAGGTCACCGGTAATACAGTGATTGATGCGCTGGTATGGATGCGCAATCACCAGCGGGAAATCCACTGGCAACCGGCCGCCGACTCGCCGCTGGCCGTGCTCGACGACAACAGGCGCATGGTGCTGATCACCGGGCATCGCCGGGAGAACTTCGGCAGCGGCTTTCGCAACATCTGCCTGGCCCTGGCCACCCTCGCCGAACGTTATCCCGATGTGCAATTCGTCTACCCGGTGCACCTCAATCCGCAGGTGCAAAAGGCGGTCTACGGCGTTCTCGCGGACAAACCCAATATCTATCTGGTGGCACCGCAGGATTACCGGCATTTCGTCTGGCTGATGGGCCGCGCGTATTTCATTCTCACCGATTCCGGTGGCATCCAGGAGGAAGCCCCGGCCATTGGCAAACCGCTGTTGGTGTTGCGTGATGTCACGGAGCGGCCATTGGCGCTCGAAGGCGGAACGGTGGTGCTGGTGGGTACCGACACCGACCGTATCGTCAAGGAGTCGAGCCTGTTGTTCGATGATGACGCCACCTTCCAGCGCATGAGCCGGGTCCATAGTCCTTATGGCGACGGACACGCCAGCGAGCGCATCGCCAATCGCCTCGTCATCTGGCTCAAACACCGTACGGCTGGAAAAGCCGTATGAGCCTGGTGTTTGTCGACCTCTTTGCCTATGCGTTGTTCGGACTCAAATACCTCGCGATTACACTGGCCCTGCTGATGTTCATACTCGGGCTCGATGACCTGTTCATCGACCTGGTGTACTGGACCCGCAAATTGATCCGGCGCTGGCGGATCTATGAAAAATTCGAGCGCGCCGATGAGCAACGGCTGTACACCATCAGCGAAAAACCCCTGGCGATCATGGTGCCTGCGTGGAACGAAGTCGGCGTGGTCGGCGAGATGGCGCGCCTGGCCGCCTCGACCATCGACTACGAGAACTATCAGATTTTCGTCGGCACCTACCCCAACGACGCCGAGACCCAGGCCGACGTCGATGCGGTGTGCCTGCATTATCCCAACGTGCACAAAGTGGTGTGTGCACGCCCCGGCCCAACCAGCAAGGCCGACTGCCTGAACAACGTGATCGACGCCATCCTGCGTTTTGAAAACGATGCAAAGATCCAGTTCGCCGGCTTCATCCTGCACGATGCCGAGGACGTGATTTCGCCCATGGAGTTGCGCCTGTTCAACTACCTGCTGCCGGCCAAGGACTTGATCCAGATTCCGGTCTACCCCTACGCCCCCGAATGGAATGGCTTTACTGCCGGGCACTACGTCGACGAGTTCGCCGAAAACCATGGCAAGGACGTCATCGTGCGTGAAGCGCTGACCGGGCAAGTGCCCAGCGCCGGGGTCGGCACCTGTTTCAGTCGCAAGGCCATCAGTGCCCTGCTCGAGGACGGTGACGGTATCGCCTTCGACGTGCAGAGCCTCACCGAAGACTACGACATCGGTTTTCGCCTCAAGCAAAAAGGCATGAAGTGCATCTTTGCCCGGTATTCGGTGACCGACCCGAAACTGGCACTGGAGCAGCCATGGGTGTTGGGCATGGACCGCGCCTTCTCCCAGGTGATCTGCGTGCGCGAACACTTTCCCCGGGACTTGCAGCACGCGATCCGGCAGAAGTCGCGCTGGATCGTCGGCATTGTGTTCCAGGGCACCAAGAATCTGGGCTGGAGCCCCAAGGGCCTGCTCAATTATTTTCTGTGGCGCGACCGCCGTGGCCTGATTGCGTACCTGTTGAGCTTCCTGGTGAACATTCTGCTTCTGCTGTTGCTGACGATGTGGCTGGTCACAGTAATCGCGCCGAATGCCTGGCGGTTTCCATCGATCCTAGAAGACAGCGCATTGTTGGTGACCCTGCTGTGGCTCAACGGTTTCATGCTGCTCAATCGCCTGTTTCAGCGCGCTTGGTTTGTCACCCGTTATTACGGTCTGGGCGAAGGGCTGCTATCAGCCCCCCGGATGATGTGGAGCAATTTCGTCAATTTCTTCGCCAACCTTCGGGCGCTACGCCAGGTGATGGAAATGGGCGATTCACGTCGCGTCGCCTGGGACAAGACCACTCATGAGTTTCCGGCCCTGGCCCTGGCCCAGCGCACCCCGCTGGGCCATCGGCTGGTGGAAAAAGGCTTGCTCACTGAGGATCAACTCGAAGCCGCGATCACCAACCCGGTACGCCGGCGCCTGGGTCACGAACTGCTGCTGCGCGGACACATCGACACCACTCAACTGGTGCAGACCCTGGCCGAACAGCTGCACCTGGAATGGGCGCCACTCAATCCGTTCAAACTCGACAAACGCCTGATCGACGCCGTGCCACGCAAAATCGCCACACACTACGGCGTGCTGCCGGTCGCCGAGGAAAACGAAACCCTGGTGCTGGCCTCCGAGGGTCCAGTGAGCCAGGTGTCTCTGGGGGCCATCAGCCGTCAACTGAAACGCCCGGTGCATTGCCGCCTCGCACCACAGGGCCGGGTTACCCTGGGGATCCGCTACTGGTACGCCAGCCCTCGTCAAAACGAGGAAGTACATCAGATGCTTGGCGTGCTTGAGCAACATCAGGACGACGAAGACTTGATTGAGCGCGTCAGCCATCACCAAGTACTGCTGGGCAATCTGCTGCAAGTGCGCGGCATGGTACCGCCAACCCTGTTCAATCAGGCGCTGATCGATTTCGATGCGGAAAAAATGTCTCTGGGTGAACACTTGATAGACCGCGGCATGATCACCCAGGAAATCCTCGAACAGGCCCTGGCCGATCAGGCGAGCGAGCAGCACGCTGCCTACCGCATTGCCAGGGAGGTCGCATGAAGCCTGTCCATCGTCAAACCTTGATGGCCGGCAGCCTGTTGCTCTGTCTGAACACGACGGCGTGGGTGCAGGCCGAACCATTGACCGATTTCGATCAGTTCCGCAGTTATCCCTATATGGACCGCAGTTACCGCGAAGCGAAAAACGGCAACTGGAAAGAAGTCGAACGGCTGATGCGCCACCTGCTGAGTAAGGTGCCAGAAAACGACGAAGCGCGGGCGTTACTGGTGCAATCGCTGGTCAAGCAGCATCGCTACGAAGACGCCGTGCAAGCGCTACCGGATACCCCGGCCAACAGCGACACCCTGCTCAACCTGCGCCTGGCCTGGATCGAACAGGATCCGCCGGAAAGTGAAAAGGTGGAGCAGTGGATAGCCACCAGCAATCTGGACCAGCGCGTGCGCCTATGGCAGGCCTACAGCGCCAGCCTGGCCAAGCGCGGCGGCGCATCCGCGGCCCATGACTGGCTGGCGCAACTGCCACCCAAAGGTGATGAGCGAGTTCTGCAACTGGCCCGGGCCAATTGGTCCGAGCAGTTGCGCGATTGGGATGGCACCATCAAAGAACTGGCCCCCCTGGCCGCGAACCAACAACTCGATGCCCAAAGCTGGCAACGCCTGGCCAACGCCTACGTGCAACGCCTCGACGAGCAACCTTTGCAGCAATTGCTGCAAACAGCACCAAGCCCGGAAGCCGCGCGCAAGACTCGACAGGCCATGGTCGATCGGACGATTGCCATGGGCCACATTCAGCAGGCGCAACGCTGGATGCAATCGCTGCCGCCCGCCGATCTGGCCGATCCGACCCAGCGTCAGCGCCTGTGGGAACTGGCGCGGCAAACCGGCGACAGCGCAACGGTGCAACGCTTGAGTGGCGAGTTGCAGCGTCCCTGCCTTGAGACGGCCGAGTGGCTGTCCCGCCACGCACCGCAAGCCGCACTCAGTCAGTTGCAAAGTTGCCCGCCCGACGCAGATCCGCAGACCTGGCTGATACTCGCCCAGCGCCTGCAAGCCACCGAACTGCTGCAAAACACTCGTTTGCCGGAACCGTGGGACACGCAACGCCGTGAACGTCTACTGGACGCCTGGCAGGATGAGGGCCGCAGCGACAAAATCATGGCCTATCTCGCCAGCCAGCAGCAAACCGCCGACGTGGTCAAACGCCGCGCTGAACTGCTCCAGGCATCGGATCACGATACCCAGGCGGCGGCATTCTGGGAGCGGCATTACCAGCAGACCGGCAACCTGAACTCACTCAACCAGGCTACCTACCTGGCGCTGAAAGCCGGCCAGCGGGAACATGCGCAGCAATTGCTCGAGAGCGCCTTCGACCGCCACGGCGGCGAGCTGCCGACACCCCTGCTGCAACGATTGGCGGGGTTGTATGCCGCGTCGACACCGACCCCAACACAACAGCAACGTATCGTTTCGTTGCTCAACCGCGTCGACCCCGCCACTCGCGGGCAACTGCTGGCACAACTGGCGGAAAACAGCCAGTGCCGCGCGGTTCAACAGGCGATTGGCGATCACCCGCAAGCCGGGGGCGACTACCGCGCCCTCGGCCGTTGTGCAATGCCCGAGCGTCCCGGTGAAGCAGTGGTGTATTACCAGACCGCCGAAAAAATGGGTGACCAGAACACTCGCCTGCCACTCGCCTACGCCCTGGAGGCTGCCGGAGACTCGGCCGGTGCCCTGGCCATCTGGCGCAGCATTGCGGATGCCGAACTCAGCGACAATGCCCGCCTCACCGCCAGCCGCGGCGCCCTGAATATCGGCGCCACGCAAACAGCTGAACGCTACTGGCAACTAAGCCGCACCCGTGGTGCCAATGAGTGGACATTGGGCGCGGCGATTGCCGATGCCCAGGGCGATCACACCCTCGCGCTGCAACGCCAGCGTTCCGCCCTGCAGCTGGTACCGGATGCCGAGCATTACTATGCGGCTTCGGTCACTGCGCAAAAGGCCGGCGACCTGCAACAAAGTACCGAATGGCTGGCCGAAGCGGCGCGGCGCGAACCGGACAATCCCCGTTATCGTGCCGATTACGGCGTGCGCCTGGCCGGTGCCGAGACCAAGGCGGAACGCGCCCGCTCCATCCCGTATCTGCAACGCGCCACCCAGGATTTCCCGGAAGACTATCGCCTCGGCGAAACTCTGGCCTGGCGTTACGACGAGGTCGAGGACAGCGCCTCGGCACGCAAGGAACTGGAGCGCGTGATCGACCTGGAGCAGAGCCCGGTGGCCGCCGATGACGAGGATGGCAGCATGGAAGCGCGGCGCTATCGCCAGCGTCGCGCTCACGAAAGCCTTTCTCGTCGCGACTCAGTCACCATCGCAAGTACCTGGTCGCCGGCCGGGATATCGACCAACGACATCCTGCGTCCCGACGACAGCATCGGCACACAGCGACGCTCCAGTTCACAGAACGTGCAACTGGCCATGTGGGACCACGCACTGGGCGATGAACCCAGCCGCGCCGGCAGCACGCTGTCGGTCTATGGCCGGGTGTTGCTTGGCAGCGTGGGCCGGTCGAGCTACGCCGAATCCCTCGGCACCGGCGTCGGCCTGCGCTACAAGCCCTGGGGCACTGCCAACATCAACTTCTACGGTGAGATCTACAAGCAAAGCCAGTTCGATGATCAGGACAACCACGGCCTGAGCCTCGGCCAGATGCTGGCCCCGGAAAAGGTGTCCGATCAGGCGGACGATCATCGTGACGATGGGCACACCACCACCGACTATCTCCTGCGCGCTACCGCGTCGTTCCTCGATCAGGGGCGATATCGCAATGACTGGCGCGTCGACGAAAGTGATTGGGAGGAACGTTTCCTCTATCTCGACGCAGCGTGGTGGACCAAGGCCGGTGACCATCAATGGTTATCGCGCTTCCAGCAAGGGCACACCTGGAAGCTGCCGTTCAACAGCGCGCAAACTCTTATGCCGTATGGTTTTCTCGAATTCGCCAGTCAGGATCCGAGCAACGACTGGCGCCAGGACCTGCGCACCGGTCTCGGCCTGCGTTGGCAATGGTGGTTCAACGACAATATCTACAACGCCTATCGCGCGCACCTGACGGTCCGCACCGAGTATCAACAATCGCTGGGCGGCAATCTGTATGAAGGCGGCAACGGCGTGCTGCTGGGCGTGGAGTTGAATTTCTGATGAGGCGACTTCTTTTGGCGTTGTACCTGTTGCTGGGCGGCGTGGCGACCCATGCTGACGAGCGGATTTTCTATCAGCCACTCAATGCCGATGCCAGTCTGAGCCAGGCGCAATGGCAGCGAATCTGGCAGGAAACTGCCCGCCAAGGCACGCACACGGTGATCGTGCAGTGGACGGCCTACGGTGACTCGGACTTCGGCGGCGCCAACGGCTGGCTCGCGACCAGCCTGAAACTGGCCCAGGCCCAAGGCCTGAAACTGGTGCTGGGCCTGCGCATGGACCCGGCCTATTACCAGCGCATCGATGAGCTGGACAGTGCCGGGCTGGCGACCTACTGGCAGGCGCAACTGGGGCTGTCGCTGGCCCGGCAGCAGACGTTGCGCAAGGACTGGAAACTCCCGGTCAGCGGCTGGTATTTACCCATGGAACTGGATGACTCGCACTTTCTACCGCTCGATCGTCGGCAAACCCTGCAACGCCAACTCAAGGATTTCGCTGGCAAGCTCGACGCGCCGCTGCACATCAGCGTGTTCAGCGTCGGCAAACTTGCGCCACAGGTGAATGGCCAGTGGCTGGGCGAAGTGGCCAACGCCGCAATCCAGGTGTGGTGGCAGGACGGAGCCGGCACTGGACGCTTGCCACCCGTGGTTCGCAACGGCTACGCCAATGCACTGCCCTGCTCCATCGGTATCGTCAGGGAAGCCTTCCGGCAAGTCAGTGCTGCCGGACAACCTTTCCGCGCTGAACCGATGGCCCCGCAATCAACAACGCCGGGCTGCCACCCGACGTCGGTTTTCTCCTTGCGCTACCGACCCTGGGGTAAGGTGATTCTCGACAACCAGTACAACAGCAAGGTCGGCGATGTACAAAACCATTGAAGACGACGTGTTGAAAAAATCGGCGCCGGCTGAGCTTATGAACCGATCCATCCAATCCGCGAGCAGGCCTGCTTCCATGTCCAAGGCTGATCTAGTGCTTGAATGACGTCATCACCCGTTCGGCATTTTCATCGCAGCTCATGCCTTCGGGTCGGGCCTGAATAGTGTCGATCCACCCCAGCAACTGCGCCTTGCTATGGGCCAGGTGCCGTTGCATCTCTTCGATCTGCTCGATCTTGCGATGCAGGCCGGCCATCAACTCACTGTGCTTGAACGCGCCCGTCACAGTATCCGGCAGCAATTGCTTGAGCTCTTCCAGGCTGAAACCGGCCTGTTGTGCGCACTGGATGAGTTGCAGGGTCTGCAGCGCCTGTTGCGAATAACGCCGATAACCATTGGCAGAGCGCTCGACCTGGCGGATCAAGCCCTGAGATTCGTAAAAGCGGATGCGCGATGCAGTCAACCCGCTCAACTGTGCCAGTTCACCAATTTTCATCAGGGCCTCATTTATTCGCTTGGCATTAAAGTTAACTTTAAGCTTGGCCACTGCTCATCACTACGAGGAGTCAAGCATGTCGCCCTTCCGAACGTTGAAATTGCCCAACGGCCAGACCATCGGCAATCGCATTGCCAAAGCCCCTATGGAAGAGAACCTCGCCATGACCGGCCCCGGCGGAATCGCGCGGGAAGACGAGCGCCACCTGGAACGCTTCCGCCAGTGGGCAAGTGTCGGCCGGGCCGGCGGTGCGCATTTCTGAGTGCAGCTCAACCTTCCTGGCTGCCAGACCATGGCCAACCTCGGCCAGCAAGCCTTGGCGCCATCGGCGGTTGCGCTGGATCTCGGCCAGTTTTCGAAGATATTCGCCGAACCCAAACCCATGAACGAGGACGATATCCAGGAGGTGATCCGACGCTTCGCCACCAGCGCCGCACTGGCGGAGAAAGCCGGCTTTACCGGTGTGCAGATCCACGCCGCTCACGGGTACCTGATCAGCCAATTCCTTTCGCCGCTCACCAATCGGCGCACCGATCAATGGGGCGATTCGCTGGAAAATCGTGCGCGCCTGCTGTTGTCCGTCGTCGCGGCGGTTCGCCACGCGGTGTCGCCGCAATTTTGTGTGTCGGTAAAGCTCAACTCAGCGGACTTCCAGCGCGGTAGTTTCAATGCCGATGATGCACGGCAGGTGATCCCGTGGCTCAACGAACAACCGATCGACCTGCTGGAACTCTCCGGCGGTAGTTAGGAAGCACCGGCCATGCAAGGCGAAGCGCGTGACGGCCGGACCCTGGCGCGGGAGGCGTACTTTCTGGAAATGCATGGCGGTGGTCAAATTCCAGCTGCATCACTTGAGCCGTGGACGCAAAACCCGACCCAAGGTTTCGGCGTTGTTGGCGTTGATTATTGATCAGTTATACATCGCCAAACGCACGCGTCAGTATCGCCGGGCCATGAGCGCGGACTGATGGATCGCTATTGGCCGGTAAACCGCAGTCGCGACAACATCCGTAGATCCCCCGCGCGGTAATAGTGATCAGTCCAGCTGTTATCCGTCGCCAACGGCTGGACCTGCTTGAGCGCAAGTTTTTTCGCGAAATAACGAAAGCGGTAATGCTCGTAGAACCGCAGCAACTCCAGGCCATAACGGTCTGCCAGATCGGTATCGCCGCGAATGATCAGATAGTTTTCGTCATTGCCGTTGCTGGCTGCGTCGCTGAGGTTGTGGCTACCGCTTATGATCGTCGGCGCATCACTGGTGAAGTCAGTGACGATGGCTTTGGTGTGCACCAGGATATTGCCCTTCTGACCCTCCCTGCTTTCCTGGAGCCAGCCTTCCAGCCCTTTGTCGAGCAGGGCAACGGTGGTGAATTCAGCGGTGCGGTCGGCGTGAAACCCGGTGATTTCGCTGGCGGTGTTTTGCAGGCCATAGCGCAGGATGTCGTCATGGGGCAAGCCGAGCAAGGCGTTGAGGATGGCGTCGGGTAAGGCGAACGCAGTGACGAACAGCACGTCCTTTTTCGCGGCATCGATGATCGAGACGAACTCATCCAGGTCACCCCCGCCCGAGCGCGGCGAGAACCCGGCGAAAAGTGCCTGCGTCGGATCCATCGGGTTGTGCTGCGTGATCCATTGCCGCGTGGCGCCGACATCCGCCGGCGTGCTCCAGACCTGCTCGAAGGTTTGCAGATAACGGGTACTGAGCCGCGTATCGTCCAGCACATGCACCACGTTGGCCTGACGGTAAACGCCGTTGGGGGTGAAGTTGGTACTGCCGCAGAGTACCGCTTCAGGCTGATGCTGCCCCGCTGCGTCTAGCCGACTCAAGACCATGAACTTGTTGTGAAAGATATTGTGGGTGACCCGCCCGCGTTTGTTCGCCTGGGGGATATTTTTCAGGCTGACCTCGTTCAAGGCGGTAGTGTCTTCGCCCGGCTGCGCGTGATAAAGGACGCGAACTTTCACGCCGCGTTCCAGCGCAGCCTCCACTGCGTCGACTATCACCTGTAACTGGTACTCATAGATGGCGATATCCAGCGCCCACTGGCCATCGACAGCACGCGCGATAAACCCCAACAAGCGCCCGAGCAAACCGTTCTCCAACCATCTACGCGGGGCATCGGGCCAGGCTTCGATGGGCAGCTTGTTCTTTTTGCCAATGAGTGCATCGAGATCGGGAAACTTGCGCTCGAACGCCTGACTGGCGGCTACTGCGCGGTTGAAGTTGACGCTTTGGTTGCCGGGATGGCCATCGTCGGAGGTGACCGTTACCTCCAGGCACTCACCCAGTT
Source organism: Pseudomonas sp. GL-R-19 (assembly GCF_019956375.1). NCBI lineage: Bacteria > Pseudomonadati > Pseudomonadota > Gammaproteobacteria > Pseudomonadales > Pseudomonadaceae > Pseudomonas > Pseudomonas sp. GL-R-19. Next base: position 86,918 of record NZ_JAHBDJ010000012.1, on the reverse strand, counting down.
GTGGCGCATTGTGGCTGCCGTAGACCGGGTAGACCCGATAATGGATCGTCATCCCCGGATTGACCGCGTAATCGGCCCAGCGGAATTTCTGTAACGGTGCGATATCGCTGGGCGTGGCGTGAAACCGGGGGAAGGTATGGTCCTTGTCCGGGAACGTCAGGCTATTGAACAGAAACATCCAGGGTTTGCTGCCCTGCTGTTTTTCAATGGCAAAACCCAACAGGCCAATGCGACGGGATTCGGCCAGGTCGATGGCCAGCAGCACACCGTTGGTGCCAGCGTAGGCTTTGACGCGAAAATCGTCCTGATCATTGCGGGCTAGAACGCGCATGGGTCACTCCTGTGACGATCTTTTCGGCTACAAATCATCGATATGCTGATAATGCGTTTGCAATTGATCCGCCAACACTTTAGCCCGTCCGAGGCGAATCGGCCCGCGCTCGATGTCGATCAGCAGCCCCGGACAATCCAGCGCCGGCAACGTTGACCATTCCTTCATCCGTCCATCGGTCACCAACAATAGCCGTTGCTGTTCTGCCGGAAAGCGCTTTTGCCGTACCGCCAGCCAACGCCCCGCCTCACCCACCGCCGCCAACATCGGCGTACCGCCGCCGGCACCGAGCCCTTCGAGCCAGTCGCGCAAACCCGCAGAGGCTTTCAACCCTTGCACCTGCCACTTCGGCACATGACCGTTGGCCGTCAGCAAAGCCAAGCGCGCACGCTGTCGATAGGCATCGTCGAACAGTTGCGCCAGCAGGCCCTTGGCATCGCTCAATGCCTGATGACGCCGGGTCGAAGCCGAGGCGTCGACGATCACCAGCCATAATTCATGAGGGCTGCGGGTGCGCAGATGAAACCGCACATCGTCGCGCTGACGAGGTCGGCCATTGAGCAAGGTGCCGGGCCAATCGATCGATCCGCTCAGGGCTGCGTGACGCTTGCCCTGTTTACCGCTATCCAGCCGTCCTGCACGGGGTCTGGCATTCGCCCCCGCGTCTGATCGAGGGCGAATGCCTAGGGCTTTTTTGGCCAGCTCGGCACTTCACGTCGAGCGCCGACCGGCAGCGCTTGAGCGGGCATTTCGCCCCACTGGCCCTGACCTTCGCTCGGGTTGGGGTTCTGACTGCAAGGCGGCTGTGCTGCGGGTGATTGGTGCGGCATCGGTGGCGAATGTTCGCGACGACGATGGCGCAAGGCAAACTCGGCGACTGCGTCGATATCTTTTTCGCCAATGGCATTCGCTCCGCGCCAGGCCGCATGAGCCCGAGCTGCGCGTAGCCAGACCAGATCGGCCCGCAGACCATCGACGCCGGCAGCAAAGCAACGCTCGGTGATCTGCGCCAGCGCGGCATCGTCGAGGGGGATGCTCGCCAGTGCATTGCGAGCGTTCTGGCAACGTTCGCGCAGAGACGCCTGCGCCGTCTCCCATTCGGCGCAGAAACCTTGCGGATCGCTGTCGAAATCCAGGCGACGACGGATGATCTGACCGCGCTCGACGGGAGCTGTGTGGCCTGCGAGAGCGACATTCAAGCCGAAACGGTCCAGCAGTTGTGGACGCAGCTCACCCTCTTCCGGGTTCATGGTGCCAATCAGCACGAATTTCGCCGAGTGCCGATGGGAAATGCCATCACGCTCGACCAGATTGGTGCCGCTGGCAGCCACATCGAGCAGCAGGTCAACGAGGTGATCGGGCAACAGATTGACTTCATCGACATACAACACGCCGCCATCGGCTTTTGCCAGCACGCCGGGAGAAAATTGCGCGCGACCTTCGCTCAGGGCCGCATCGAGGTCGAGGGTGCCCACCAATCGTTCCTCGGTGGCACCCAATGGCAATGTGACGAACTGACCGCTGGCCAGCAGGTCCGCCAGACCACGGGCCAGGGTCGACTTGGCCATGCCCCGCGGGCCTTCGATCAGCACGCCGCCGATTTTCGGGTCGATGGCGGTCAGGCACAGGGCCAGCTTCAAATCGTCGGCGCCGACCACGGCGGAGAGCGGGAAATGCGGAGTGTCGGTCATTGTTCTATCTCGGTCATGGTCGGTGATCTCACAGGCGCCCCAATCCCTGTAGGAGCGAGCTTGCTCGCGAAGTGGCAATTACATTCAACATCATCGTTGGCTGACAAATTGCCTTCGCGGGCAAGCCCGCTCCTACAGGATTTGCGGTGATTAGCCGTCTTCTTCTATGTCCAGCAACAAATTCTCCAGTGCCTCGCGGTACTCGCCTGGTTCCTTCCACATCCCCCGTTGTTGCGCCTCGAGCATGCGCTCGGTCATGTCGCGCAAGGCATGGGGATTGTGTTCGCGAACAAAATCCCGGGTGTCCGGATCGAGCAAATAGGCATCGGCCAGCAACGCGTACTGGTGATCGTCGATCAGCTGCGTGGTGGCGTCGAAGGCGAACAGGTTATCGACCGTCGCGGCCATTTCGAACGCACCTTTGTAGCCGTGACGTTTAACGCCTTCGAGCCACTTTGGATTGGCCGCCCGGGAACGGATCACCCGGTTCAGCTCTTCCTTCAAGGTGCGAATCTTCGGCAGGTCCGGCTGGCTGTGGTCGCCATGATAGCTGGCCGCGGCCTCGCCTTTCAGGCTTTCCACCGCCGCCAGCATGCCGCCCTGGAACTGGTAGTAATCGTTGGAGTCGAGCAGATCGTGCTCGCGGTTATCCTGGTTTTGCAGCACCGCCTGTACCTGGCTCAGGCGCTGGGTGAACTGTTCACGAGCAGCGGTGCCCTCATCAGATCCACCGTAAGCGTAGCCGCCCCAGTTGAGGTAAACCTCGGCCAGGTCCTCGCGGGTTTGCCACAGCCGACCGTCGATGGCGCCCTGCACACCCGCGCCGTAGGCACCGGGTTTGGCCCCGAAAATCCTCCAGCCGGCCTGACGTCGCGCCGCGTCTTCATCAAGACCCGTCTGCAGCAAGGCTGCACGCTCGGCGCGCACCTTGGCCGCCAGTGGATTGAGGTCGTCCGGCTCATCGAGGTCGGCCACCGCTTGCACCGCCGCGTCGAACAAGCGAATCAGATTGGCAAAGGCATCGCGGAAGAACCCGGACACACGCAAGGTCACATCCACCCGCGGACGGTCAAGCAAACTCAACGGCAGAATCTCGAAATCGTCGACCCGCTGACTGCCGGTGGCCCAGACCGGACGCACGCCCATCAACGCCATCGCCTGGGCGATGTCATCACCGCCGGTGCGCATGGTCGCGGTACCCCACACCGACAGACCGAGCTGGCGCAAATGATCGCCGTGGTCTTGCAGGTGTCGCTCGAGAATCAGGTTGGCCGACTGGAACCCGATGCGCCACGCCGTGGTGGTCGGCAGGTTGCGCACGTCCACCGAATAAAAGTTGCGCCCGGTGGGCAGCACGTCCAGACGCCCACGGCTCGGCGCGCCGCTGGGACCGGCCGGAACGAAGCGACCGCTCAGGGCGTCGAGCAAGCCGCGCATTTCTGCGGGGCCGCAGGCGTCCAGGCGCGGGGCGACCACCTCGCGCAGGCTATCGATGATGGTGCTCACCTCTGCCCAGCCTGCCCCCTGTAGGAGCGAGCCTGCTCGCGATGGTGTATCAGTTGACATCAATGTGGCTGACACACCATCGCGAGCAGGCTCGCTCCTACAGGTGCTATTCAAAACGTCCGAAATCAACTGTGCGGCGAACAACTCCAGGCGTTCGCGGGTATCGCCCGCCGTGCGCCAGGTCTCTTCGCTGATGTTCTCGAGAGCCTCGGGCCGCGGCCCTGTCCACGGTTCGGCCAGCGCACAATCGAGCGGGTCGAAGCCCAACGCAAAGGCCTTGGCCAATGCACGCAGCAGGCTCGACTGCGCACCACGGCCATCGCCCCGTGGAATGCGCAACAACGCCAGCAGGGTATCGATACGCAAACGACCGGTGGGCGACTCGCCAAACACATGCAGGCCATCGCGGATCTGCGACTCTTTCAAGTCGCACAGATAAGTGTCGAGTCGCGGCAACCAGATCGCCGCGTCGGCATCGCTGTTGAGCTGTTCGTCCAGCTGCAGTTCACGGTCGATGTGGGTGTCACGCACCAGTTGCAGGATGTCGCGCTGCAACTCGCGGGCGCGTCGCGGATCGAGCAGCTGCGCTTCGTAATACTCGTCGGCCAACAGTTCGAGGTTGCGCAGTGGGCCGTAGGTTTCGGCGCGGGTCAGCGGTGGCATCAAGTGATCGATGATCACCGCCTGGGTGCGCCGCTTGGCCTGGGCCCCCTCGCCCGGGTCATTGACGATGAACGGGTAGATGTTCGGCAGCGGCCCGAGCAGTGCATCCGGCCAGCAGTTTTCCGAGAGCCCCACGCCTTTACCCGGCAGCCATTCGAGGTTGCCGTGCTTGCCGACGTGGATCACGCCGTGAGCGCCGTAGGTGTTGCGCAGCCAGAAGTAAAACGCCAGGTAACCGTGGGGCGGGACCAGGTCCGGGTCGTGATACACCGAGCTCGGGTCGACCTGGTAACCCCGCGCCGGTTGAATACCGACGAAGGTCAGGCCAAATCGCAAGCCGGCGATCATCATCCGTCCGCTGCGGCACATGGGGTCGTTTTCCGGTGCGCCCCAACGTTCGAGCACCGCCGCGCGATTGGCTTCGGGCAGTGCATTGAACATCGCCAGATAATCATCCATCCCCAGGCTTTGCTGGCACGGACGCAGGTCGAGGGTATCGAGATCGTTGCTGACACCGCCCAGCAACTGCTGGATCAGCGCGGTGCCGCTGTCCGGCAATTCGGCCGGCAATGGGTAACCTTCAGCATGCAGCGCCCGCAGAATGTTCAGCGCCGCCGCCGGAGTATCGAGGCCGACGCCGTTGCCGATGCGGCCGTCGCGGGTCGGGTAATTGGCGAGGATCAAGGCAATGCGTTTTTCAGCATTGGGCACCCGCGCCAGATCGACCCAGCGCCGCGCCAGTTCGGCAACGAAGTCCATACGCGCAGGTGCAGGCCGGTAGCAAACCACATCCGACTGACTGCGCTCACTGCGCCACGCCAGGTCCTTGAAACTGATCGGGCGGCTGATGATGCGCCCGTCCAGTTCCGGCAAGGCAATGTGCATCGCCAGGTCGCGAGGACCAAGCCCCTGTTCACTGGCACGCCAACCCGGTTCGTTGTCCTGGGCGCAAATCGCCTGGATCACCGGAATATTGCGACGGAACGGCCGCAGATGCGGCGCTTCGGGACTGGACTGGGCGAAACCGGTGGTGTTCAGGATCACCGAGACGCTGGCCTCGTCGAGCCAGTCCTCGACCATGGAAAGGCAAGCTGGCTCTTTCAGACTGGCCAGCGCAATCGGCAACGGATTCAACCCCGACGCCTGCAAGCGCTGGCAAAAAACATCAATGAAAGCGGTGTTCGCCGCCTGCAAATGCGAGCGGTAAAACAGCACCGCCGCCACCGGTTGACCCGCGTGCCAGTCGGCTTGCCAGTCGCTCAGCGCGACAGAATGTTGGTGCGGATGGTAAATCGCCGTACGTGGCAGGGTTTGTGGCTCGCCCCAGGTGTAATCACGGGCCAGCCAGCGGTTGGCCAGGCAGCGGAAAAAGTCCAGGGCGTTGCCCATGCCACCCTGACGCAAAAACTGCCAGAGCCGGTCACGATCCTCCGCGCCGATTGTGCTCAGGTCGCTGAGCTCCGGGTCCGGGCGATCATCGCCCGGCACCAGAATCACCTGCACACCGCGCTGCGACAGTTCAACCAGGCGTTCGATGCCGTAACGCCAATAGGCGATGCCGCCGTGCAGCGAAATCAGGATCACCTTGGCGTGACGCAGCACTTCATCGACGTACAAATCGACCGAAGCATGGTTCTGCACCTGCATCGGGTTGGCCAGGCGCACGCTCGGGTAATCGCCGGGCAATTGCTGCGCCGCTTCGGCGAGCAGCGCCAGGCTGGAATCGCCGCTGCACAGGATCACCAGCTCGGCGGGGGTTTGTCCAAGGTCGGCAATGTTGTCATCCGACACGAAACCGCCGGGCTGGGTCCTTAGCAGGTGCATGGCTTACACGCTGAGCGCGGCGCGCAATTGCGCTTCGAGAACCGTGGCGTCCAGTTCCTGGCCGATCAGCACCAGGCGGGTGACTCGCGCTTCTTCAGCACCCCACTGGCGGTCGAAGTGCTTGTCGAAACGTGTGCCCACGCCCTGGATCAGCAGGCGCATCGGTTTGTTCGGGACTGCCGCAAAACCCTTGACTCGCAAGATGCCGTGCTGGACCACCAGTTGGGTCAGCGCGTCCATCAGCAGGCTTTCGTCAGCTTGCGGCAATTGGATGGAGATCGAATCGAAGGCGTCGTGATCGTGGTCGTCATGATCGTCGTCGCCATCGTGATGATGGTCATGGTGACTATGACGGCTGTCGATGTGTTCTTCGGAGCCGGCACCCAGACCGATCAGCACGTCCAGCGGCAGGCGACCGCTGCTGGCTTCGACGATTTTCACCGCTGGCGGCAACTCTTCGGCGACTTCCAGGCGCACCCGGGCCAGGTCGGCGGGGTTGATCAGGTCGGTTTTGTTGAGGATTACCAGGTCAGCGCTGGCCAACTGGTCGGCGAACAGTTCGTGCAGCGGCGATTCATGGTCCAGGTTCGGGTCGAGTTTGCGCTGGGCGTCGACCTGATCCGGGAAGGCAGCGAAGGTGCCGGCGGCGACGGCCGGGCTGTCGACCACGGTGATTACCGCATCCACCGTGCAGGCGCTGCGGATTTCCGGCCACTGGAAGGCTTGCACCAGCGGTTTGGGCAGGGCCAGGCCGGACGTTTCAATGAGGATATGGTCGAGATCGCCGCGACGGGCCACCAGTTCGCGCATCACCGGGAAGAACTCTTCCTGGACGGTGCAGCACAGGCAGCCGTTGGCCAGCTCATAGACACGGCCGTTGGCTTCCTCTTCGGTGCAACCGATGGAGCATTGCTTGAGGATTTCGCCATCGATACCCAACTCACCGAATTCGTTGACGATCACCGCGATGCGGCGACCCTGGGCGTTGTCGAGCATGTGCCGCAGCAGCGTGGTTTTACCCGAGCCGAGAAAGCCGGTGACGATGGTGACGGGGAGTTTGGCCAGTGTTTTCATCGGATGCCCTATGGCTAAGGTGGCGGGCATACGGGACGACGACCGACAACGCGGACGCGCGTGCCTGAAGAGTTCGCCACCGGATCACCCCGCCCGGTTGAAAGTGAGAATCTGTGACGAGGCAGGTCTCCTGGCTGACGGTGTGCCGGTCTTGAGCCTGGCATTCGCTGCGCCTTCCCGCCGGCCTCATGGATTGAGTCAGCAGTGGCGTGGCAACGAACATCACCGTTCACAGTTGCGGGGGCAGCCGCGGCATCGACCGCGTTCCCTTCTTAGCTTCGACAAACGCCGAAGAACCTCGAAAGCGCAAGGCTACGCATGGTATTGGGGCGGGTCAATGTCTTGTAGCGCCGCCACCGGCCCCATCGCGAGCAGGCTCGCTCCCACAGTTGATCGCATTCCCCTGTAGGAGCGAGCCTGCTCGCGATGAAGTCACCTGGGTTTCGAGTTGAGAACCCTTGCCAATTGACGCCCAGCCCCCGCCCATGCTCTCCTACGCACCTTGTTACGGGTGCCCTTCACAGGGTGAAACGGGAAACCGGTGAATCATGTGCTTTACTCTTAAGCCATGTCAGTCCGGTGCTGCCCCCGCAACGGTAAGCGAGCGAAGCGTCAGATCCACTGTGCTACTACGGCATGGGAAGGTGGCGCTTGCAGGATCAGGCAAACGCCTGCCCCCTCGTGAGCCCGGAGACCGGCCCGCAACACAAAGTGACCAGTACGATCACTGAACCAACAAACCCGCGGTGGGCGGGCGCTGTTTGAACCTCTGCGTGCTGGTCGCGAGGGGGTTTGCATGCGCTCTTATTCCCCACTGACAGACCAGAGGGAAACGCCATGTCGATCATCAGCAGCGCCGAACACACAGCCGCGAGCACCACTTCAACCCTGACCCAACGTCTGACCGCCGCCGTCTGCGCGTCGATCCTGGGTGCGTGCCTTGTGTATTTCGCCGGCTTCTCGCACATCGAAGCGGTGCACAACGCCGCCCACGATACCCGTCACAGCTCCGCGTTCCCGTGCCACTGAGAGCTGTCGACATGATCAAGCGTATTGCGCAAACCGCAGGCTTCACCGGGCTGCTGGCCGCCCTGCTGCTGACCCTGCTGCAAAGCTTCTGGGTCGCTCCGCTGATATTGCAGGCCGAGACTTACGAACAAGCCGAACCGGCCGCTGTTGAAATGCATCAGCACGCCGACGGTGCGATGGCCGCCCACACTCACGATGCGCAAGCCTGGGAGCCGGAAGACGGCTGGCAGCGCGTGCTGTCGACCACCGGCGGCAATCTGGTGGTAGCGGTCGGTTTCGCCCTGATGCTCGCCGGCCTGTACACCTTGCGTGCGCCGACCAAAACCTCCCAGGGCCTGCTCTGGGGCCTGGCCGGTTATGCGACGTTCGTGCTCGCGCCGACGCTCGGCCTGCCACCTGAATTGCCCGGCACTGCCGCAGCCGATCTGGCACAACGGCAACTGTGGTGGATCGGCACCGCCGCCTCCACTGCCGTCGGTATCGCGCTGATCGTATTCAGCCGTCACTGGCTGATGAAAGTCCTCGGCGTGGCGATCCTCGCCGTTCCCCACGTGATTGGCGCCCCCCAGCCGGAAGTGCATTCGATGCTCGCTCCAGAGGCGCTGGAAACCCGGTTCAAAATCGCATCGCAACTGACCAACGTGGCGTTCTGGCTGGCCCTGGGCCTGATCAGCGCCTGGTTGTTCCGTCGCAAAAGCGAAGGTCAATATCAGGCATGACTGACGTCAGCACAGCGCCGACCCTGGTGGTCGGCCTGGGCTGCCAACGGGGCTGCCCCGTCAGCACGTTGCTGGCGCTGCTCGATCAGGCACTGGAGGCGCACCAGATCGCTCGTCATGAAATCAAGGCCCTGGCGAGCATCGACTCGAAGCGCGACGAACCTGCGCTGATCGAACTGGCTCAGCAGCTTGGCCTGGAATTGATGTATTTCAGCAGTGAACAACTGGCCGCTTATGAACCGCAACTCAGTCATCAATCGCAAATAGCGTTTGAACGTACCGGCTGCTACGGCGTGGCGGAAAGCGCCGCCCTGGCCCTGGCGGAACAACTGGCCCAGGCCCCGGCAAAACTGCTGATTCCACGACAAAAATATGCTCAGGCGACCCTGGCGTTGGCCGGCGCGGCATAAAAACCCCGATAATCCCCACCGTTGATCATGAACACTCTTCATCTGAAGCCCTGTTCAGCCCCTTTTTTTCCCCACAGGAACCGACGATGACCGTCTACTTCATTGGCGCAGGTCCCGGCGACCCCGAACTGATTACCGTCAAGGGCCAGCGGCTGATTCGCAGCTGTCCGGTGATCATTTATGCCGGCTCCCTGGTGCCTGCCGCCGTACTGGAAGGTCACTGTGCCGAACAGGTGGTCAACAGCGCCGAACTGCACCTGGAACAGATCATCAACCTGATCAGGACCGCCCACGCCAAAGGCCAGGACGTCGCCCGGGTGCACTCCGGCGATCCGAGCCTTTATGGCGCCATTGGCGAGCAGATTCGCTATCTGCGTGAACTGGACATTGCGTTCGAAATCGTCCCTGGGGTAACGGCCACAGCCGCTTGCGCTGCGCTCTTGGGCGCGGAACTGACGCTGCCGGACGTTTCCCAGAGCGTGATCCTGACTCGCTACGCCGACAAGACCGCCATGCCACCCGGAGAGGAGTTCTCCAGCCTGGCGCAGCACGGCGCGACCATGGCGATCCACTTGGGGGTCAATCACCTGGCGAAGATCGTTGAGGAACTACTGCCGCATTACGGAGCCGATTGCCCGATTGCGGTGGTGCACCGCGCGAGCTGGCCGGATCAGGATTGGGTGATGGGAACACTTGAGGATATTGCCGGGAAGGTTGAAGCCAAGGGCTTTCGCCGTACGGCGTTGATTCTGGTGGGTCGGGTGCTGGGCAGTGACCACTTCAGCGAGTCATCGCTGTATCGCGCGGGGCATGCGCATCTCTACAGGCCCTGAAGCAACTGTGGCGAGGGAGCTTGCTCCCGCTGGACCGCGAAGCGGTCCCAATATCAGCCAACGCATTCATCACGGGAAAATGCATTGACTGATTTTGTGATGGCTATGCCATCAAGCGGGAGCAAGCTCCCTCGCCACAGCGCCGCTTTTTGATTTCGCAGCGAACACCTTAGTAGTAGGCGTTTTCTTTCTGCGTGTGGTCGGTCACGTCGCGAACGCCCTTGAGCTCAGGGATGCGCTCGAGCAAGGTGCGCTCGATGCCTTCCTTCAGCGTCACGTCGGCCTGGCCGCAGCCCTGGCAACCACCGCCGAACTGCAGGACGGCGATGCCGTCTTCGACCACGTCGATCAGGCTGACCTGACCGCCGTGGCTGGCCAGCCCCGGGTTGATCTCGGTTTGCAGGTAGTAGTTGATGCGCTCGTTGACCGGGCTGTCGGCGTTGACCATCGGTACTTTGGCGTTTGGCGCCTTGATGGTCAGTTGGCCGCCCATGCGGTCGGTGGCGTAGTCGACAACCGCATCGTCCAGGAAGGCTTCGCTGAAGTGGTCGATGTACGCGGTGAAGCTTTTCAGCCCCAGCGCGGTGTCTTCGGGTTTTTCTTCGCCCGGCTTGCAGTAGGCAATACAGGTTTCGGCGTACTGGGTGCCAGGCTGGGTGATGAAGACGCGAATGCCGATGCCCGGGGTGTTCTGCTTGGACAGCAGATCAGCCAGATAATCGTGGGCGGCGTCAGTGATGGTAATAGCGGTCATGGAAACTCCTCGCAGGCTTGGACGCAGTTTACGCCAATCAACGCGCCGGACAAAGTCCTAGTATTTTTGTCGGGAAAGATTTTGATATCCCCCTGGTTTTCTGTAGGAGCGAGCTTGCTCGCGATGGTCGCCAACGATAACGCGCACTCCCGGGTTTGCGCGGCGCACTTGAGAGCATCGTCGGAACGCCGCCCGGACCAAGCTCGCTCCTACAGGGGATCGGCGATTATTCAGAGGTTCTCGTAGCGGTTCATGTCCAGCACGCCCTCTTCCACCGGATCGGTTTCGTGGATGTAGCGGCTCAGGTCATGGAAATAAACCCAGAATTGCGGATGACTGCGCCGTATTCCCCAACGTTCGACGATTTTCTCGAAGCTGTCGGTATCCTTGGCGCTTTCCATCGCATCCACAAACGCCGGCACTTGCCCGGCCGGGATGTTGAACATGAAGTTCGGGTAGCTGCTGAGCACACCCGGAAAAATCGTCAGGGTGTCGAGCCCCGGTTGGTAGCGCAGTGATTCACCGAGCAAAAACGCCACGTTGCTGTGGGCTCGGTTACGCAGCAGGCTGTAGACCTCACGCTTGCCGCTGCTGGTTTCGATACGCAGCAGGGTGGCTTCAGGCAACTGATCGATGACCTTCAACCCGGCGGCCGGACGCGAAGTCAGGCGGCTTAGCGTCTGTTCGGCACTTTGCAGGTCCGGATCAATGTTCGGCCGCGAGCAGTAGGCGCCGTCGCAGCGATTGATCGGGTCGGGCCTGGCATTGAGGTCGCCGTAACGGGCCAGCAATTGCCGGGCGAAATCCCGCTTGGGATCCTGCGAATCAAGGCTCAGCGCAGTCGGCTTGTCATCGTCGATGGACTCATAGTCCAGCCACATCTTGAATTTGCCACTGTTCTGATACCAGTCGTCGAGGTAGCCTTCCCGGGAATCGGCAGGCATCAGGCGCAGGAAATTCTGCTCGGCGCCGTTGCGGATCAGGTCGAAATACAGCCGCGTCTGGGCCTGGTGGGACACGTTGCCGAACACATCGAAGTTCACTGCCAGTTGATAGTAGGTGCGCTCCAGCAGCGGATAGTCGAACAGCCAAATGGTTTGCGGCACGTCGCCGATCAGGCCTTTGGTCACCGAAGCACTGTCGAAATGGCGGAAGATGCTCAGCAACGCATTGTCATTGCCCGCCCACAGGGTCGACCAGCTTGGCGCCGGCAGGTCGGCGTAGCTGTCCCGGCGCAAGGCTTCGTATTCATTACGTTTGTCGCGGTAGTCGTGCCACAGGCTGAGGACGCTGCCGACGTCGTCGTTCTGCCCCGGCATCGCCAGCAACGGCGTGGCCTGCCCGCGATAGTTCGGATCGGTGACATACAGGTCGTGCTCGGGCGCCTGGAACAGTGTCCAGAAATTATCGCGGATCACGTCGGTGGCGATCTGCCCGCGGCACACCGGGCCGCGGATAAACGTGCGTACAAAGTACTCGGCGTTATCGAGCATGAACTGATAGCGCGCCTGGGCCGGGATCGCTTCGAAGGTGGCAAACGGGTTGGCCCGGCTCTGCGGTCCGTAGCCCGGCAATGCGTCGACCTGCCAATTGCCGCTGTAGAACAGGCTCTTGACCCGCGCCAGCTTCGCCGCACTCAGCGGATAAGTGATGTGGGTCTTGTGCACGATCACGCCCTGCACCGGCCACAAGCGGTAGTAGAACTGCGTGCCCGGATCATCGTTCGGGCGACGGGTGTTGATCAGGTCAATCGGCTGGCCGGTCGGAGTGCGTGAGCGTACCCACTGGAAGAAATGCCCTGGCTCGCCATCCTTGAAGTAGAGATGGGCAAGGAACCAGTGCTCGAACAGCCAGCGTCCCACCAGACTTTCCCGGGCGCCCGCCGAATTGAGCAGGTTTTCCCATTGCACCACCTGCAAGGCTTCCCCGGTGCTGGGCGCCAGCGCCTGCTGATCAATCGGCGCGCCTGCCGCCAGCCAGCGTTGCAGTGTCTGGTACTGTTGGTCGGTCAGGCCGGTCACTGCCAGCGGCATACCTTCTTTCGGATGCTTGGCGGCGTAGCCGTCGAACTCCGCGGGCATGGCACACATGTTTTCCCGGTTCAGGCCCAGGACGATGTCTTCCGGCAGCCTGGCGTTGGGTTGCAACGGAGTCTTGTGGCCAAGCTCCAGCATCCGCGCCATCAATGCGGCCTGGCTGCCCTGGGCATCGAGCACCGAATAGAAGCCCTTTTGCTGCCAGGCCTGTTTGCCGGAGGCGTCATAGAATAGCCGGGTCGGCGCAACGGCCTGGCGGCGGTCTCCGTCGTAGACCGGGACTTTCGTCGCGCCCCGCGCCGCGCCCTCGCCGCTGCCCAGGTTGAGCTGACAGGCGGCGTCGTTACAAGCATGGCAGGCCACGCACTTTTCAGTGAAGATCGGTTGAATATCACGGCTGTAGGAAATGGCAGGGGAAATCGCCGGACTTTGCGCCACAGCGCCCCAGCTTGAAAACAACAGCAATGTACCGATGACGAAGCGATACGACATGTCCCTGGTCCTGAATCCTGAAAAAACGCCGCGATTCTACCGGTCTCTGTCATCCTTACCAACATGAACGATATTCATGCAAAAACCAGTCATGCTCCAAAAGCGCACAGGTTTGCTATCATCCCGGCCCTTCGTCATGGTCTTACCGAGTAGTCCAAATGTCCGATCGCAGCGTTCGCCTTCAAGCTCTCAAGCACGCCCTCAAAGAGCGCATCCTGATTCTCGATGGCGGTATGGGCACGATGATCCAGAGCTACAAGCTCGAAGAGCAGGATTACCGTGGCAAACGCTTCGCTGACTGGCCAAGCGATGTCAAAGGCAACAACGATCTGCTGGTACTGACTCGCCCGGACGTGATTGGCGGCATTGAAAAAGCCTACCTGGACGCCGGCGCCGACATTCTGGAAACCAACACCTTCAACGCCACCCAGATCTCCCTGGCTGACTATGGCATGCAAGGCCTGGCGTATGAGTTAAACGTAGAAGGCGCACGTCTGGCGCGCAAGGTCGCCGACGCCAAGACCCTGGAAACCCCGGACAAGCCGCGCTTCGTCGCCGGCGTGCTCGGTCCTACAAGTCGCACCTGCTCGTTGTCCCCGGATGTGAACAACCCCGGCTACCGCAACGTGACCTTCGATGAGCTGGTCGAAAACTACACCGAATCCACCAAGGGCCTGATCGAAGGCGGCGCCGACCTGATCCTGATCGAAACCATTTTCGACACCCTGAACGCCAAGGCTGCGATCTTCGCCGTCCAGGGCGTGTTCGAGGAATTGGGCATTGAGTTGCCGATCATGATTTCCGGCACCATCACCGACGCCTCGGGCCGCACCCTGTCGGGCCAGACCACCGAAGCCTTCTGGAACTCCGTGGCCCACGCCAAGCCGATTTCCGTCGGCCTTAACTGCGCCCTCGGCGCCCGCGAACTGCGCCCGTACCTCGAAGAGCTGTCGAACAAAGCCAACACCCACGTTTCCGCGCACCCGAACGCCGGCCTGCCGAACGAATTCGGCGAGTACGACGAATTGCCGTCGGAAACCGCCAAGGTCATCGAAGAGTTCGCCCAGAGCGGCTTCCTCAATATCGTCGGCGGTTGCTGCGGCACCACGCCGGGCCACATCGAAGCCATCGCCAAGGCGGTGGCCGGTTATGCGCCGCGCGAGATTCCGGACATTCCCAAGGCGTGCCGTCTCTCGGGCCTTGAGCCGTTCACCATCGATCGCAGCTCGTTGTTCGTCAACGTCGGCGAGCGCACCAACATCACCGGTTCCGCCAAGTTCGCCCGCCTGATCCGTGAAGACAACTACACCGAAGCCCTGGAAGTCGCCCTGCAGCAGGTCGAAGCCGGTGCCCAGGTGATCGACATCAACATGGACGAAGGGATGCTCGATTCGAAGAAGGCCATGGTGACCTTCCTCAATCTGATTGCTGGCGAACCGGACATCTCCCGCGTCCCGATCATGATCGACTCCTCCAAGTGGGAAGTGATCGAAGCCGGCCTCAAGTGCATCCAGGGCAAGGGCATCGTCAACTCGATCAGCATGAAGGAAGGCGTCGAGCAGTTCATTCACCACGCCAAACTGTGCAAGCGCTACGGCGCCGCGGTGGTGGTGATGGCCTTCGACGAAGCCGGCCAGGCCGATACCGAAGCGCGCAAGAAAGAAATCTGCAAACGCTCCTACGACATTCTGGTCAACGAAGTGGGCTTCCCGCCGGAAGACATCATCTTCGACCCGAACATCTTCGCCGTGGCCACCGGTATCGAAGAACACAACAACTATGCTGTGGACTTCATCAACGCCTGTGCCTATATCCGCGACGAACTGCCGTACGCCCTGACCTCCGGCGGCGTGTCCAACGTGTCGTTCTCGTTCCGTGGCAACAACCCGGTGCGCGAGGCGATTCACTCGGTGTTCCTGCTGTATGCGATCCGTAACGGCCTGACCATGGGCATCGTCAACGCCGGCCAGCTGGAGATCTATGACCAGATCCCGGTGGAGCTGCGCGACGCCGTGGAAGACGTGATCCTCAACCGCACCCCGGAAGGCACCGACGCCCTCCTCGCCATCGCCGACAAGTACAAGGGCGACGGCAGCGTCAAGGAAGCCGAGACCGAAGAGTGGCGCAACTGGGACGTCAACAAGCGTCTGGAGCATGCGCTGGTCAAGGGCATCACCACTCACATCGTGGAAGACACCGAAGAGTCGCGCCTGTCCTTCGCTCGCCCGATCGAAGTGATCGAAGGCCCGCTGATGTCCGGCATGAACATCGTCGGCGACCTGTTCGGCGCCGGTAAAATGTTCCTGCCTCAGGTGGTGAAATCTGCCCGCGTGATGAAGCAGGCCGTTGCCCACTTGATCCCGTTCATCGAACTGGAAAAAGGCGACAAGCCGCAGGCCAAGGGCAAGATCCTCATGGCTACCGTGAAAGGCGACGTGCATGACATCGGCAAGAACATCGTCGGCGTGGTGCTGGGCTGTAACGGCTATGACATCGTCGACCTCGGCGTGATGGTGCCGGCGGAAAAAATCCTGCAAGTGGCCAAGGAACAGAAGTGCGACATCATCGGCCTGTCCGGCCTGATCACCCCGTCGCTGGATGAGATGGTCCACGTTGCCCGCGAAATGCAGCGTCAGGACTTCCACCTGCCGTTGATGATCGGTGGCGCGACCACCTCCAAGGCGCACACGGCGGTGAAGATCGAACCCAAGTACAGCAATGACGCGGTGATCTACGTCACCGACGCCTCCCGCGCCGTGGGCGTGGCAACCCAGTTGCTGTCCAAGGAACTCAAGGCCGGTTTCGTCGAGAAAACCCGCCAGGACTACATCGAGGTTCGCGAGCGCACTGCCAACCGCAGCGCCCGCACCGAACGCCTGAGCTACGGCGCGGCCGTCGCCAAGAAGCCGCAATTCGACTGGGCGAGCTACACGCCGGTCAAACCGACTTTCACCGGTACGCGGGTGCTGGACAACATCGACCTCAACGTTCTGGCTGAATACATCGACTGGACGCCGTTTTTCATATCCTGGGACCTGGCCGGCAAGTTCCCGCGCATCCTCCAGGACGAAGTGGTCGGTGAAGCCGCCACCTCGCTGTACAAAGATGCCCGGGAAATGCTCACCAAACTGATCGACGAGAAACTGATCAGCGCCCGCGCGGTGTTTGGCTTCTGGCCGGCCAACCAGGTGCATGACGACGACATCGAGCTCTATGGCGATGACGGCAAGCCAATGGCCAAGCTGCACCACTTGCGTCAACAAATCATCAAGACCGACGGCAAGCCGAACTTCTCCCTCGCCGACTTCGTTGCGCCCAAAGACAGTGAAGTGACCGACTACGTGGGTGGTTTCATCACCACCGCCGGGATCGGTGCCGAAGAGGTCGCCAAGGCCTATCAGGATGCGGGCGACGACTACAACTCGATCATGGTCAAGGCCCTGGCCGACCGCCTGGCCGAGGCCTGTGCCGAGTGGTTGCACCAGCAGGTGCGTAAAGACTACTGGGGTTACGCCAAGGACGAGACGCTGGACAACGAGGCGCTGATCAAAGAGCAATACACCGGCATCCGCCCTGCTCCGGGCTACCCGGCCTGCCCGGATCACACCGAGAAAGCCACGCTGTTCAAGCTGCTGGACCCGGAAGCGGAAGAACTCAAGGCCGGCCGCAGCGGCGTGTTCCTCACCGAGCACTACGCCATGTTCCCGGCGGCAGCGGTCAGCGGCTGGTACTTCGCTCACCCGCAGGCGCAGTATTTCGCCGTGGGCAAGATCGACAAGGATCAGGTGCAGAGTTACACCTCGCGTAAAGGTCAGGAGTTGAGCGTGACCGAGCGTTGGTTGGCGCCGAACCTGGGTTACGACAACTAAGATCAAAAGATCGCAGCCTGCGGCAGCTCCTACAGGTGTACACAAAACCCTGTAGGAGCTGCCGCAGGCTCGGGCCGCGTTCGGACGATCTTTTCTGTATTGTCTATGCTTACCTCTTACACATAAGTGACGGGGGATTTATGGACGATCCAGTCGACAACAACAAACCGCCGACCTTCTGGCAGATGCTGCACAGCGTGCTGGCTGCCGCGTTCGGGGTACAGAGCGGGAAGAACCGGGCGCGTGACTTCACTCACGGTAAGCCGAGTCATTTCGTGATTCTGGGGATTCTGTTCACCGCAGTGTTCGCGTTGACACTGTTTGGCATCGTCAAACTGGTGTTGCACCTGGCGGGTATCTGAACCGACTCAGTGCATCAGGGCTTGCAGGCTGAACGGGTAGCGCCAGGACGTCGGCCGCCCCTTGGCCGAGAGTTTCCGGAAATCCACACCGTAATCCTGAGTGGTGCTCAACGCCAGCAATCGCTTGGCTTGTGCGTGATCGATCAGCTGCAACAACGGAATCTGCCGGTCGCGTCCACCGTACTGGCTGACATCCACCCCCTGGTCGTAGTCATGCAGCTGCACCAGCGCCCAACCACCCAGAGTGAAGTGGCCGCCCAACAGCACACTCAACCGCCCATCCAACAGCGCCTGTAACGCGGCCGGTGAATTGTTGATGGCGCTGAACAGCACGTCCTTGCCGGGCTGGCCTCCGGTTTCGGCATAAGCCTGCATGGCGCCAAAGGCCATTTCATCGTTGGCCGACCAGACCAGCGACGTTTGCGGATAACGCTTGAACAATAACCTGGCCTGTTCATAGGCGCGCTCGCGGGTCCAGCTGCCATAGACCAACTGGCGCAACCGCACTTCAGGGTGTTCGGCCAATGCCCGCATCATGCCCTTCTCACGCTGTTGCGCGGCTGGCGTGATCTTCAGGCCGGAAAAGGCCACCAGATCAATGACCTGACCGGGCGCGACCGGGCGATGCAGGCGAATCAGCTGCTTGAGCATCAAGTAGCCGCCCTCCTCATTGTTGGGCACCAGGCTGCCTAGCCAGTTGGAATACTTGTCCGGTCGGGCGCCGAGCAAGCGCACCTGGTCTGCGGTCAGGCCGTTGTTGACCAAAAACAGCTTCACACCGCTGCCTTGAGCCAGACGCAGGATTTCGGGCGCAACGTACAGTTCGTTGACGAACACCAGATAGTCCGGTCGATTCGGCCCTTGCAGGGCTTCGCGGGCCTGCTTGAGTGTGGTTTCAGCGTTTCGCTCGGAATACTGGATGCGCAAATCCATGCCCAGGTCGTTGGCCGCGGCCTGCATGAATTGCGAGTAACTGACCCAGAACGTCTCCTGGGTGGTCCCTGGATTGAGGAACAATACGGACGCCGCCTGGACACACGATCCCCAGACCGTAGCCAGCGCCAGCACTGCACCACAGAAGAACTTCAACATTGATCGTCCGAGCCCCCGGAAATTCGCCGCGCATTATAGCCAGCGAACCTCCGTAAAACGGCGATTTTTCCGGTTTTTGTCAGACAATCCTCGGAACCGGGCCCGGACGGGGTCGTTTACTGATGGCTGACCCAGAAAACCGCCGTCCCCACGACCAGAATGATCAGGAATAAAATTGCCCAGGCATCAACGGTGCTATCGCTTTTCCGTGCTTTGGTTGGGTTGCTCATTGCATCGCCTCTTGTCGGTTTTATCGGTGATTGCATAAAGACTCGAGCAGAGTAAAGACGACGATTGCCCGCACCACAAACAGGGGCTTTGCAACAACAATTCTCATTAGGCGATTTGGTTCTTTACATATGCTCAAACATCACTTTTACGCATAACTGCAAACTGTTATCTTGCCCCGGCTCCTAATGGAGTGCGCGGCCGTGCGCGCAGAATTGCCGAGGTTTCATCGGACGCCAGCAAGCCAAAAAACGCCGCTGTTTCCGACCGGCCCAAGCCTGAGAACAGGACTTATATGTACGTATACGACGAATACGATCAGCGGATCATCGAGGACCGCGTCAAGCAGTTCCGTGATCAGACCCGACGCTATCTGGCAGGCGAGCTGAGCGAAGAAGAATTCCGCCCCCTGCGCCTGCAAAATGGCCTTTATATCCAGCGCTTCGCACCGATGTTGCGAGTCGCCGTGCCTTACGGCCAACTGACTTCGCGCCAAGTGCGAATGATGGCCAAAATTGCCCGCGACTACGACAAGGGCTACGCCCACATCAGTACCCGGCAGAACGTGCAGTTCAACTGGCCGGCCGTGGAAGACATTCCGGACATCCTGGCTGAACTGGCGACCGTGCAGATGCATGCGATCCAGACCAGTGGCAATTGCTTGCGCAACGTCACCACCGACCAGTTCGCCGGTGTCGCCTTCGATGAGCTGATCGACCCGCGCCCATGGTGCGAGATCGTGCGCCAGTGGACCACGTTCCACCCGGAATTCGCCTACCTGCCGCGCAAGTTCAAGATTGCCGTCAACGGTTCGACTTCCGACCGTGCCGCCATCGAAGTCCATGACATCGGCCTTGAGCCGGTGCACAACGCCGCCGGCGAACTGGGTTTCCGCGTGCTGGTCGGTGGTGGCCTGGGCCGTACGCCGGTCGTGGGCGCGTTCATCAATGAATTCCTGCCGTGGCAAGACCTGTTGAGCTACCTCGACGCCATCCTGCGGGTCTACAACCGCTATGGCCGTCGCGACAACAAGTACAAGGCGCGGATCAAGATTCTGGTAAAAGCGCTGACGCCTGAAGTCTTCGCGCAAAAAGTCGATGCGGAAATGGAACACTTGCGCGGTGGCCAGACCACGTTGACCGAAGCCGAAGTCCTGCGCGTCGCCAAACACTTCGTCGACCCGGACTACAAGGCACTGGACAACCAGACCGCCGCCCTGGCCGAGCTCGACCAGCAACACCCGGGCTTTGCCCGTTGGCGCGTGCGCAATACCCTGGCCCACAAGAAGCCGGGCTACGTGGCCGTGACCTTGTCCCTCAAGCCTACCGGCGTTGCACCGGGCGACATCACCGACAAACAGCTCGACGCCGTGGCCGACCTGGCCGACCGCTACAGCTTCGGTCAACTGCGCACCTCCCACGAGCAGAACATCATCCTGGCCGACGTCGAGCAGGACAAGCTGTTCGCCCTGTGGGGCGAGCTGCGCGAGCAAGGTTTCGCCACGCCGAACATCGGCCTGCTGACCGACATCATCTGCTGCCCGGGCGGCGACTTCTGCTCCCTGGCCAACGCCAAGTCAATCCCGATCGCCGAGTCGATCCAGCGCCGCTTCGACGACCTGGACTACCTGTTCGACATCGGCGAGCTGGACCTGAATATCTCCGGATGCATGAACGCCTGTGGTCACCACCACGTCGGCCACATCGGGATTCTCGGGGTGGACAAGAAAGGCGAGGAGTTCTACCAGGTGTCCCTGGGTGGCAGCGCCAGTCGCGATGCGAGCCTGGGCAAGATCCTCGGCCCGTCCTTTGCCCAGGAAGCCATGCCTGACGTGATCGAAAAGCTGATCGACGTGTACATCGAACAACGTACCGAAGACGAACGCTTCATCGACACCTATCAGCGTATTGGCATCGACCTCTTCAAGGAGCGTGTCTATGCAGCGAATCATTAAGAACAACGAGGTCGTCGACGAAACCTGGCACCTGCTGCCCAAGGATTTCAACATCGACGAGATCAGCAACTGTGACGACCTCATCGTGCCGTTGCAGCTGTGGCGCGAACACAGCCGTATGCTCAAGGCCCGTGACGGCGGCCTGGGCGTGTGGCTGGATGCCGATGAAGAAGCCGAGGAAATCGGTGAAGACGTGGCGCAGTTCCAGGTCATCGCCCTGAACTTCCCGGCCTTCACCGATGGCCGCAACTACTCCAACGCCCGCCTGCTGCGTGACCGTTACGGTTTCAAGGGCGAGTTGCGGGCCATTGGCGACGTACTGCGTGACCAGTTGTTCTACATGCATCGCTGTGGTTTCGACGCGTTTGCCATTCGCGCCGACAAAGACCCGCACGAAGCCCTTGAAGGTCTCAAGGATTTCTCGGTGACCTATCAGGCCGCCACCGACGAACCACTGCCGCTGTTCCGTCGCCGTTGATGCCCAGGCCTTGAACTCTTTGCGGGGTTCAAGGCCATCCTCTAGGCCTGTTCGGTGATCACCGGAAACGGCCGCCCCATCGTTACCCAATCGCGGTAAAGCCTGGCCCGATCTTCCAGCGCGGTGAAAATTCCCAGCGGATTTTCGACATCGATCGCTGTGCCTTCGACAAACCGGTTCAGCCAGCCCCACAACTCATCCGACGCCTGCGCCTCGCTCAACAGTCGCCAGACCCTCGCTTGCAATTCCAGATAATCGGCCTGAAAGTCCGCCGTCAGACTGAGCCCGTCGATGACCCTCAGGAAACGACCGCCTGACGGTTTGACCGCCAATTGCTGCCAAATCGTTCGCCTGGCTAGCCGCAGTGCTTCGTCACCCTCGCGCAACCACGCAACCGGATTGCCATAGTCGGCTCCTGGCGTACTCAACCACAGGTTGATCCCGGTGCGTTGCCGATGATCGATCAAGCGCCGCAACGTGTCCTCGTCCGTCAGCGGGTTGCCCCAGAGTTTCACCCGATCCGGGGCGACGGCCTGGCTCAGCACTGCTGGCGGAACCCGGGTGATTCGGTTATCGCTCAGGTCCAGCAGCATCAGGTAGGGCTCGTCCCGAATTCCGATCGGGCATCTACTGATCCCTGTACTCCTCAGGTTCACCTGGCGCAGTTCGTTCATCCCTAGCAACACCGGCGAAACACCCAAGGGGTTTCCACTTAAATCCAGTGATTGCAAGTTGATCAAGTCACACAGTTGCGACGCCGTGTTCTCTCTGAATTGCAGAAACGTGGCTTTCAGATTCAGGGTCGTGAGATGGCGCATTCGCGCAATCGCCGGCGGCAGAACACCACCCTCCAGCCCCCCTATTGCATCAGGCAGCCGCAGATCGACTTTTTCCAGATTCAAGACGCGCAGATTAGGGAAAGACTCAAGGAAGCCGTTCAAGCTCTCACGTTCAATCAGATGGAATCCGCGCATCGACAATTCGATCACCTCGTTGAACCTGACGCTCATGAGCGGCAAGCGGTGGAAGTCCTCGAAGTCCAGATCCAGTTTGTATCCCGTTAACGTCTCCCCGGAATAAAGACGATTGGCCTGCGGCGGGCACTTTCGCCAGATTGACACCAACTCGTCAGCCAGTTCCATCCGGGTCTCGCGCTCGTACTCCATCGTGTGCTGCAGCAACGCGACGTTATGCGCCGCGATTTGTACATGATTCATGTCCGCGGCGTCCTCGTCGTCAGCGGCCAGAAAGTCGATGTCCATGTCATCGACATCCTGCAGGGCCTGGTCGATCCAACCCGTCAAATCCGTACTCAATTGCTCAATTTGTTGCTTCAATCCATCGAGCTGCGACTGAACGCTTTCTCCGGCCTGTTGCAGCCATTCATCGGCCTGTGCGTTGCCAAAGTCGGGATAGAGGTCCCTGACTTGCAGCCTCAGCATTTCGTGGGTCAACGCTGCGGCCTGCGGGGTCGTCGGGAAGCCGCCGCCCCTCAAGCCTTGCATTTCGAAGGGTAGCCCCCCGTCCATTCTGCCCAGGCCCAGGCTGAATTCGGAGCGTGATAGCGCACGGTCACGGAGATTGAGCTTCAGTTCATTGGCCGGGTTCAGCGACTGCAATTGCAGCGCCGCACGCTCGTCCTCGGACAATGCACCGATGACAGCCCCGTAAAAATCTGTATGCAAGAGGGTTTGGGTGGGTATGTCGAAGTATTGATAATGGTTGCCGACTTTGATCAAGCGTCGACAATAAGCGGCATCGAGGGAACCGCAACGATCCAGCACCCGTCCTTGCGGCGAGCCGTCGAGCACCTCGAGTCGCAGGTTTCTCGGCCATCCGGGCAGGTCCCTCAGTGAGTGCAATGCCAGCGTGTCTGAATCGGAATGGGCCACCGACCGCAGATAAAGGCCTTCGTAAGCACGAGTGAGGCGCACATGCCGCTGGTACTGGCGGGCTTTGCTATCCAATTGCCTGAATAGTTCCCTGGCCTGGACCTCATCCGGCGTCGCCGTCAGTTCTACTCCATAGCGATCGAGCATCTGCTCTACCGCACTTTTCGGCAGGCCGGGATATTGCTGTTGAAACAATCGGATCCATTCATGCTCCGAATACTGAAGTGCCTGATAACGACTGTCGAACAACTCCACTCGCCGGGCCTGCAACGCCTCGTGCATATCACTGCCTTCGACCGCAGGGGCCGCGCCAGCCTGGGTTTTATCGATGACTTGCACGACTTCCTGATCGATCCTGAACCGATTGATGGTGTCGGCCAACACTGGGGTGGGTCGACGACCGGCCTGGATCATCCGCAGCATGTCGTCATCGACGTCGCAGACCTTGCCGACCTGCATAAGGACCTCATCGCTGAAAGCGTCCACCGGGGCGCCTATCCCTCGCAGCAGGCTCAGACGGCTCGGTATCCGCGTGATCGGTTCCGGAGCAGCGATATGAGCGGACGGATCGCCAGCCGGTCTGCCGCCGGGTTGCACATCGGGCTCGCCAGTCTCGTGCCCGGTCCTGGTCAGCGCGGCGACCTCGGCGCCTTCGCGTTCTAACGAAGCGACAGCCCCGACCAGCGGCAATGCATTGAGCAAGCCGAACACAGTTCGCGTCACGCCTTCGGAACGCTCACTGGCTGTTTGCCCCTCGACGGCCTCATCCAGACCGTAACCGGCATCAATAAGCCCGGCCAGCACCAACAATCCCTCACCTCCAGGCACAAACAACGCCAGTGGCCCGAACCGGTTGATCCATTGCACGATCGGCTTGACGAAAGCACTCAGATTGTCACGGTTGACCTGAGCATCGTCGCGGATGGCCTTGGTGCTGCCCTGGGCAGCCTGCTTCATGGATTTCACCAACTGCGCAAAAGGGTCGGTTGCGCTGGGGGAACGATCAAACTCGATGTAGTCGCCCGGATCCCAATAGCCATCATCGTTGAAGAACCCTGCACTTTTCGTCAGCCTGTGTATTTTTGGATAAATCGCCATGCCCTCCAGCGCGGTCAGTACACCCGCATGAAAGGTGCCGTCCTCGCGATCCTGTTCGGTGAAGTGAGCCGCCAATGCATGTTTCGTATCGGCGCCCCTGCCCTGAGCCACGATCCATTGGCGCAACTGCCGACTGTCGGTGAATTCGTGCAATGGCGAAGAATTGCCGGGGATGTACAGCAACACCCTGGGCACTGATCGCTCTTGAAAGCACCAGATATCCGTCGCTGTATAACGGTACAGTTTCAACCGACTCGCCTCGACACCCGGGGGCATTTTTGTCGGCGCTTGCAGTTGCTGGATCGTCAGTGCTTCCCAGGTCTGCGCGGCGGGCAACCCGGCGGCTTGCATGGCAAGTTCCAGCCCCTTTCTGGACAGGCACCGTTCTTGATATTGCAGCCGGGCCGCCATGACGAAAGCGGCCTTGACCGATGTCCTCAGCGCATAAGGACCGGGCGCAGTGATGACCGCATCCGACGGCCAGGCCTGATCGAGATAAGCCTGGTATCGATCAGAAAGAAACACCCCCCAGACCCACTGCTTGAAATCGGCAGGCCGTAGATTGATTTGCGTGTGCGGGCCATAGGATTGCGGAACCGTTGCGCGGTAAATGCCTTCATAGGTGTCGTGGTTGCCGCTGCCCACATAAGCAAACTCATCGACCTTCTCGACAATGCGCACCGACGGCCCGATGTCGGGCGGTGTGTACAGACCAAACAGCGTTTCGCCGAAGCGCCCGTCGCCCACCGTCTGATAATTGCCAAGCAGGGCCTGGATCAGGGTGCGGGAACTCCCCACCTGCCCCTGATGGATACCGTTCTCTGGAGGATGCCCATGGTAGTTATAGTCAAGTGTTACCAGCAGGGCTGTCTGCGGATCAATGTCGGCGCCCCACTTTTCCTTGATCAAGCGCTCGCCAAACTGAGCGGGAGTTTGCGGCAGTGCGGTCTCCACCGCGGCCTTCAGCTCGTTGCGCATCAGGACATTGGGTGTTGGGGCATCGCCATGGGCGTGATCATTCATGTGCATTCCATTGCAAACTATTGGGAATCACCAGAATAACCAGCGGCGACTCAAGCGTAAGTCGGAAGGGTCGGCTCATCAGTTAGGACATTTCGCAGCGGCCACGGGAAAATGACAAATCTGGAATTTCGGGCGAAAAAAAACCGCGGAAAATCCGCGGTTTGATTTTTTTTGCAGACGCCCGCTAAAGGCTTACCAGAAGCGTTGCTGGGTCAAACGGCTCCACCAGCTCAGTAGCATGCGATCGACCGAGCCGCTGGCGGCCATGCCAATGCGCTCTGGCAGGCTTTTGCGTTCGGTGTAATGCAAGTGATAGAGCTCGGACTGCCTGGCGCGCTCGGCGAGGTATTCATCGCTGGTCTTGAGTTCGTCGACCAGGTGCTTTTCCAGCGCTGCGACGCCGAGCCAGATTTCGCCGGTGGCCACTTCATCGATTGCCAGCTGCGGGCGATAGCGCGACACGAAGTTCTTGAACAGTTGATGGGTGATGTCAAGATCCTGCTGGAACTTCTCCCGCCCCTTCTCGGTGTTTTCGCCAAACACGGTCAGGGTGCGCTTGTACTCACCGGCGGTCAGCACTTCGAAATCGATGTCGTGCTTTTTCAGCAGGCGATTGACGTTGGGCAACTGCGCCACCACGCCAATCGAGCCGAGGATCGCGAAGGGTGCGCTGATGATCTTCTGGCCGATGCACGCCATCATGTAGCCGCCACTGGCCGCGACCTTGTCGATGCACACGGTCAAGGGCACGCCAGCTTCGCGGATGCGCGCCAGTTGCGAAGAAGCCAGTCCGTAGCTGTGAACCATGCCGCCGCCGCTTTCCAGGCGCAGCACCACTTCGTCCTTCGGTGTGGCGAGGGTCAGCAAGGCCGTGATTTCGTGGCGCAGGCTTTCGGTGGCCGAAGCCTTGATATCGCCGTTGAAATCCAGCACGAACACCCGGGGTTTGGCCTCGGTTTTTTTCTTCTGTTTCTTGTCGGTTTTAGCCTGCGTCTTGCGCAGGGCCTTGAGCTGGTCCTTGTCGAGCAAGGTTTGCTCCAGGCGCTCGCGCAGCCCTTTGTAGAAATCATTGAGCTTGCTGACCTGCAACTGGCCGGCGGATTTGCGTCGACCTTTGCTGCGCAAGGCCGCAAAGCTGGCCAGGACCACCAGAATGGCGATCACCAGGGTCACGGTCTTGGCCAGGAAAACGGCGTACTCGGAAAAAAACTCCACAGGGACTCCTTAATCGTTGCGCGGCATGCAAGCGCGCGGGATACCACCAGCATACCCATGCGCCGCCCTTGCGACCAGCCGTGAAACCTCTGGCAACAGGCCTGTAACGGGCATTTCAAACAAGCGTATGTTTTTTCATTGACAGTACACCGCCATCCTCATAACCTCGCCAAACCTTCAACGCACCGGGATGACGCGGACGTGGGCAGCATCTATCTGATTCGACATGGCCAGGCCTCTTTTGGTGCAGACGACTACGACGTCCTGTCGCCGACCGGCATTCGACAGGCTGAAATCCTTGGCCGGCACCTGGCCGAACTCGGCATCAGCTTCGACCGTTGCCTGGCGGGCGACCTGCGCCGCCAGCAGCACACGGCCAGCAGCGCGCTGGAACAATTCGCCGCGGTAGGCCTGCCGGTGCCGCTCCTGGAAACCGACTGTGCCTTCAACGAGTTCGATGCCGATGCGGTGATCCGCGCGCTGTTGCCGGCCATGCTGCCGGACGAACCCGAAGCCCTGAACATCCTGCGCAACGCCGCGCAAAACCGTGGTGAGTTCCAGCGTATCTTCGCCCTGATCATCGAACGCTGGCTGGCCGGCACCTACGATACACCGGGCCTGGAAAGCTGGCTGGGCTTTGTCGAACGGGTCCAGGCCGGCTTGCACCGCATCCTCGACCAGGCCGACAACACCCAGAAAATCGCCGTGTTCACGTCCGGCGGCACCATCACCGCCCTGCTCCACCTGATTACGCAAATGCCTGCCCGGCAGGCCTTTGAATTGAACTGGCAAATCGTCAACACCTCGCTCAACCAGCTTAAGTTTCGCGGTCGCGAGGTGGCCCTGGCTTCCTTCAACGCTCATGCGCACCTGCAACTGTTGAAGGCCCCGGAACTCATCACGTTTCGCTGAGTCCGGACTATTGTGACCCTGGCTGTAATCACCCAGCTCTTATTACCCAAGAAAGGATCGAACCATGACCTCCGTAGCAGACGCCGTACAAGCAATGAAAGCCAAGTTCAACCCAGCCGCTGCTGCAGGTCTGGATCTGGTCTTCGGTTTCCGCATCGACGAATCCAAGAACTTCTCGCTGATCGTCAAGGACCAGACCTGCGAGCTGCAGGAAGGCGAGAACCCGGACGCCCAGGTGACCCTGGTGATGGACGGCGAAACCCTGGAAGGCATCGTCGACGGTTCGACTGACGGCATGCAAGCGTTCATGGGCGGCAAACTGCGCGCTGAAGGCGACATGATGCTGGCGATGAAACTGTCCGAGCTGTTCCCGTCGTAAGCACCTGGCTCCCGAGCTTCGGGAGCGTGCAAGGCTGCAAACGAATCCCGCCCTTAGTGGCGGGATTCGTCGTTTTTGCCCCCTCGCCACAGGTTCAGCGGTGCTCTTACAATGCGAGCACTTACACCACCGGCCACCCCATGGACATCGACCTCGCCCGCACCTTCCTCGAAATCGTCCGCCATGGCAGCCTGGCTGCCGCCGCGGAAAAACTCCATGTCACCCAGACCGCGATCACCGCGCGGGTGCAGAAACTCGAAAGCCAACTGGGCAGCACCCTGTTCGTGCGCAACCGCGCCGGAGCCCGCCTGACACCCAACGGTGAAGCCTTCGTGGTGTATGCCAATCAACTGGTGCAAACCTGGGAAGCCGCGCGGCGTGATCTGCCATTGCCCGAGGGTTATCGCGATGTGCTGCACATCGGTGGCGAGGTGAGTCTGTGTAACCCGCTGATGCTCGGTTGGGCCGGCGAAATCCGTAACAACATCCCCAGCCACGCCTTGCGCATGGAAATCCGTGACGGTGAAAACCTGCTGCGTCAACTGGAGTTGGGCGTTCTGGATGCCGCGCTGGTGTATCAGCCCGAGTATTGGCCGCGTTTGCAGGTCGAGCAGATTCTCGAAGAAAAGCTGATTCTCGTGCGCCTGGCCGGCAAGCCAGATCCTTATGTGTACATCGATTGGGGCGCTGACTTCCGACGCCAGCACGACGCCGCCCTGCCGGAAAAAGCCAAGGCTGCGCTGAGTTTCAATCTTGGCCCGCTGGGCCTGCAGTACCTTCTCGAAAACGGCGGCAGCGGCTACTTCCGCACCCGCGTCGTGCAGAGCTATCTGGATAGTGGCGCCCTGGAACGGGTGCCCAAGGCGCCGGAATTCAACTACCCGACCTATCTGGTCTATTCGCGCGATCGTGACTCGCCGACACTGCAACGCGCCTTCGACCTGCTGCGCAAGGTTATCGATTCCGACGAAGACTGGTCGCAACGCTGGGACCCGCTGACTTGAGACCGGCTTGCACCGGATCATGGCCGTTGTGGCCTCAAGGTTCGGTCCGTCAAATCACCGGGATCGGCTAATCTGAAAGAGATAACAATAACGACAGGTGATTGCAGTGAGGCAGACCACCGAAGGATTCCGCAGCCGTTACCGCGCCGACATTCATCCGCTCTACAATCCCTGGCTGCACGGCGCGTTTGTCCTGGCGTTCGGGGCACTGGCGATCATCGTCTTCTGGAGCAACGTACATCAGGTGCGGCCAGCGGAATGGCTGGCGGTGCCCGTCACGCTGCTGTTGTTCAACCTCGGTGTGTACAGGGTGCATCGCCACCTGGGGCATCATAAAAAGACCTTCGCCCGGCTGTTTTATGCCCGTCACGCCGTCGACCACCACAGCTTTTTCACCCCCGGTCACATGACCTACGACAGCGCCAGCGACTGGCGGGTGATCCTGTTTCCGGCGTGGCTGATCGTGCTGCACACCTTCGCCGTCGCCCTGCCCCTCTGGTGGCTGCTCAAGCACATCAATACCAACGTCGCCGGATTGGTCGGCGGCCTGCTTGTCCTCGGTTACCTGGCTTATGAAGTGTTTCATGCCTGCGAGCACCTGCCGTCGCGCAACCCGGTCACACGACTGCCGTGGATCCGCCAGATGCGCCGGCTGCACGAGCTGCATCACCGCCGCGAACTGATGCAGGAGCGTAATTTCAACATCGTTTTCCCGCTGATGGACTACCTGTTCGGCACCCTCTATTGGGAGCCGGAACCTGCGCCGTTAAACACGACGAGAACGCCCATGACCCGCATGCAGCATCAGATTGTCATTGCCGGAAACCCGATCGATGTACTGGCCTACGCCAGCACCGTGACCCTTTGGCCGCAATGGCATCCGTCGTCGCTGCATATCGATGGGCCGAAAGGCCCGTTGCATGCCGGCGCACGTTTCGAAGAGGACATCCGCGCTGGTGGCCGTGACGGGCACTTGCGCTGGGAGGTGGCGGAGTACCTGCCCGGACGGCGCTGGAGTGCGTGCGCACAGGGGGATCATGGCCTGTCGCTGGTGGTGACCTATGAATGCGATGCCGAGGGCAACGACACACGTTTCGTCCGCACCCTGGAGTATCAATTCAGCGGTCTGGCGATGCGGATTGCCAACCGGTTGTTGCTCAAGCGGCGCATCGATCGGGAATCGGCGGCGTCGATGCGGGCATTGCGCGAAATGGCGCCGAAATACCTGACGGCGACAGGGGTCAGCGCGTGAGCAGAGCCTTCAAATGCCTGTTGCTGATCATCTTCGTCATCGGCGCCTTCCTGCTGCTGATGCCGACCAAGGTGCGACCGGTGGCCTGGGCTCCACAACTTGCGCCATCCCTCTCCAGCGGAATCTACGCGGACAATCAGCGGCTCAAGGGGGTGGAACGCGTCGGTGCCGCCGACATCGACGGGCCGGAAGCCTTGTTGCTGGAAAACGACACACTCATTACCGGTCTGCACGACGGTCGTCTGATCCTCACGAGCCTGGACGGCAAGACCACCAAAGTCCTGGCCGATACCGGAGGCCGGCCATTGGGTCTGGCCCGTCATCCCAATGGTCTGCTGGTGATCGCCGATGCCGTCAAAGGCTTGTTGGCCCTCGACGCCCAGGGGCGCCTGGTGGCCTTGAGCACAGAGGCCGACGGCGTTCCCTTCGGCTTTACCGACGATGTGACCATCGACAAACCCGGTCACTACGCCTATTTCAGCGATGCTTCGAGCCGCTTTGGCTATGGCCACGACGGTGAGGCCGTAATCGAACATGGTGGTGGCGGTCGCCTGCTGCGTTACGACTTCCAGACCGGCAAAACGTCGGTTGTGCTGGATAAGCTGGAGTTTGCCAACGGCGTGACCCTGGGGCCGGACGATGCTTATGTACTGGTCAATGAAACCGGCGCCTACCGCATCAGCCGTTACTGGCTCAGCGGCCCCAAGGCCGGCACCCATGACCTGTTCATCGACAACCTGCCGGGGCTGCCGGACAACCTGTCGTTCAATGGCCGCGACCGGTTCTGGGTGGCGCTGTATGCCCCCCGAAACGCTTTGCTCGATGGCACGGCGGCCCATCCGTTCGTGCGCAAGATGATCGTGCGAGCCATGACCGTATTGCCCAGGCCCGTGGAAAAACGCGGGTTTGCCCTGGGCCTGGACCTTGAAGGCAAGGTGATCGCCAACCTGCAGGACGGCAGCAGCGACAACTACTCGCCCATCACCACGGTACGCGAGTATGGAGACTGGCTGTATTTCGGTTCGCTGAAAGCGCAGAACATGGTGCGGTTGCCTTTGAGCAAGGCATTGCAATAAGCAGCCTCTTTTTCTGAATTCACTGAAGAACTACTGTGGGAGCGAGCCTGCTCGCGAAGACGTCAGCACATTCAACATCGACATTGACTGTCAGGCCCTCTTCGCGAGCAGGCTCGCTCCTACAGGGGACGGTGTTCATTCTGAATCGACGTCGACACCTTCATCTCCCGGTCACTCATCAATACCAGGCTCTTCCTCGGGATTGACCGTGGTGTGTTCGGGGCTCAGCGGTTCGGGATGAGTGGGTATAGGGTCGTAGCCACCCGGTTGTTCTCCGGGGTATTCGGGCTGGGTCATGAGGCACCTCGTCGAGAGCCATGACATTGGTCTGCGAGCATTCGAGGTGCCGGTTCTGGTTGCCGTTCCAACGGTTCAGCCACCGGTCATTGGTGGCACTGGCGGGTCAGGACGACGAGCCCAACTGCCTGACGATCTTGTCCTTGACCTGAAGACGTACCTCCTTGAGTTTCCTTACGGTGTCATCGTTGGACTTGGCCTCCTCTGCTTTCACCACTTCGGCATCCGCCTGGGAATACTTGTTAAGCAGTGAATCCAGTAACGGATCCTTGGTGCGTTTCTGCTGGATTTCTTCCTTTGAGCGTTTCAGATCCTGATAAAGGTCATGGGGCACCGGCATGGAACACCTCCGTTTGTTGATCGGCAGCGAGACGCGATCAATTGCGTTCACCAACTATCAGAATGGCCTCGGTTAGCCTGTTCTGTCGACCACCTGTCAGACCAGCGGTGTCCGTTCGTCGTCCTGTCGCAAGCGCGATAAAACCTTTGCCTGCACCCGCGCCGTCACCGGTTTCAGCCGTTAAGCACCGTGCGCACCATTTGCCTGAGTGCTTCGGGATTGTAGGGTTTGCTCAGCAGGTGGGTGTCGGGGCTGAGCTGGTGATTGCGCGAGATGATGTCGCGGGTATGCCCCGAGGTGAACAGCACGGCCACCGGTGGTTCCTGCACTTTCGCCCAGGCCGCCAGGTCCGAACTCTTGATCAGGCCGGGCATGATCACGTCGGTGAATATCAAGTCCACCGCCAACCCTTCCAGCAACATTTGCATGGCGACGTCACCATTGGTGGCCGTGAGGATCTGATAGCCCTCTTCGCGCAACAACTCCACCACCGACACCCGCACGGCCTCATTGTCTTCGACCACCAGGATGCGTTCGTGCCCGCCCCGTTGCGGCACATCAGGGCTCAGCGTTTCACTGGGTGGCACGCGCAGGGTGCGCGGGAAATACAACTGCACCCGAGTCCCCTGCCCCAGACTGCTGGAGATTTCGATATGACCGCCACTCTGTTTGACGAAACCAAACACCATGCTCAAGCCCAATCCGGTGCCCTGACCGTCAGCCTTGGTGGTGAAGAACGGCTCGAATGCCTGGGCCAGCACCTGCGGCGGCATGCCGACGCCGGTATCCGCTACGGACACCCGCACATAGTCCCCGGCGGCAATGCCTTTTCCCGCACAAAATTCGCGATCAAGGACGATGTTTTCTGCACAAATGTCAATCCTGCCCTCGCCTTGAAGGGCGTCACGGGCATTGATTGCCAGATTGAGAATGGCGTTTTCCAGCTGGTTGCGATCGACAAACACGCTCCACGAATCTTCGGGCGCCGACATGTGAACCTGGAGCGTTTCACCCAAGGCGCGCAGCAACAGTTCCGCCAGGCCATCGAAAATCTGCCGCAACGTGAAGACCGCGGGCGACAAAGGTTGGCGCCGGGAGAATGCAAGCAATTGCGAGGACAGCTTGGCACCGCGCTCGACTGCGGCAATCGACGCCGATACCCGGCGCTGCACATTGGCGTTTTTCGGCTCATGGCGTGCCAACAGGTGCAGGTTGCCGGCGATCACTTGCAACAGGTTGTTGAAGTCGTGGGCCACACCGCCGGTGAGGCCACCGATGGCTTCGAGTTTCTGTGACTGGCGCAGTTGTTCTTCCGCCACCAACCGCGCCTCGACCTCATCAGCCACCCGCTGCTCCAGGTTGCGGGTGAACTTGAGCAGGGATTCTTCGGCGGTCTTGCGTTCGTGAATATCGATCAGCACGCCGGGGAAACGAAATGCCTCCCCTTGCTCATCGAATTCGCAACAACCGCTGGCGAGCACCCAGAAGTAACTGCCGTCGGGACGCTGGATCCGGTACTCGACGTTGTAGGGTTCGCCCGTCTCGACCGACAGTTTGACTCGTTCCTGGACCCAGCTGCGGTCGTCCGGATGGATCCGCCCTTTGGCGATTTCCTGTGACAGGTGGCTCAGGTCATGCCCGGGTGGATAAGAGAGCGTGCGAGCGAATCGCTCATCACCCGACAACACGTTGGTCTTGATGTCCCAGACAAAGGACCCGAGCAAGGCACCGGCGTTCAATGCCAGGCGCACCCGCTCGTTATCCGCACGATAAGCGTCTTCAGCCACTTGTCGCCGGCGCTCGGATATCACCCGCTCCGTGGTTTCCACAACCATGGACATGACCCCGGCCGGACGTCCGTCATCGTCAGCCACCGGGCTGTAGTAGAGGTCCATCCAGACATCTTCCGGAACCCCGTCACGCAGCAGCACCATTTCTTTGTTGCGATAGGACAAGGTGCCGCCCGCCAGGCAGGTATCCACCACGTGGCGATTGAAATCGGCGACTTCGGGCCAGCCCAGCTCCACCGTGGACCCCAGCAGATAGGGATGACGCCCACCGGCGAATTTCGAGTAGGCGTCATTGTAAATCATGTACCCGGACTGGCCCCAGAGCATCACCATCGGCAGCGGCGACGCAAGCATCAACTGCACCGCACTGCTCAGGCTCTTGGACCATGAGTCGAGTGGGCCAAGTTCGGTCTGGCTCCAGTCGAACGCACGAATGCGCCCGGCCATTTCGCCGTTCCACCCGGCACACCCGTGGCTATCCGCTAGAAACTGCATCGGCTGGCTCTATCCCGGTAAATTGCACCCGTTTGTTTCGAGCATTCTGGACGCTATTCGTTTCATAGAGGTATAGCTGATTCTTGCGAGCCACTGCAGATCCCTTGTGGGAGCGAGCCGGCTCCGGGCGGCGTTCCGACGAAAGCGGTGGCACAGTCAACATCAATGTCTTCTGACACACCGCCTTCGCGAGCAGGCTCGCTCCCACAATTTGTGTCCTCAGCACGAGGGACCGTGCACTACACCTCAATCAAGTGCTTTAGCGGGTTGTAACTGCTTTTCAGGGTGGCCGCGACATCCAGGATCGCCTTCTCTATCCCATTCAAATGCATGCAGGTCAGCTCGATGGCTGCGCTCTGGTTGCCCGCTTCGATGTACTCGATCAGCCGCAGGTGTTCGTCGTCGCGGCAGACTTCGTGGCTGTCGTCATCCAGTGCGGCGGCATACAGCGACGCCCGGGAAATCAGCTTCTGGAACCAGTCGAGCAACACCGGGTTGTTCAGGCTGCGGGCCAGCTTGATGTGGAACTCGCCGAGCAGGTGAATCAGCCGTTCGTGATCACCACTCTGATGCGCTTCATCTTCCAGCAACAAATGATCGCGCAGGTCCTGTGTCACCGTCGTATCGCGACGACGGCACAGTTCGCTGACGATACCGATCTCGACCAGACGCCGGGTTTCGAACAACGAGCGAATCTCTTCGTCACTCGGCAACGACACCGATGCACCTTTATTGGGCTCGGTGGTGACCAGTCCATCGGCTTCCAATTGCTTGAGCGCGGCCCGAACGGACGTGCGGCTGACATTGAATAGCTCGGCCAGTGAGGCTTCGCCGAGCTTCATGCCCGGACGCAACGAGCGTTTGCTGATCGCCTCGTAAACCCCTTGGTAGACGCGGTCGACCGTGGTTTCCAGTTTCTTTTCCGTCATTCATCAACTCCTCGCGCCCTGTGCAACCAACCCTGGCGAATGAACAGCCTTTGAAAAAGGGGCTTGCACGGGCAGATTAATCCGGGCATTTCTAAATTGCATCCAGATTTTGCATACAGTAATTATAGAAATGCACCATAATGGCCCATCCGGGAGATCATCTTTGGTGAAGTGCTGATGGCCCATGTGCGTGACGAACTGATCGATCCGAAAACCCTGTACATCGATCAGCTGGGGTTGGATGCGATCGGACGCATGGGCGGGCATGGCTATGCGCGCGCGCGGGATTATTTCGAATTGCCGACGCGATCGTTACAGGCGTGGACGGATGCACCGGGGGGGTGGCGAGCGGTTTGGGCCTGTCATCAAATGACGCCTGTTTACACATGACCTGTAGGAGCTGGCTAGCCAGCGAAGGCGGCCTTGAGACGTGCAGCGCCATCAAAAACGCCTTCGCCGGCAAGCCGGCTCCTACAGGGGGATGGGTGACGGCTGGCGTCAGTGAAAATCCCGGCTGCGCACAGTGATGCCATCGAGCAACGCACTCAGATCACTCAAGCGCCCGGCAATCAGATGCCGCACCTCGCCCTCCTTCTCCCAGCGGCCATCGACCTTGAGCAGCTGCGAGCCGACCAACACCTGGCGCTGCCGCTCGGCCAGGTCGCGCCACACCACCACGTTGACGTTGCCGAACTCGTCCTCAAGGGTGACGAAGGTCACGCCGCTGGCGGTGGCCGGGCGTTGTCGGCCCGTGACCAGCCCGGCGATGCTGACCGGCCGACCGTGTTCGACGTCCAGCAACTCCTTCGAACTGCGGCAGCGCCGCGCCTTCAATTCACCGCGTAACAGGGCCAACGGATGCGGCCCGAGGGTGGTGCCGACACTGGCGTAATCGGCTTGCAGGTCCTCGCCCACGGTGGGCTTGGGTAACGCCACCGCGTCCTCCTCCTGGCTCGGCAGGCCGGCGAACAAACCCAGCTGCTTATGTACCCCGGCCACTTCCCAGCGCGCCCGATGGCGATCACCGGCCAGCCCGCGCAGCGCACCGGCATCGGCCAGTTGCTCCTGGGCGCGGGCATCGAGTCGCGCCCGCTCGCCCAGGTCGGCGATGTCGGCAAACGCGACTTGGGAGCGGGCCACCTCGATGCGTCGGGCATCGTCCTCGCGAAAGCCCTTGATCATGCGCAGGCCCAGGCGAATCGCCGGTTGCGCACCGGCGATCGGCTCCAGGCTGCAATCCCAGTCACTGGCGCGCACGTCCACCGGGCGAACCTGCAAATGATGACGCCGAACGTCCTGCAGAATCTGGTCCGGGCTGTAGAACCCCATCGGCCAACTGTTGATCAGCGCACAGGCGAAGGCCGCCGGCTCGTGGCATTTCAACCAGCAACTGGCGTAGGTCAGCAAAGCAAAACTGGCCGCGTGGGACTCGGGAAAGCCGTAGCTGCCAAAGCCCTTGATCTGCTCGAAGATCTGCGTGGCGAACTCGGCGGTGTAGCCGTTTTTCTTCATCCCGACGGCCAGCCTTTCCTTGTGCGGTTCGAGCCCGCCGTGGCGTTTCCACGCGGCCATGGAGCGACGTAGCTGGTCGGCCTCGCCGGGGCTGTAGTCGGCGGCGACGATGGCGATCTGCATGACCTGTTCCTGAAACAGCGGCACGCCGAGGGTGCGCTTGAGCACCACTTCCAGTTCCGGTGACGGATAGGCCTCCGGTTCCTCCTTGTTCCGTCGCCGCAGGTACGGGTGCACCATGCCGCCCTGGATCGGCCCCGGCCGAACGATGGCGACCTCGATCACCAGATCGTAGAACGTCTTCGGCCTGAGCCTGGGCAGCATCGACATTTGCGCCCGGGACTCGATCTGGAACACGCCGATGGTGTCGGCCCGACCGATCATTTCGTAGGTGGCCGCGTCTTCGGACGGGATGCTCGCCAGGCTCAGGTCCAGACCCCGGTGCCGACGCAGCAGATCGAAACATCGGCGAATCGCGCTGAGCATGCCCAGCGCCAGGATATCGACCTTGAGCAAACCGACCGCATCGAGGTCATCCTTGTCCCACTGGATGATGGTGCGCTCGGCCATGGCGGCGTTTTCCACCGGCACCAGACTGTCCAGCGGCTGCTCGGAAATCACGAAACCGCCGGGGTGCTGGGACAAATGCCGGGGGAAGCCGATCAGTTGCCCCGTCAGGCTCAACACCCGGTGCAGCATCGGGCTCTCGGGGTCGAACCCGCCCTCGCGCAGGCGTTCAACGGGGGGCGTTTCATCGCTCCAGTGACCGCAACAATCGGCCAAGGCGTTGATCTGGTCCGGCGGCAAGCCCAGTGCCTTGGCTACATCCCGTACCGCACCGGCCGCATGATAGGTGCTGACCACTGCCGTCAGCGCGGCGCGGGCCCGGCCATAGCGCTGGAACACGTACTGCAAGACTTCCTCGCGGCGTTCATGCTCGAAATCGACGTCGATGTCCGGTGGTTCGTTGCGTTCTTTGGACAGAAAGCGCTCGAACAGCAACGTGGTGCGATCCGGATCGATTTCGGTGATGCCCAGGGCAAAACACACCGCCGAGTTGGCGGCAGAACCACGCCCCTGACAAAGAATCCGTTGCTGGCGGGCAAAGCGGACGATGTCGTGGACCGTCAGGAAATAGCTTTCATAGCCCAGCTCCGCGATCAGTTGCAGCTCCTTGTCGATCTGCGCCAGCACTTCGCTTTTCGGCCCTTTTGGCCAGCGCCACTCGATGCCCTCCTCGGTCAAATGACGCAGCCACGAGGTGGCCGAGTGCCCTTGTGGCACCAGTTCGCGGGGGTACTGGTAACGCAACTGGCCCAGATCAAAGGTGCAGCGCCGGGCGATGTTCAGCGTTTCGGCCAGCAAGGCTGGCGGGTACAGCGCCTGCAGCACATCGAGGCTGCGCAGGTGGCGTTCGCCGTTGGGGTGCAGGCGCAACCCGGCATCGGCCACCGGCAGGTGATGACGGATCGCGGTCATGGTGTCCTGCAAGGCGCGCCGGCCGCGAGCGTGCATGTGCACATCGCCGCAAGCGACCGCAGGAATACGCAACTCCCTGGCCAGGGCCAGCAGATCGTCCAGGCGCCGGGCATCGTCCTGACCGCAATGCAACTGCACGGCCAGCCACAGGCGCTCGGCGAAGACCTGCTTGAGCCAGCGGCCCTGTGCAAAGGCATCGACAGCGTCCGGCACCCACAACGCCAACAGCCCCGGCAAGGGTTCACTGAAGTCTTCGCGCAACACCTGATACTGGCCTTTCTGCGTGCGACGCCGGGCGCGGGTGATCAATCGGCACAACGCCTGATAGCCCTCGAGGCTCTCCACCAGCAGCACCAGTTTCGGACCGTTCTCGATACGTACTTCACTGCCGATGATCAGCGGCAACTCCACGGACTTCGCCGCTTGCCAGGCCCGAACGATGCCCGCCAGGGTGCATTCGTCGGTGATCGCCAGGGCTTGATAACCCTGTTTTTTCGCGCGCTGGAACAGTTCGAGGGCACTGGAGGCACCGCGCTGGAAGCTGAAGTTCGACAGGCAGTGCAATTCGGCATAGTCGATGCTCATGCGAACCACCCCTGCAACCACAACGGGCCGTCCTCACCGACCGCCCGGTAGGCCCAGCCCTGTTGGCCGGCACGGGTTTCGATCAGGTAGTAGTCGCGGCGTACGTCGTCGCCGTCCCACCAACCAGACTCGATACGTTCCGGCCCCATGAGGATGCGCGCCGTGCCCTGATGCACGGCCAGCGGTTCAGCCAGTAGCCAGCCCGGCCGTTTCACCGCCGCCGGCACTGCGCAGGGCTGGCTGTCGGCACTGGCCTGCCACGCACACTCGGGGCGGTGATCGGCCTGGAAGCGCAAGCCATGCACCGCGTCATCCCCCAGCCGTGCACGCAGGCGTTCACGCAGTTGCTCCCAGGGCAAGGACTGCTGCGGGCGATCGTCGAACAGCTCCTGATGCTGGGGCACGAAGGTCGGCAAATCCTCGGCGCGCAGACGAAAGCCGCGCACCGGCGCCTCGACCTGGACCTGCTCCAGCCGCCCCCGGGCCAGTTCGAAGAGCATCGCCGGATCGCGCTCGGCGCTGAGCAGGC
Organism: Pseudomonas sp. GL-R-19; assembly: GCF_019956375.1. Lineage (NCBI taxonomy): Bacteria > Pseudomonadati > Pseudomonadota > Gammaproteobacteria > Pseudomonadales > Pseudomonadaceae > Pseudomonas > Pseudomonas sp. GL-R-19. The sequence goes on along the minus strand of NZ_JAHBDJ010000012.1, from coordinate 47,766 downwards.
CAACCTTGATGAGCGTATCCGGCAACCCGCCGTGCTCCAGATGCAGGTCGAAACGCTGTACGCCGCTGTCGCGACCGCAGAGGAACGCCGACAGGTCGCCAGTCAACCGGCGCAACGGAAACAGCAAGGCTTGATGGGACTGCACATCGAAATTGAGCTCGATGCGCACATCGAAGCGGTCCGGCGGCAGGTAAAACGCCAGCGCCAACCGCCGCAAACCCAAGAGGGCATCCAGATGCTTGAGCACCTGGGCCTCGAAACGCCGGGCCAGGCTATGCCGGGGCAGCGCCTGCACCTGGCTCAAGGTGCGCAGGCCCATGCGCGACAAGGCCGTGGCGACCGGTGCTTCGAGGCCGATCCGGTCGACGGGCATTTGCCCCAGGTGATGCTGCAAGGCTTGATCGTCCGGAACCACCAGACCGTCATAGGCGTTGGCCAGCACCCGCGCCGCCACCGGGTTGGGCGCGGCCACGATGCGGTGCCGAAACCCCAGTTCGCCGAGCTCACGGCGCAAAAGCGCTTCGAATTGCGGCCAGGCGCCGAACAGGCCGAGGCTGGATTCGATCTCGAACACCAGGGCCCGGGGGTAATGCACGCTGACCTGGGAACTGAAGCGATAGGCCCAGGCGGCGAGAAACTGCTGCCAGTGTTCGATTTCAGCGGCGTCGTATTCGGCCGTGACAAAGCCTTTGCTCAAGGCCTGTGCCGCACTCATGGACTGGCCGGGACGCAAACCCAGCGCCCGCGCCGCACCGTTGACGGCCTGCAGCACCCGGCGCTGGGCCGGACCGGTCAGCAACGCCAGGGGTTCATCGGGATCGGCGCGCTGACGCAGTACCGCGTCCAGCGCCAATTGCGGGAAAACAATGCAGACCCAGCGCATGGCAACCTCAATGCCCCACGGCGAAGGCAATCGGCGCCGAACGGGCCAGGCCGCCGCGGCACTTGAGCACGCGCAGTTGTGCCGGTCGGGCATCGATGGCAATGCGCAGGGCCGCTGGCGAAGGGTTGATCGCTTCACCGAGGGGACGATAGGCGAAGGCCAGGGTCTGGCCGGTTTCCGCTGCCACCTGCAAGCGGCGCAAGGCGCGGTCATCGGCCTTGTGCGGCCAGCACAGCACCGCGCCGCAACTGCCCGAGCGCAGGCATTGTTCCGCGGCCCACAGCGCATCACGCTCGCCGGCCTGGATGATCGACAATTGACGCAGATCGACCCCGGCGCCCTGCCACGCCTGGGGGTACGGCACATAAGGCGGCGCCACCAGCACGATGCGCTCGCCCGCCGCCGACAGCCGTGCCAGCGTCGGCCACACCAGTTGCAATTCGCCCACGCCCTGCCCGGCCAACAGGATTTCCGTCAGCGCCGCCTCCGGCCAGCCACCGCTGGGCAACGCGGCGTCCAGCGCGGCATGCCCGGTGGGCTGCGGGCTGGCGGCCGGTGGCGCAGGCCGGCCCCTCCAGACCTGGCCGCCATTGAACAGCGTATCCAGCGCAACGACGGCGCCCATCAGCCTTGCCTCACCAAGCCACAGAACACGCCTTCGATGGCCAGGTCCCGGTCGGCCTCGACAATGATCGGCTGGTAGGCCGGGTTGCGTGGCAGCAGGCGAACCACATCGCCGACCCGCTCGAAGCGCTTGATGGTGACTTCACCGTCGAGCCGCGCCACGACGATCTGGCCATTAACGGCCTCGGGGCTGCGGTGCACGCCAACCAGATCGCCGTCGAAAATGCCGTCCTCGATCATCGAATCACCGCGCACTCGCAACATGTAGTCCGGCACCCGCGAGAAGATAGACGGATCGAGCAGCAAGCGGCTATGGACCTCCGCATCGGCCCCCATCGGCGCACCAGCCGCCACCCGGCCGAGCACCGGGATGTCCAGCAACTCGGGACGCGGCGGCTGCCCGAGCAGGCGAATGCCCCGGGCCTGATGCGGGTTGACCTCGATAAACCCGGCTTCGGTCAACGCCAGCACATGCTTGCGCGCCACGCTGCGGGAGGCGAAACCGAACGCCTCGCTGATTTCAGCGAGACTCGGAGGCTGACCGTGCTCGGCGATGCGATCGCGGATGAAGGTCAGAATGGCGGTACGGCGGGGAGTCAGAGTCGTCATGGAGTACATTTGTACTCTTTTGGCTTTTTTCTGGCAAGGGCCGTCAGTCATCCGATGGCAGAACCGATAACCTGTGCGAGCCTGCTCGCTCCCACAATTGATCTTCTCTGTCAGGAAGGCCGGTTACTTCTTCAGAAGCGCCGAACACGCCGCCTTGTACGCCTCATGCTGGTACTTGTTCAGCGTTCCCGGCAATTCGAAGTTGTGCTTCTTGGCCTGGGCATTGATGGTCTGCGGCGACAACAGCGTCACCTCGCAATTCTCCAGCAACTGGAACACCCCTTCGATCTTGAACGTAGTCGGCCCACCGGCGAACTCACCTTTCTTGCCGCGCTTCTTGATCGCGATGCGGTCGATGGAGTTTTCACGGACGAACGACGCAACCTGCGCGGCGAACAGCTTAACGTTGGCCGCCTCGTCATCATCATCGAGGGCGATTTTCTTGGTGTTGAGGGCGACGTGACTCAGGGCCGTACCGTCGAGGGATGCCACGGCGATGATCGCTTCACTGCCTTTGATTTCGATGCCGCAGATTTTCATTTCGATCCCTTTCACAGCCTAAAGCTCAAGTTGATTAGCGGCAATACCAAACGCCGCTGCTATTTTTTCGCGAGTGGCCTTCCGAGGCTCTGAGAGGGTCTCTTGCTGGGAAAATGCCGGCTGAGAGACACCCATCCGTTTGGCCACTTCATCCTGGGTAAGGTTCAAGTGTTCGCGCCATGGAGCGCTGTCCGAGGGAAGATCAACGGATCTGTGAAAGCTTGATTGAAATTGTCTTGCATCTTATCGAGCAGAAATTTCTGTAGGATTTTTAGTATCAATTACTGCGAAGTTTCCTTTTCCTTCCTTTGACTGTGAGTTCGGCGGTACGAATTATTTAGTTTGTGCCGCATCATTCATGGACATCCATCACAGATAAGGATTTTGGAAATGAATGCTCCCCTCTCCTCTGTGTACACCAATAAAGCCTCCCCAGATTCTCTTCGCAGCAAAAAAGATTACCTTTTCTCGCAGCAACTTGAAGGGGCGAACAAAGACGTCTTGAGGATTATTGAGCAACAACGGGCTTACGCCAATGCTCCTCCGCCCACAGCCAACCAATGCTCGCTATCTCGTTTTACAACAACGAATATGATCATGGGCCTATATATATGAAGCCAGAAATATTAATTTTCATAGATAACGACTATTTATCAACCTCACTATATTTGTATAGAAGATTACACTTTCAAGCTGCAGCAAAAGAAGGCATCAGGTGCATAACAATAATCGCAAAAGATAGCAAAAATATTAGGGAGGCCAGCGATGAAAGTGATGAAGCTGTCTTGGTAGATAGTATTGAAGCCAGAGAAGTACTCTGCGCAGTAGAACGTTTAAGTCGGACATACAGTGTGAAAGGACTGTTTTGCTACCCCGCGCATGTCACACCGCGTGGGGACGCTAACCCTGTAGTTGAAGATATCGCCAGGCGATGTGGGCTTAAATATTACAGCGCCGAACCGCTAGAGAATTGTAATAATAAATACTTAATGCGTTCGAAACTTAGCAATATAAAAGGAGTTAGGTCGGTAAATTTTAGGCTCTTCAACGGAAATTTCGAAACTATGAATGATCTCATGTTTCCCGTAGTGATGAAGCCGGTATACGGGGGCGGCTCGGCGTTTGTCTCGATATGTGATGACCGAAAGAGTCTTGAGAAAGCCTATAATCACTTCATACAAAGATTTCCTGACGTGCCTGGAGCCTATTCTTTCTCGGGAACTGAAAAATGGCTTAGTTCCCCAGAAGAAGGTCCTGTGCTATATACGCCGGGCGTTTCCGTGTTAATTGAAGAATTCATTGAGGGGCCTGAAGGTTCTTTAGAATGCTTGGTTATCGATGGCAACATTCACCCGATGTTGATATTTGAAAAGATGATAACAAGCAACACCTCCAATACGGTTTTGGAAAAGGTCATAGTTACACCACCGCAAAGCTTTTCTAACGACCAGATATCGATGATCGTATCAACTATTAGCAATTCTATAAAAGCACTGAAGGTAAAGAACGGATTTTTACACGTTGAGTTCAAATTATCTAAAAACGGCCCCCAAGTGATTGAGGTGAACCCGAGGCTGGGCGGGTTCTTCGTGGACGAAGCACTTAAGGATCTGTGCTCATGTGATGCGTATGCCTTAAACGTCAATTACATAACAAGTAAGCCAGTAACCATAGGGCACCATTTGGCGGATGACCTTCCGATCTTGCCGGAGGACGCCGTTTACGCGATGCTTCTATTCTACCCAACTCGCTCAGGCTACATCAAAGCTATAAAGCTTCCAGAAATTGACTCTGCGTGTGAGATTTTATCGCAGGTACTGCCTACTACTAACGGCCACAAAGATGGTTTCTTCGATGTAGAGAACGAAGAAGCTTATATCGCAAAAATGTGGGTGAGGGCAACGTCTATAGACGAGATACTTCACGTCCATAAAGAGTATGAGAGAAACATTAAAGTCGAAACATCTGCATATCGTGAAGGCAAATTACTGGAGCAGTGCTAGATGTGCGGGATAGCTGCAATTTTTGAGACTTCTACGCGTTCTGATGAAAAGCGCGAATTTGAGGCTACTTTATTAAAAATGTTGGGGAGAATCTCCCATAGAGGCGCTGCTGAAAGCTTTGGAGAGCGCTTTATATTTTCTCATGCTGCTATTGGTACCAATCGCTTGCCTATCGTGGAGAGAGAAGACAACAATCAGCCGTTCATAGATAACATTTCTGGTCACGCAATTATATTTAATGGTGAAATTTACAACTTGAATGAGTTGCGATTAATTTTATTGTCACGCGGAGTGAAGTTTTTAGGCTGTTCAGATACCGAGCTAGTTCTTAGAGCCTATACTCACTGGGGAAAATCTTGTCTGACCCGACTCAATGGTATATTCGCGTTTATTATCTATTCACCGGGAGACAACACCGTTTTCGCTGCGAGGGATCGGCTGGGCGTAAAGCCTCTATACTTGACTCAAGAAGGAACTGTCCTCTATTTCGCATCGGAACTGAAAGCACTAATTGGGTTGACCAACAAGACACAAGAAATCCTCCCTGGACATTATTGGGTGGACGGTCGACAGAACGCATATTATTTAATTAGCGAAAGCATAGGGTCGCGACTAGATTACAAGTCTACGGTAAATCAATGCAATGAGCTACTGCACCTCTCGGTAAAACGTCAAGTCAATACGGATCTTCCGGTAGGCGTAGTTTTCTCTGGCGGGCTAGATAGTGCGATAATTCTTTATCTTGCTAACCTATACCATAAGAACGTCACCGCCTACACGGTCGGAGTGGCTGGCTCAGCTGACGTAGTATTCGCGCAGAGATTATGCAAAGAACTTGGCATTAAGATAGTTATTTCTGATGTTGATCGTGTAGATTTGATGCAGTCTATTAGAACCAGTATATATGTATCTGAACAATTTGAACCCGTAGATATAACTGATGCATTAACTATACATTCTGCTTTCTCCCGAATGAAAGAAGACGGGATACGTATAGCTCTATCTGGAGATGGAAGTGATGAGCTATTCGCTGGTTATGACTTCTTTCAAGGGGCCAGTGACCGTCGTGCGCTTCAGTTACATAAAGTTAAGAACTTGTATCGAACTGATCTACAGCGTGTAGATAGAATGAGCATGTTCAATACAGTGGAATGCCGTGTGCCGTTTCTCGACAAAGATCTTTTTGATTTTATAATATCAGCTCCGATGGAGTTCCATGTAAGAGATGATTTTACAAAAGTTCTACTGAGGGACGCTTTTTCCCTCGAATTACCAGATTATATCACTCGGCGACCAAAAATGAGGATGTCTGAAGGGTCAGGTATAGGTGGACTCATTTTTGACGTACTTCAATCAATGAATGAGAGCCTGGATAGCAAGCCTTTTCCATTAGAAGATAATGCAATTAATAATGCTGCTTTGATATTCCAAGAGCTCGGCTTTGAACTTCCAGACAATCGATATAAGGTACAAGGTCTCGACTATCATAGCGGGGGATGGACGACCTCGAAAACTAAAGAAATTGATAAAAACCTCGTCAGTTCCCCTACCAGCGAAGGATAATAAAAAATGATTATTGCAAAGGACACTTTGAGTAAGCAGGATTTGCTGTCTTCCGACCAATGGGGCGACCACAAATTTCAAATGAAGAATGCCATTCGCACCAAGGCTCAGCTGGAAGCCTGGGTAACTCTCAGTGATACGGAGTTGAAGGGCATTGAGCAAACAGAAAGCCAGTACAAGTGGATGATTACTCCATATTATGCATCACTGATGGACGAGACCAATGAGAATTGTCCAATTCGGCTGCAAAGCATACCCCACCCAAAAGAAGTTGATGAGAGTAATCAGCAGGAGGATGTAGACCCGGTGGGTGATATGGTTTATATGAAAACCAGGCGCGTCGTACATAAGTATCCAAACCGAGTCATATTCCTAGTGTCGGATACTTGCCCAGTTTATTGCAGACACTGCACTAGAAAGTTTCACACAACTGACAAGTCAGGCAGTTATTACAACAAAGAGCTTCCCGCCTCATATGATCAAGACATAGAGTACATCGCAAACAACAAAAACATCAGCGACGTATTACTTACCGGAGGCGACCCGCTAATTCTATCCGATAAGCTTTTGCATAGCATTATATCTAGGCTCAATGCAATCCCCCACGTAGATTTTGTACGCATTGGCTCACGGTACCCGGTTTTTCTTCCGCAGCGAATAACAGATGATTTTTGTAAGATGTTGTCCGAATTCAAATCAATTTGGTTTAGCACCCATTTCAATCATCCCGTGGAAGTGACTCCTGAGGCCTTAAGCGCGGTAGATAAACTTCTTTCCCACGGTATACCGGTGCAAAACCAGACAGTGCTGTTGCGTGGTGTGAACGACGACGTCGAAACACTTAGAACGTTGAACCGGATGCTGGTGAAAGGCAGGGTAAGGCCTTATTACCTATACCACGCGGACAATGTTCAAGGCGTATCGCACTTTAGAACGTCGATAGAAAAGGGCCTTGAGATTATGGAGCAGCTGCACGGTTATGAAACTGGTTTCAGCGTCCCACAGTATGTTTACACCACTAAACTTGGGAAGATCCCTTTGAATAACCAGTACTTCTATAAACTAGGTTCTAAGAATTTTGTGCTTGGCTATGATCATAAAACGCTTGAAGTTCCTTGAGGTCAACTGACTCGCGAGTGGGTCACTACCTGGTGGCTTTGAAACTAACTAATTTACCATTTCTTCGGTACTGATATGATATTTACTAAATTAGACTACTCAATGTTAAGCCCAGAATCTATTGTCGCTCAATTTAAAGAGGACTTTAGTTTTTCATCTGATGTCACAATGTTAGACCTTCCTAAAGCCAATCAACAGCGACCGACGCCGAAACATTGGAGGGACGACTGCCATTCAAACTACGATGATTTATTTCTTCAGCTTTCAAGGCATGTTGGTGATGTCTTCGGTTATAGCGACCTGCAGAACGGTAAGCTTGTTCAAGAAATATTCCCAATCTTCAAAGATAGAAATAAGCAGTTGGGAAGTGGTTCTGTGCATTTAGAACTGCATACTGAAGACCCGGCTTTACCTTATAGGGCCGATGTGCTAGGTTTTTTATGCGTAAGAAACGACGATAAAGTCCCAAACTTGCTGTCTTGCCCAGATTTTTCAGCTGTTGATGCAACACTTAAGCACAGGTTAACTGAGACCCGTTATACCATTCTTTCCGACCGACCATCTACGATCGAATATAAGCCAACATCTCTAGAGACGGCGGTACTGCAAGAATCACCTACCGAGGGCTACGGCTTCATTTATGATCCTGTCTACGTTGACTACAGCAAAATGTCTCATTGCGAAGAACTAGATTTTAAGGATTTTATCAAGCTGGTTGAGTCAGCAACCTTTGACTTATCAATGAACGAAGCACAGGTTTTGTTTATCAACAACTACAAGTGTGCTCATGGCAGGCCACAATTTACGCCAAAGTACGATGGAACGGATCGATGGCTGAAAAGAGTACAGATTTCCAAGGATGTGTCTAAGCACCTAGACCGGGAGTACAGTCTTGACATCATCACTGATATATAACCGTGCCGCGAGGCTTTCCCGTAGATATACATCCGAGATGCGCGAGAGTTCTCGGCTCTCGCTAGCCTTTGTATCTGGCAATATCGCGCATGTGATTATTGCGACTACGGACGTAATAATGGCTGGATGGATTAGTACCGAGGCGTTAGCTGCGTCGACTTTGGCACAGGGCCTCTACTATCTTCTGTTTTTATTATTCTCCGGGCTACTCATCTCTACCATCCCGTTTATTACTGATGCATTGGGGTCTAAGGCAAAAGAAGAACAATATGCATCTGTATCGACCAGCTGCATTCAGCTCATAGTAGCTGCGTTTTTAATATGCATAGCAATGCTCTATTTTACGAAAGAAATATTAGTTTTTTTTGGCCAGGATCCGCTTTTGTCTCTCGAAGCTCAGAGATACATGAATAGCCTGATGTGGAGCATCGGCCCAGCGATTTTATTTGTACACCTCAGAAATGTGTTATCAATAATGGGATCAGCGCGATATACAGTTATCGCAATTATTATAGCAGCGATCTTTAACTTCGTTGCTAACCTGATTCTAATATTTGGTTTTTTGTGGATACCCCCCTTGGGTTTGTTCGGTGCAGGTATTGCCACGACGCTAACAAACATTTTGCTTTGTATATTGCTGGTAATATTAGGCTTAATGAATCCGCAGTTCAGGGAGCGGCAGCACTGTATAAAATTGACAGTAGTGAGAGGGTGGTTGATGCTGCCTATTTTAAGAAATGGTATTCCGGTCTCTTTAACGCAGGCAAATGACACGCTATTTTTCTTCATCCTCACAATCATAGTGGGTAAGTTTGGAGTCGTTGCGTTGGCTGCTCATGGCATCGCAATGCAAGTTCTTCAAGTCGTATTTACAATACCTAATGGCATTTCTCAAGCTTCTACTACGAGAATAAGCCTCTGCTCTCCTTTGGGTGTGTATTCGAGGCGGACGAGTGACGCCGGATGGAGTGCTTTATGGCTCGGCTGGATAGTACTCACTGTAATATCTTCTATCCTGATTATTTTTTCCCATGATATTGTTCAGCTATTTGTTGCTCGCGGTGAAGGTGGAGATGACGAGCTCATCAAGCTTTCTAGCCTTTTTGTCTGCATTTTAGGAATCTTCCATTTCTTTGATGGAAGTCAAATGGTACTGCTCGGTATATTTAGGGGCTTGAAACAGACCGTCTTTCCGATGTTGCTTTCGATTATTTGTTTTTGGCTAGTGGGGCTACCGCTCGCTCTCTTCTTGGCATTTTATACTGACCTAGGAGCAGCGGGTGTATGGTGTGGCGTAGGGCTTGGACTTATAGCGCTGTTCTCTCTACTTCTATTTAGATGGATCCGATACAAGGCTACGGCGCAGGTTGTGGCATGAGAAATCTATACGGCATTCGAGGTATAAATTACATACTGAAACACAGTATATTCGTGATAGCTTGCTTAGTATTACTATCTATATTGCTTATTCTGGCGGTACCGAAGGGTTTTTTGTCGATATATTCGGTGTCTTACTGCTGCTTGTTATTTTTTCTTCTCTATTCCATCAGTGCCTGGCCGATTATTCGCTCCCAATTTGATATGCTCAATATCGTCGTACCTTATTCCACCGTGCGACGTTTTAGTAGCTACACCTGTTGGCTCGTTCCGCTCTCCATTTTTACGTTGGTGGCGGGACTCTATAACAGAACTGAATTAGTCGGATTTGGACTTTTAGTATTAAGCCAATTATTAATACTTTGCCTCATAATCTGCTTATATGCGACGGTTGTGATTTCCTGCAGGTCTGCTCTAAAGTGGCGGGAGCCGGTGCTCACATTATGGTACGAGGCATTAGATGACCTTGGCGATATTGATGATAAAACTCGCGAGTGTATCCTCGATCTAATTGAGTCGGAATTTCATGGAAGAGAATTATCACGCTCTAGCCACCTATCCAGCGGTTTGCTTAAGCCTGTCATGCCTATACCTTATGCTACGAATATAAATATCAATGGATTTAAGTCGTCGTTCGGACCCAGAAAGCCTCTTTGGTCTAAAGACGATTTCAGCTTTCTCTCAGGCATTGATACGCTTCTTGTCGAGATGACGCAGGAACTAATCCAGCTCTATGAAAAACACAAGAACACCCAGGAAAAATATCCCTTTCATGACGATCCTTTGTGGAAATCAGTTCCACTTTATAAAGGAGGTCAAAAAGTTGCTGTATACGCTGACCTTGTTCCAAATACGATTCGCTTTGTCAAGGATGTTGTGCAAGGCGCTACTATCAGAGAGGTTGTGCTTTCAAGCCTAGAACCGGGCGGTCACATCGAGCCGCATCTGGATTATGTTTATCCTATGCTGACGTTACATCTTCCTATCCTTTGTGCTGACGATGGATTATCTGGACTGAGAATCGGGGAAGAGATCGTTAGTTGGAGAACGGGTGAAATAGCAATCATTGACACGACTTTTCAGCATGAGTCTTGGAACCATAGTGAATGTACTCGTGTAAATCTGATGTTTGATTTCTGGCCCGGGGACCTAAGCCCGTCGGCGAAAGCTTTTTTCACTGAAGTCTACTCGCGGCAGATGCTGCGACACTTAAAATAATTACAGTTGGTGAAAATCATGTCAAATCCGAGCCAGCAGTTATCGAAGGTCTTGAGTGAAGGTCCTAAAATACGTGACTTAATTCAGATGCACGACGGTGAGCTAAACCTTGAAGTCCCGCAGGAAGTTTCTCGCGCGACGATTGACGCCTTAATAAATGGGCACACTGGCTATTGTAATCTTACTGGCATAGATGTTTTAAAAAACGCGTTGATCGAGAGATGCTTTCAACAACATAGTAAGTTGTGCGACCCGGCCGAAATTTTAGTTTCTAATGGTTCAAGCCAGGCTTTGTTCATGTTGATGAAGTGCATATTATCCAACGCGGACGAGGTTCTGATTCCGAATCCATGCTGGCCCGCCTATAGATCTTACATAGAACTTAACGGAGGTATTGCCGTCGATTACAAAATGGGAAATAAGGGTCTCGACATAGTTGAACTTCGCAAGTTGGTGACTCTCAAAACCAAGGCGTTGATTATTAACTCACCTCACAACCCCACTGGCTTGACTCTCAGTCGGCAAGATACTCTAGAGTTGATGGCGTTATCTCAAGAGTTTGGCTTTCTACTCATTTCCGATGAAGCCTACGAAGGCATCATTTTCGGTAGCGGTGAATATGTTAGCCCTCTGGATCTTATGGCGGACTCTAGCCTGCTGGTGGTTACACGTACGTTCTCAAAACTGTTCTCTATGTCTGGTTTTAGAATAGGCTATATGTTCGCGGATAGAAAAATAATCGACCGATGCTCCACGCTTCAGGGCGTCATGACGGACAATGCGTGTACATTTGCGCAGCACGGCGCCTTGGCAGCTATAGCGTTGCCTAAGAGCATTCTTAAAAAACGTGTTGATGAGTTGCAACACCGAGCCTATTACTGCCATCAATTATTAAGCACTACGTTTGACATTGTACGGCCGCAGGGTGGTTTCTTTCTATTTCCTGACATTTCCCGAGTATTGGGTGCTACTTGGAATTCGGATACTCAATTTGTAGACGATCTCCTCAATGTAAAATCCGTTTCGACCACGCCAGGGTCTTCTTACGGTATGAAGGACCATATCCGCATCTCTATTGCTTCCGTTAATGAAGCTGAAATTAAAGAAGCGTGCGGGAGAATTATTGATCTTGTCCACCATCGCTGATTTTCATACGACAGGTGTTACTAGTGTGGAAACCGTTGTCGCTTGGAGGCTCCATGGTTTCATCAGATATTATAGTTGGTCGCGACATTTATTTTAAGTCAAGACAGCTCCATATCTTATAGCCACCTATGTTCCGGCCTAAAATTTTATTGGTCACTAATTATGCATACTATTGAAAATATAGCGGTAAGTGTTGAAAGCCTCACAAAAAAATTCGAGGTTGAACGTTTCAAGGTTTATACCTTGAATCAAATTGACCAGATTCCTCAGCTTGCTAAATTAGACAGTCGGACTATTTGGGCGATGAAGGTGGTGGCAAGCGTTCTGCCATTTCGAGTCAATGAATATGTTATCAAAGAATTGATCGACTGGAACAGTATTCCAAACGACCCTATATACCAGCTTACCTTCCCCCAGAAGGACATGCTGGATAACGAGTCTTTTGATCTAATAGCATCTTTACTTTTAAGGAATTCCGACCGCTCATCCTGTGAGGTCGCGATAAAAGCGGTTAGAGCTAGACTCAATCCCCATCCAGCAGGACAGCTGGAGCGTAATATTCCTTCACTGTCTGGCGTGACAGTAACGGGTGTCCAGCACAAATATCGTGAAACTGTGCTTTTTTTTCCAAGCGCTGGTCAGATTTGCCATAGCTACTGTACTTTTTGTTTCCGTTGGGCCCAATTCACGGGTGACCAATCGCTCAAGATTGCTGCTAAGGAAAACGCCCAGCTATTGGATTATCTTCGGGCCAACCCTAAAGTGACTGATGTTTTAATTACTGGCGGAGATCCGCTAGTTATGAAGACAAGCAATCTATGTGCTTACCTAGAACCTCTTTTGACGCCTGAATTCGAGTACATCCACACTATCCGAATTGGTACGAAGGCGCTTTCTTTCTGGCCTCAGCGGTTTGTGACTGACAGCGACGCAGGTGAACTTCTTGATCTATTTAGGAAGATCATCAACAGCGGTAAACACTTAGCGTTAATGGCTCATTATAATCATTGGGCGGAACTTGAGCCTGCCATTGCTCGAGAGGCTATTCTTCGTGTTCGACAAACAGGCGCTCAAATACGTAGCCAGGGCCCGTTGCTGGCTCATATCAATGACTCAGCTGACGTCTGGGCGCGACTCTGGCAGACGCAAATTCAACTAGGCATTATTCCTTACTATATGTTTATCGAGCGTGATACCGGGGCCCGCCGGTATTTTGAAGTCCCCCTTGTATGTGCGTGGGAAATTTACCGGGACGCGGTCAAACAAGTTTCAGGTATTGCCAGGACTGCCAGAGGACCTTCGATGAGCGCAGATCCGGGGAAAGTTGAAGTCTGCGGTTTAGCTGAAATTCGAGGAGAAAAGGTGTTTGTTTTACGTTTTATCCAAGCACGAAACCCGGATTGGGTGCAGAGGCCATTCTTCGCACGATTTGATCCCGATGCTACGTGGTTCGATCAACTAAAACCGGCTTTTGGGGAGACTGCGTTCTTTTTCGAGAGGGAAGTTACTTAACCCGTTTTTGCCAGCGTTGCCGCTGATGATCAAACTGCCAGGCTGGGACAATGTGCTTCCACTCTATACTCTGTGCGCGGTTTTCATGGATCCGCGTTTCATAACCGCAGGACGCGAGATCAACTGGTCGCGGTAGGAATGGCAGTCACCTGCCACCCCCCGCACAGATCCATACGTGCGGAATTACCGCATACGGCTCCTGCCTTGGGTTTTAACGCCGAAGCGGGTTGTATTCGCAACATAAGCAACTGGAAGCGCACATAGGGGAGCTGCCGCAGACCGCGACAGCTCCCGATGAGGAATGGAGTTCGATTCAGTCGGTAAGCCCAGCAAGATAAGCCCACGGATAAATCCCCCGCTCATGCCCATCGCTGAAGACCAGTTGCAGGCCATACCCCTGCGAGTGCAATTCGATCACCCGGACCCGCGCATCCACCATCGGCGCCCCCCCCCGCAACCGAAACGCCCGGCACTGCGAGCACGGGCACTGGCGGCGCAGTTCGGCGTGTTCGAACACCTGCTCGCGACCATCCGGCCAGTTCAGGCGCAACTGCCGTTTGCTGCGGCAATTGCCAATCGCCAGCGGATTCATTGCAGTTGACTCAAGGCAATGCGCACGGCCTTGCGCACTTCAGGGTCGCCGTCGTCTTGCGCGTCCTGCAATGCCGCTATGGCCCCTGGGTCGTTCAATTCGCCGAGGGCCAACGCGGCTTCCTTGCGCAGGTTGCTGATGCGGTGGCCGAGGGTGTCGATCAGTGCTTGGAGCGCAGGTACAAAACGCAAGCGACCGAGGCTGCGGGTGGCGCGCAGGCGCACTTGCCAGTAATCGTCGTCCAGGGCGTCGATCAGGGCCGGGCCGGCGTCGGGGTGGCCGACCTTGCCCAGGGTGGTGGCGGCTTCTTCGCGAACTTGCCAGGCAGCGTCCCGCAAGGCCTGGCGCAGGGCCGGCAGCACCTGTGCGTCAGACGCCAGGCCCAAGGCCCCGGTGGCGGCACGCCGAACTTCAGTGTCCGGGTCAGCGCTGGCCAACCGCGCCAGTGCCGGCAAGGCATCGAGTTGCTTGAGCCAGCCGAGCACGCCCACTGCCTCGCGGCGCACGCTGGCGCTTTCATCAATCAGTGCCCGGACAGCCGCTTCGGCGGCATCGGGGCAACGCAACTCGCGCAACGCCCTGAACGCGGCGATGCGTACGCCGCTGTCGGCGTGTCCGGTCCACGGCAGGATGACCCGGCCCGCCGCTTCACTCTTGAGCAGGCTGAGACTTTGCGCAGCGGCCGCCTGCACCGCCGGGGATGGATCCGTCAGGGCCTGGCACAACGCTTCGACCACGGGCGAGTCCTCCCAGGCTTCCAGCAACCGCGCGGCTTCGGCGCGAACCTCTGCAATCGGGTCTTCGGCCAGTCGATTGATCAACCACTGCAGGCCGTCCGGCTCCTCGAGATCGGCCAGTTCGATCAGTGCGATCCGGCGCACGCCGGGATCGTCATCGGTCAGGCGCGGTTGCAGGGCCAGAATGTCGTCGTTATCGGTTACATCGAAAAGTGAGGTCATAGGGCAAATCGCGGCAGTTTGTTTTCAGGGGGAAGTCCGAGCGGGTTCAGGCGCGGCAATTGCCGACCGTCTTCGTGGCGCAGGAGTTCGAGGCAATGGCGCTTGAGGTGGGAGAACTCAGGGTGGGTCATCAGTTCCGTGCTGCGCGGCCGGGGGAAGTCCAGGCGCAGGTCTTCGATGATTCGCCCGGGGCGCGGGCTCATGACCAGCAGGCGATCGGCGAGGAACAGCGCTTCGTCGATGTCATGGGTGACAAACACCACGGTGGTGCGGATGCTCGTCCAGATGTCCAGCAGCAGTTCCTGCATGTTCAATCGGGTCAGGGCATCGAGGGCACCGAAGGGTTCGTCCATCAGCAGCAGGCGCGGACGGTTGACCAGCACCCGGGCAATTTCCACCCGTTGCTGCATGCCGCCGGAGAGCTGGTCGGGCCAACGCCCGGCAAACCCTTCGAGGCCCACCAGTGCGAGGATTTCATCCGCTGCCATGTGCCGTTCAGCCTTGCCGACGCCCCGCATTTTCAAGCCGAACGCCACGTTGTCACGCACGGTGCGCCACGGAAACAGCGTGTGCTGCTGGAACACCATGCCGCGCTGGGGCGATGGGCCCGACACCGCTGCGCCATCGACATTCAGCGTGCCGGTGCGCGGTTCCAGGTGGCCGGCCAGAGCCCCGAGCAAGGTCGATTTGCCGCAACCGGACGGCCCGAGAATGCACACGAACTGCCCCGGCTCGATCTGGCAGTCGAGGCCCTGCACCGCTTCGAAGGCAGTGTCGCCCTCGCCCAGGCTGATCGACAGCCCGTGAATATCGATACGCCCTTGCAGGTGTTGAAAAACGCTCATCAGGCTTTTCCTCGTGGTCGATGCCAGGGTGTGAACAGCCCGCCCAGACGCTTGATCAACAGGCTGCAGCCCATCCCGAGCACGCCGATCAGCAACATGCCGACCACGATGTCGGCGTAGTTCTGGATGGTGTAGGACTCCCAGGTGTAATAGCCGATGCCGAATTGGCCGGAGATCATTTCCGCCGTCACCAGGCAGAACCACGAGGTGCCCATGCCGATGGCCAGGCCGGTGATGATGCTCGGCGCAGCGCCCGGAAGAATGACCTCCAGCAGGATGGCCCGGCGCCCTGCCCCGAGGCTTTTCGCCGAGGCGATCAGCCGTGGGTCGACGCCTTCGACGCCGTGCACGGTGTTGAGCAGGATCGGGAACAGTGCGCCGGTGAAGGTGATGAACACCATCGACAGCTCCGACGAGGGAAACATCAGGATCGCCAGGGGAATCCACGCCACCGCCGGGATCGGACGCAGCACTTCCAGGGGTGGCAGCAACAGATCTTCGGCCCATTTCGAGCGGCCGATGGCCAGGCCCAGGGCAACGCCAATGATCAGCGCCGCGAGGTAACCGGCGAACACCCGGCCGAGGCTGCTGCCCAGGTGCTGCGCGAGCTTGCCCGAGTCGCCGAGGCCGAGGGCGGCTTCAATGACCGCCACGGGTGTCGGGACGTTGGCGAAGGTCACCAGGCCAAGGTTCCAGTGGTGGCTGGCGGCAAGTTGCCAGAACAGCAGGCAGAGCAGCAAGGATGCGACTCTGGGGATCCAGCGTGAATATGATCGGTACACAATTATTCCTCTTAACCCGCCTCCTGTAGGAGCGAGCTTGCTCGCGATGGACTCAAGAACGCCGCGTTTCGTCAGTAGACATGCGTTATCGTTAACGACCATCGCGAGCAAGCTCGCTCCTACAGGGGGTTGTAGTGTTTTGCCGGTTAGCGCACTGCCACGGCCTGGGCTGTGGCATCGGTGAAATCAAGGACCTTGCCGCCCTGGGCCGTGGCGAACTGCTGGGCCTGGCCTTTGAGCAGGAACGCGCTCAGTTGCCCTTTTCCATCGGTGGCAAACCACGCCTGGTCCGCCAGCAACTTGATCCCGCTGTCGCTGGCCTGGGCGTACACCGCGCGGATGTTTTTGCCTTCCTGCTTGAGGGCTGCCAGCGCGGCAAACGCCGCTTGCGCCGAGGCGTACTGGCGAACCTTCGGCTCGCCGCGCACCCAGATTTCCGCCACGTGGCTGAAGTCGGTGATGGCTTGGCCGCTGGCGGCATCGACGGCCTTGAGCGGTGTCTGCTGGTAGTTCGCAAGCTGCGCGCTGTAGTCCAGGTTCGAGGCCTTGAAGGCGGCGCGGATGTACTGGTCGTCGATGAAAGTGTTGAGATCAAGACCGCGATCGGCTTTCTTCAACAATTTGAGGGTATCGATGGCGGTGCCCACGGCCTGACGATATTCCGGCTTCCAGCTCAGGTCGCGGGTCTGCACACCGAGAGGGCCATGAAACAGGTAGTTGACCTCGGCATCGACCCCGGTGACCTTGGCGATCAACTCGCTGTACTTCTCCGGCTCAGCCGCCAGCAGCTGGTTGGCTTCGATACTCGCCCGCAGGTAAGCGACGACGATTTCCGGGTACTTCTGCGCATAGGCCTGATCGACCAGCGCACCGTGGAAGGTCGGCGCGTTGGCCTGGGCGCCGTCATAAATCTTGCGGGCGAAACCCCGGCTGGGGAACAGTTCGGCGAAGGGCACGAAGTCAGCGTGAGCATCGATCTTGCCGGCCTGCAACGCGGAGCCGGCGACTTCCGGCGGCTGGGCGATGATGTTCACGTCCTTGAGCGGGTCCCAGCCCTGGGCCGCGACGGCGCGCAGCAGCATGCCATGGGCGGTGGAAGCGAACGGCACGGAAATGGTCTTGCCTTTCAGCTCTGCCAGCGACTGCACGCTCGATGCGCTGGGCACCACGATGCCGTTGCCGCTGCCCTTGATGCTGCCCGACAGCACGCTGATGAACAGGCTGTGCTTGCCCGCCGTTTCGAACGCCACGCCGTTGAACGCGCCGGGGAAGTCGGCCATGGCGCCGAAGTCGAGTTTTCCGGCCACCATTTCGTTGGTCAGGGGGGCGCCGCTGGTGAAGTTTTTCCACTGCACCTCGTATTGGGCATCTTTGTAGGGGCCATCGTGGGGCAGGTATTTGTCCAGCAGCCCGAGTTCGCGAATCAACAGGCCTCCGGCGGCGCAGTTGATGGTGGTGTCCTGGGTGCCGATGGCAATGCGGATGGTTTCGGCCGAGGCCGACAGGGTGAATGAAGCCAGTACCAGACCGGCCAAAGCTGCACGCAACATCATGAGTGTTTCCCCTCGAATCATTTATTGGATGTTCGTCTCCGCCACGATCAGGGCGTGGTGGGAAACGAGGGGTGTTGTGAATCAGGCGTCCGGTGGTGCCGGATGGCGTTTTTGGGTGTCTGCAGTCGATCCACTGTGGGAGCGAGCCTGCTCGCGAAAGCGTCTTGTCAGTCGATGAAGATGCCAGCTGTGCCGGCCTCTTCGCGAGCAGGCTCGCTCCCACATTTGTGATTGTGTTTCAGCGCAGCAGGTACGGGATTTCGACTTTCACCGCCCCGGTCGGGCAGTCCTTTTCACAGGGCATGCAGTACCAGCATTCATCGAACGCCATATAGGCCTTTTGCGTAGCCGGGTTGATCGCCAGCAGGTCCATCGGGCAAACGTCGACGCACACGGTGCAGCCTTTGTGAGCGATGCATTTGTCCTCATCGACCGTGACCGGTGCGTTGGAGCGGAAGAAGATTTCCTGGGGTTGGTAAGCCATGTTCGGTCTCTCTTTTGTAGTCGCATCAAGCCGCATCGGCACCGACCCGCAGCCGGTCGTAGGCCTGCATCTCGTCGGCATCCAGCGGGATGATGTAAGGCTCGACGGCCTTCTTGAAACTGCTCATCAAACCGTTTTGGTCTTTCTTCAGGTGGCAATGGCAGAACCAGTCGCGGTCGTTGCGTTGCGGGTGATCGACGCGATGGTGGTACAGCCCCCAACGGCTTTCGGCGCGGAACAATGAAGCGCGGGCGGCCATTTCGGCGCAGTCGCGGATCATGCTGACTTCCATGGCGCGCATCAGTTCGTGGGCGTTATGGGCCTTGAGCTGGTCGAGGTCGCGCTGGATGTCGCTGAAGCGTTGCAGGCCGATCTGCATCTTTTTCGTCACTTTCGGCGGTTGCAGATAGTCGTTGACGAAGCGCCGCAGCTTGTATTCGACCTGCGCTGGCGGCAGGCCGTGTTCGCGGTCCAGCGGCGCGTAGACACGTTGTTTTTCGGTTTCGATCTGCGCGGCATCCAACGCAGAAAACTCACGCCCGGCGACAAAATCCGCTGCGTTGTTACCCGCAAACCAGCCATAGGTGAACGCACCGAGCATGTAGTTGTGCGGCACGGCGGCCATGTCACCGGCCGAGTACAAGCCCTTGACCGAGGTCTCGGCCTTCTCGTTGACCCACACCCCCGACGCCGAATGCCCGCTGCAAAAGCCGATTTCCGAAATGTGCATCTCGACCATCTGCGTGCGGTAGTCGGTGCCGCGATTGGCGTGGAACTGGCCGCGACTCGGACGCTCGTTGCTGTGCAGGATCTCTTCGATGTTCTGGATGGTTTCCTCGGCCAGGTGATCGAGCTTGAGGAACACCGGGCCATTGCCGCTTTCCAGCTCCCGGTGGAATTCCCACATCATCTGCCCGCTCCAGTAGTCGCACTCGATGAAGCGTTCGCCCTTGTTGTTGGCGGTGTAGCCGCCCAAGGGGCCGGTGACGTAGGCGCAGGCCGGGCCGTTGTAGTCCTTGATCAGCGGGTTGATCTGAAAGCATTCCAGGTTCGCCAGTTCGGCCCCGGCGTGGTAGGCCATCGAGTAACCGTCGCCGGCATTGGTCGGGTTTTCGTAGGTGCCCATCAGGTAGCCGGAGGACGGCAACCCCAGGCGTCCGGCGGCACCGCAGGCGAGGATCACCGCCTTGGCCTTGATCACATGGAAGTCCGCCGTGCGGCAGTCGAAGCCCATCACGCCGTTGACTGCGCCCTCTTCGTCTTTGAGCAAACGCGTGCACACCAGGCGATTGGTGATGCTCACTCGCGCGCGTTTCAACTGCCGGTACAGGACTTTTTTGATGTCATGCCCTTCCGGCATCGGCAACACATAAGCGCCCATGTGGTGGACCTTTTTCACCGCGTAGTCGCCGGTTTCGTCCTTCTCGAATTTCACACCCCAGCGGTCCAGTTGCTCGATCGTCTCGAAGCTGTGGGTGGCATAGGCGTACACCGCAGCCTGATTGACGATGCCGTCGTTGGCGATGGTGATTTCCTTGGTGTATTGCTCAGGCGTCGAGTGACCGGGAATGATCGCGTTGTTCAGGCCGTCCATGCCCATGCTGATCGCGCCGCTGCGCTTGACGTTGGCCTTGTCGATCAACAACACCCGCAGGTCGCGGTTGCGTTCCTTGGCCTTGATCGCCGCCATGGGGCCGGCAGTGCCACCGCCGATCACAACGATGTCGTATTCCTGCTCCAGCGTGCTGCGCGTCATGCCTGCTCCCCTTTTTGCCGGTCGATCCGCAGGCGGTACTGGAAGGCATCGCCACGGTAGTAAAGGTGTTCGAAGTCCAGCGGCCAACCGTCGACATCGTGGGTCAGGCGCTCAATGCGCATGATGGGTGAACCAGGTTCGACGTTCAGCGCCCGGGTCAGGTCGCTGTCGGCCAGTACTGCATCGATGGCCAGGTCGGCGTGCCCCAGGACCAGGCCGCAGTCGTTTTCCAGGATCTGGAAAATGTCGCGGGTGACCAGGTCGGCTTTTTCCAGGCGCTCGCCAATGGCCTTGGGCAGGTAAGTGATCTCCAGGGAAATCGGCTTGCGGTTGATCAGGCGCAACCGTTTGACCTGCGCCACAACCTCGCCTTCGGCGACCTGTAAACGCTCGGCGACGAGCTTGTTGGCGGCAATGAATTTGAAGCTGCGCAGGCGGTTGATCACCTCGTAGCCGCGACCGGTCATGGACTCGGCCAAGCCTTGCAGGGTGCTGACGTTCTGGAAGGTTTTCGGCTTGGCGACGAAGGTGCCTTTGCCGTGGATCTTGAAGATCAGCCCTTCTTTTTGCAGGTCACCCAAGGCCTGGCGCACGGTGATGCGGCTGACCTTGAACAACGTGCCAAGCTCGCTTTCGGAGGGCATCTGGCTGTCTTGCGGGTATTTGCCGTCGAGGATGCGGGTACGCAGCACGTCTCGCAGCTGGGTATGCAACGGGACGCTGCTCAGGGATAGAACGTTATCGGTCATGGCAGATCACTTGTTATAACGAGTTATGACGTGATCTTAGAGAGGTTATTACACGCTTGAGAAATACCGAATGCGCATAAGGTTAGATGCGCGATGCAACCCAAAACTGTGAGCTGCCGAAGGCTGCGATCTGTTGATTTTGTTTTTTAAAGCCAGGATCAAAAGATCGCAGCCTCCGGCAGCTCCTACAGGAGATTGTGTGTGGTCTGAGGGATCAGCAGCGCTTGAGGATCTGATCCATGACCCAACCGGTTTTCAGCGCTTCCCCGGCCACGGCCGGGTGCTGCGCCTCACCACGAATATGCGCATTCATGCCCATTACGTGGTGCCACTGAATGTGTGCGGGCTGCTTAGCCGACGCGCAATGCGCGCAGGTCCAGTCGACCATCCTTGAGCGGCGGGCACCAGTAGTAGCCACCGGTAATCGGACGGCTGATGCGGTACAGACCGTCGGTGATGCCGTCTTCCAGGCCACTCATGCGGCGCAGTTGGGCTTCGAAGGCGTCGAGGGAAAAACCGAAGGCCAGGAACATCAGGCCGGCGCGGTCGCCTTCGATCCACGGCATCGAACGGCGCACCACGAAGGCCTCAGGCGCAAAGCTTTCCTGGGCGGTGCGTTTGACGTGGGCGGAAACCGGCGCGTCGTCGATCTCTTCGTTATCGCTCAAGCGCCGTCCCATGATGTTGTCTTTTTCATCCGCCGACAGCCCATGGAAACCTTTCAAGTCATGCTGCCACTGCTGGATCGCGGCGAAGCTGCCACCCACCGTGCCATCCACGCCCTCACCCACCAGGGCGGCGGTCACGGCAGCTGCGTCGTGGGGGTTCTCGGTGCCATCTTCGAAACCGGTCAGGTCATGGCCGGTCATGTGGCGGAAGGTTTCGTTCATCTGCACCAGGCGCAACGCCGGGGCCAGCGCGGCGGCGATGACGTTGCTGCGGTTGAGCAACTCACCACGGTCTTCACCGTGCAGCCAGCACCAGAGCGCGTGCTGGGTCGACGGATTTTCGACGCCCACACCGGTCAATGCCGGAAAGGTTCGCAGGCCATCGATCTGAACGTGCAGCGCTTTGACCAGCGATTCACCGAAGCCGACGACAGCCGATTTCCCGTCCACCAGTTGCATCAAGTTGTCGAGCGCGACCGGCAATGCCTCGACGGATTCGAGGGCGAAGAACATATGGCGGGCTTGAGGCGGAACGGGGGTGGCGAGAATGCCCGGCTGGTAATAGCTCATATGAACTCCTTGAAAAAGAGCATGGAGTTTAACCGCAGTACGAGGGTTTGTGTGCCGTCAGAGGTCAGGAACCTGTGGCAAAAGAGGCTTCTGTGGTGAGCGGGCTTCTGTGGCGATACGCACCCCGCCAGCAACGCCGCAAAGACGCCCCCCACCATGGCCAAACAAAGGCTAGGCTTTTCAGTTGATCGGCTTGCCCGCATGGTTGTCCTCTCATTGGCTGCCCGGCCAACAAGGGGCACCTCTGAGGCCATGACCGTAGGGGTCGATGAATCCGCGATCCTTCACGCTGTGCGGCAAAACGCTGAAATGAGTCATGACAAGGGTTGCTGAGGTCTGCTAAAACGATTCATCAGTGCATTATCCAATCCAGAGGGGTAGCGACATGACCACAGCCAATAGTCTCCAGAACCTGTTCCCGAGCCCCGCCGACATCCCGGAAAAGTACCGCCTTGACGGCCAGTCCGAGCAGCGTGAGTACCTGGTCGATGGCGTACTGAAAACCTGGAACGGGCCACTGGCCCAGGTCCGCAGCCCGGTGTACCTGACCGGCGCTGATGGCGACGAGCAAGTGATCCTCGGCAGCACGCCGTTGCTCGATGCCGAGACCGCATTGACCGCCCTCGACGCTGCCGTGCGCGCCTACGACCGCGGCCAGGGATTGTGGCCGACCATGCGCGTGGCCGAGCGCATCCAGCACGTCGAAACCTTCCTGGGGCGCATGCGCGAGCAGCGCGACGCCGTGGTCAAGCTGCTGATGTGGGAGATCGGCAAGAACCTCAAGGACTCGGAAAAGGAGTTCGACCGCACCTGCGACTACATCGTCGACACCATCAATGCGCTCAAAGAACTCGACCGCCGCTCCAGCCGTTTCGAACTGGAACAGGACACCCTCGGCCAGATCCGTCGCGTGCCGATGGGCGTCGCCCTGTGCATGGGGCCTTACAACTATCCATTGAACGAAACCTTCACCACGCTGATCCCGGCGCTGATCATGGGCAACACCGTAGTGTTCAAGCCGGCCAAGCTCGGCGTGCTGCTGATTCGCCCGCTGCTGGAAGCCTTTCGCGACAGCTTCCCGGCCGGGGTGATCAACGTCATCTACGGCAGCGGCCGCGAGACGGTCAGTGCGCTGATGGCCAGCGGCAAGATCGACATCTTTGCCTTCATTGGCACCAACAAGGCCGCCAGCGACCTGAAAAAACTCCATCCGAGACCCCACCGCTTGCGCGCGGCACTGGGCCTGGATGCGAAAAACCCAGGGATAGTCCTGCCGGAAGTGGATCTGGACAATGCGGTCAGTGAGGCGGTGACCGGCTCGCTGTCATTCAATGGCCAACGCTGCACCGCGCTGAAGATCCTGTTTGTCCACGAAGACGTGGTCGAATCCTTCATCGACAAATTCAATGCCAGGCTCGCCAACCTCAAACCCGGCATGCCCTGGGAAAGCGGCGTGGCCCTGACGCCACTGCCGGAATCGGGCAAGGTCGACTATCTGCACTCTCTGGTGGCGGATGCCGAAAGCAAGGGCGCCAAAGTGGTCAACCCCAACGGTGGTGAGGCTCGTGCGTCGTTCTTCTACCCGGCGGTGCTGTACCCGGTCACGCCGCAGATGCGCGTTTATCAGGAAGAACAGTTCGGCCCGGTCATCCCCATCGTGCCGTACCGTCATCTGGACACCGTGATCGACTACGTGCTGGAGTCGGACTTCGGCCAACAGTTGAGCATCTTCGGCACCAACCCGGTGGCGGTCGGCCGGCTGGTGGACACCTTCGCCAATCAGGTCGGACGCATCAACCTCAACGCCCAATGCCAACGCGGCCCGGACACCTACCCCTTCAATGGTCGCAAGAACTCGGCCGAAGGCACCTTGTCGGTCCATGACGCACTGCGGGTGTTTTCGATCCGCACCCTGGTGGCCACCAAGTTCCAGGAGACCAACAAGGACCTGATCAGCGAGATCATCAGCGGCCGCAGTTCGAGCTTCCTGACCACCGACTACATCTTCTGAGGAGAGCCAGCCTGAGTACATCCAGAGCCCATCGGCTGCCACCCTTGCTGCGCCGACTGCTGCGTCCGTTGCTGGACCCGTACCGGCGCTACCGCCATGCCCGGGTGATCCATGCGGTGCGGGTGTCGCTCGGATTGCTGGCGACCATCCTGCTGACCACCGGCATCCATCTGCCCCACGGTGAGTGGGCGTCGGTGACGATGCTGGTGGTGATCGGCGGCTTGCAGCATCACGGCAACATCGGCAAGAAAGCCGCCGAGCGTGCCATCGGCACCTTGATCGGCGCCGGCGTCGGCCTGGCGCTGGTGGCACAACAGGCCTGGCTCGGGATGCCCTGGCTGACCTATTTCGCGATGTCGGTGGTCTGTGGGTTTTTCTCTTATCACGCCATCGGCAAGGGGGGTTACACGGCGCTGCTGTCGGCGATTACCGTGTTCATCGTCGCCGGGCACGGCGACAACCCGGTCACCGATGGCTTGTGGCGCGGGGTGGATATCCTGATCGGCATTGCCCTGGCCCTGGCGTTTTCCTTCGCCCTGCCGCTGTACGCGGTGTATTCCTGGCGCTACAACCTGGCCGATGCGCTGCGTGATTGCGCGAAAGTCTACGGGCGCATCATCGATGGCCAGGCCATCACTGCCGACGAACACCTCAAGCTCATGACCCGCCTGAACGCGGTGATGGTGCAACTTCGCTCACTGATGCCGTCGGTGTCCAAGGAAGTGAAGATTTCCATGACCGAGCTGGATGCCATCCAGCGCAATCTGCGCATGTGCGTCAGCACCCTGGAAATCCTCGGCAATACCCGACCGGATGCCAATGATCCCGAGGCGATGAGGCTCCTGCAAACGGCATTGAAAGCCGAGCATCGACAGATTCGAGTGCAATTGATCGGCATGGCCCGGGCGTTGAAATCCGGTGCGGCCCAGCGGCTCAATCGCCCCGTGGATGTGCCCCTTGTCAGCCTCGATGCGCCGGTCTACAACACGCTGGACGGCTATCGCCTGCTGACTCAACAACTGGCCGCCAACGTCGGCGAGATGCGCCAGCGACTGGCCAGCAATGCGCCGCGCTGGAACATCTGACGCCTGGCTAGCGGGTTACGGCGTCACCGTGCGCCGAAACTTCAGCGACCAGCCTTGTTGCATGCCGGCAGCGGCCAGCAGAATCGCCGCGACTCCGATCCATTGCAGCGGCTCCAGGCGATGGCCGAAGGCAAACCAGTCGACGAAAATCGCCGCAATCGGGTAGATGAAGGACAACGCCCCCGTCAGCGCAGTCGGCAGTTTTTGAATCGCACCGTACAGCAACACGTACATCACACCAGTGTGCACCATGCCCAGCGTCACCAGGCTGGCCCACGCACTCGGTGCCTGCGGCAATACCGAAAGATTCGCGAATGGTGCGAGCAACAACACACCCGTGCTGACCTGGATCAGCGCGATCAAATGCGGCGGTGTGCCGGTCAAACGCTTGATGATCAGCGCCGCAATCGCGTAGAGAAACGCCGCACCCAACGCCAAGGCAATGCCCGTCAGGTAATCGCTGCCGCTCTCGCCCTGGCTGCCATGGGCACTGACAATCGCCAGCATCCCGAGAAACGAAACGCCCAGCCAGGTCAGTTTCTGCGCGGTGATCCTTTCGTTGAGGAACAAAGCCGCCAGCCCGACCAGCATGAACGGCTGGACGTTATAGACGGCAGTGCCGATGGCAATGGACGCCCGGGAATAGGACGCGAACAACAACACCCAGTTGCCGACAATCGCCACACCGCTGAGCACGGCGAGCAAGAACGTGGTGCGGGTCAAAATGCCGGGGCGCAAAAAGCCGAAGGCTGCGCAAATCAGCAGCAAGGTGCCGGCACCGAACAGGCAGCGCCAGAACACCACGTCCAGCACCGGTTGCCCGGACACCAGCACGAACCAGCCGATGGTGCCGGAGATCAGCATGGCGGCCGTCATTTCGAACGAACCGCGGCGTAGGGATTTGTCCATTATCAGACTCCTGTGTTTGTGGCCAAAGTATGCCAATGCACCTGGGGGCTACTCCAGAGCAAAAAGCAGGCTAAACTCGGGATCTGCCTTTTTTATAAAGGCCGTTTTGAATAAATGCCTAACAGAGGATTTCGCCATGACCGATGACATCGACCAGGTGCTGATCACGGCCCTGATGGAAGACTCGCGACGCTCGCTCAAGGCCCTGGCGCAAATCAGCGGCCTGTCCTCCCCCAGCGTTGCCGAGCGTCTGCGCCGCCTGGAAGAACGCGGCGTGCTCAAGGGCTACACCGTTGAAATCGACCCGAAATGCTTTGGCTATCAACTGCAAGCCATCGTGCGTATTCGCCCGTTGCCGGGGCAATTGCAGGAAGTGGAACGGCAAATCATGGCCATTCCCGAATTCACCGAGTGCGACAAGGTCACCGGCGACGACTGCTTCATCGCGCGTCTGCATGTGCGCTCGATGGAACAACTGGACACCCTGCTCGACCGCCTCAACACCCTCGCGGAAACCAATACGGCGATCGTCAAGAAAACTCCGGTCAAGCGCCGATTGCCGCCCATGGCGTGAGTGATATTTGTTTCAGCCTGAAGTAGATTGACGGTTTCCGGCGAAGGATTGACGGCATGAAAACTCAGGCAATGCTACTCGTGGCAATGATGCTGGCGGGTTGTGGCACGATTCAGACGGTTGTACGCAGTGACGAAACGGCCGCAAAAAGCCTCAAGGAACAAAAGAGTTATTGCGGTGCGGTACCGCGAATCTATAGCGGCGTGACCTACGATTTTTGCTACCTGAATGCGCCCCTCGAAGAGGGTCGGGACGCGCAGGTACATAGTTTCGCCCCGGCTATTGTGCTGCTCGACGTGGTCGTGTCCGGAGCGATGGATACGCTGCTGCTGCCCTACACCATCTACCGCCAGCAAGCCGATGGCAGCATTGTCATTGTCGAGTAACCCTGAATTTCAGCTAATAAAAAACCCGCCTGGGCGGGTTTTTTACTCAATGCCGACGATCAGTCATCGCGACCCATGATGCCGAACAGCTGCAACAGGCTGACGAACAGGTTGTAGATCGATACATACAGGCTGATGGTAGCCATGATGTAGTTACGCTCGCCGCCATGAATGATGGCGCTGGTCTGGAACAGAATGCAGACCGAGGAGAACAGCACGAATCCTGCGCTGATCGCCAGTTGCAAACCGCTGATCTGGAAGAACATGCCCGCCAGCGTCGCACCCAGCAGCACGAAGAAGCCTGCCGTGATGAAGCCACCGAGGAAGCTCATGTCCTTGCGGGTGATCAGCACATACGCCGACAGACCGCCGAACACCAGCGCGGTCATCGCGAACGCCGAGCTGACCACTTCAGCGCCGCCCTGCATACCCAGGTAACGGTTGAGGATCGGGCCCAGCAGGAAACCCATGAAGCCGGTCAGGGCAAATGCCGACACCAGGCCCCAGGCCGAATCACGGAGTTTGTTGGTGAGGAAGAAAAGACCGTAGAAGCCGATCAGCACCACGAAAATGTTCGGGTAGCCAACATGCATCTGCTGGGCAACGTAGGCTGTCACACCGCTGAATGCCAGGGTCAGGGCGAGCAAGCCGTATGTGTTGCGCAGGACGCGGCTAACCTCTAGCTGCTCAGCCTGCACGCTGTTATTAACTGCGTAATCCTGTTCGCGCATGGCGACACTCCTGTTGGTTTGAAACGTTCAGTCGCAAAGATCATAACAGACGCCCTGTAACAAGCTACGCAGAGAGTTTGACAGTGTGTTTCATTCAGGTATTATGGCGCCCGCAACGCAAACGGAGGTGTGGCCGAGTGGTTTAAGGCAACGGTCTTGAAAACCGTCGACTGTAACAGGTCCATGAGTTCGAATCCCATCGCCTCCGCCATCTTTATACGACAAAGCCCTGATTATTCAGGGCTTTGTCGTTTCTGGGGTTTGGCGAAAATTCGACCACACCCGAAGCGTTACAAAACTTTTCGGGTGGCGTTACAAAACTATTCCGTTTTTCCCGCCTTCCCGCATCCTGCCAACCCCCCCGATCACCATCCGAGAAATCCTGCTGCTACGCTGAAACCTCCACGGAGGATTCACGATGCCAAACTCAGACCTACTCCCTTCCCTGCTATTCAAGATCAACGAAAACCAGCTCGCGCTTGAGGCCGCCATCATGGAGCTTTCAAACTGGGTTGAGCAGCGTGGGTCGGCCGACGTCGCCGACAACGTGCGCGGCGCCCTGGACACGATCGACCGAAATGATGAGTTCATCAAGATGACACTCGCAGTGCTCATGGCGCCGGAGTGAACTCCCAGACTTAAGTTCATGATGCGTTGCTGATATAGCGGTGAAGGAGGGATTCGAGCCCCTTCCGACCACCTCATACACCGCTTGAGGCCACTGAAATCGGGATAACGTTTCGCTAGCAGAGCCTAAAGCGGCATCCCACGGCCTCTGTTTTGCCCTATTTTGTCCTAAGCTACGCACTGCATCCTATAAACGACCTGATCCGATGATGGATGCCCGCACAAAACAAATTACTCCAACTTTAGGTTTCGCATGCCCCCGCTCATTCGTTACTTCTCAGAGAGAAATGCACATGCCTTCGTTGAAAGAGGTGAGGTGCTTTTCCGAGCGCTATCGTACTTCCGAGACTATGAGGACAAAGGCGTTCGTGCTGACGAAAAGGAGGGTACCCTTGTTCATTGCCCTTCTGATGGCCTGAAGGTGACTATAGTTGCAAGCGGAGAATCCGTTGCCTTGCCACATAGGCTGGAGGCAACGGCCAAGGAAGACGAAATATTCGTCTATTGCATGAGCACGGAGCTTTCCTCCAGCATCGCTCAACGCTTCGAGGCCGAGGTAGCGGTTGAAATTCTTGAACCAGTAAAGTTCTTGACCCGTCTCCGGGCTTCTCTATCCTTACGGCGGTGGCTCCGTGCCAATCAACTCATACATCAGCAAGTATGCTATTACGAGTGGCACGAACCACCCATCGTTGACTGGGCTCTCCCAGAGCGAATCTCTATGCGAAAGCCAAAATCATTTGAGTGGCAAAGCGAGTACCGCTTCGCTGTGCCAGTTGGAGATGCGTTCCGTGCAGAGAACGTAAGCGTTAGGCTTGTGCCCCCCGACGCAAAACGCGCGCCACGAGCTGAATCGCATCCCGAGCTTTTACTGAAGCTAGGAAACCTCTCGAAACTCTGCAGACTGCATAAGCTGTAAAGCGAAACCCAACCATTCATTGAACTGGACTGCCTTCGGCAGCGGGTGAATTCTAACGTTATGAATGCCTGTAACGAGTCGATTGCGGTCATTTAGCCTTATCCAGGAATAACGCTTGGATAGGGATTCGACCCGCTTCCGCTGGCTGCCGGGACCGCACCTTCCCTCACGCATATTTCCCTTTTCAGCTTCATATGCCAGGAGTTAGTCTCTCCTTTAGGCATGATGGCTAGGTGTCAGTATCTACACCCATTTCTAGTCTTTTAGCTTCTGCCTGGTACTGATTGGACCTGCCGACCAACGTGGAAGGCTTCTAGAAAATCTAAGGATTTCGTAATGGAAGAAATTATAATCGACAACGACATTGACATCCCAGCCGAAGAAAAAGATGACTTCTACAGTGATGATGATCTATTCGACATCTCATCTTGGGGGGCTGATTTAAGCTTCAGAGAGCTAATCGCGCGCTATGATGACGACGAGTTAGTTAAACCAGAACTACAAAGAAACTATGTCTGGGATAAGGCGGAAGCTTCTAGATTCATAGATTCGGTGTTACTTGGACTTCCCGTCCCAAGTATTTTCCTTGCCAAGACGAGCGACGAAAAACTATTAATAATTGATGGCTATCAACGATTGATGACCGTCAGAGACTTCGTCAAAGGAATCTTCTCTAAAGACGGGTCAATATTCAAGCTTTCACGAAGCGGCAAGATACATGAGAAATGGATGGGAAAAACCTTCCTGGAACTATCTCCAGAAGATCAGCGAAAAATAAGAAACACGACTATACACGCTATTATTTTCATGCAGAAACATCCAGCCGATGGAGACACAAGCCTCTACCAAGTTTTTGAAAGAATAAACTCTAGCGGTAGATCTCTTCTTCCACAGGAAATAAGAAACTGCGTATATCAGGGACCGATGAACACGCTTTTATTTGAACTTAACCAGCATAAGCCATGGAGACAACTTTGGGGAAAGCCGATTCAAGATGCACGAATGAGAGATCTTGAGGTCATCCTCAGATTCTTTGCTCTTTCGTCTGACTACATACAGCAAGACGATAAAAGTCCCGCACGAATATCCTTGAAGCAACATCTAAATCGGTTCATGGACTCAGTAAACGACGAAAAGTTCTGCGGTGAATTTAAATCCAGATTTTTATCAACAGTAGATTACATACACTCAAATATCGGCATTACTGCATTCCATAACATCTCTCCTTCTGACGACAAACGTCTAGTACCTAATTTCAGTCCAACTATATTTGACTCTGTAATGATTTCTGTCGATATGGGAATTAGAGAAGGAATAGCTGAAAAATACACCCGAGGCCTTGAGGAAAGACGCATGAAACTTTTGCGCCTCCCAGAATACCAAAGGCTTTTATCCCAAGAAACAATGAGAGTACCAAACATTCGCGCCAGGGTAGCGGACATGTATTACTCACTATTCAATGGTGAGGCAAAATGAATAACAGAGAGGTTGAAAGTTTCATTCAAGCATGTGCTGACGAACTTGAGGGAATTAGAGCGTTCATCGTAGGAAATGGAGAGGAAGCCAGGCCAACCCCATACTTAAAAAGATATGCGGTAATGCGTGCAACGGGTTGTATCGAGGTTGGATTCAAGCAAATCATTGCCGACAGAGTTGATCAAGATAGTCAGTCACATGTTAAAAATTTCATAAAGCGTAAGGTGCGAGACAGCTCCATGAACCCCAAACTAGGAGCAATTGAAAATATGTTATCTGAGTTTGATGACAGATGGCGCGGACGCTTCGATGAACTAATCGCTTTTGCCGATAAGCCAAAATTAAAAGGTGCGCTCACGTGCCTAGTGGATGCCCGAAACGAGTTTGCTCACGGCGGAAGCCCAAACCTAGACATATCAAATATCATTCAGAATTTTAATGATTCAATTGACGTCCTAAAAGCATTAGATAACTGTGTATCCTACGACTACGAGCAAGCCTAACCGCATGCTCCGACTCAACCAAAATAAATATCAACTAATCTTGCACGAGATTAGTTGATATCAAAAACCAACAATTACACACCCTTCCAGTCGCTCTCAAAAACATTACGACAAGTACTTTGCATCAGACGCTTCTAGCTCTAGAACCAAACAGAGACTTACTTCCGCTTCAAAATAAACGCCCCATCACCTCCGGCTCCCAATTCATAATTACCAGTTCCCCGCTCACCTCGGCTTTGCCTTGTCGCTGGTTGGTAGAGCTGTAGCGAATGTCCAATGTCTCGAAATGGAACCCTTCAAACACCCGCCGAATGTCCGGGTGGTCGTTGATACTGACCATCACCCTGCCCTTGCAGCGGCGCATGAAGTCGGCCATGCGCTCGTAGTTCTCAAACGGAAAATCCACCCCATAACCGGCGCTCTGCCAGTAAGGCGGGTCCATGTAGTGAAAGGTGTGCGCCCGGTCGTAGCGTTCGGCGCATTCCAGCCAGGGCAGGTTTTCCACGTAGGTGCCGGACAGGCGCTGCCAGGCGGTTGAAAGGTTTTCCTCGATGCGCAGCAAGTTGATTGACGGGGTGGTGGTCGCGGTACCGAAGGTCTGCCCGGAGACCTTGCCGGCGAAGGCATGGTGCTGCAGGTAAAAGAATCGGGCGGCGCGCTGGATGTCGGTGAGGGTTTCCGGGCGGGTCATCTTCTGCCACTCGAACACCTGGCGCGAACTGAGCGCCCACTTGAACTGACGCACGAACTCTTCGAGGTGGTTTTGCACCACGCGATACAACGTCACCAGGTCACCGTTGATGTCGTTGAGCACTTCCACCGGCGCGGCCTGGGGTCGCATAAAGTACAACGCGGCGCCGCCGGCAAAGACTTCGACGTAGCATTCGTGGGGTGGAAAAAGCGGGATAAGACGATCGGCCAGGCGGCGTTTGCCGCCCATCCAAGGGATGATGGGTGAAGACATAGAGAGCAAGACCTTTACTGTATAAATAAACAGGTGCTAGGCTCACTGTGCTTTGTGCACAGAGCAGGAGCCTTGGCGGGACTTGCAGGGACATTCTGCGGGGACGGTGGCCAGGTTGGATGTTGACGCATCCAGACTGGCCGCTCCTTTTAATTCGGTGTTAAACCCTTTTTGACCCGGGGCGACTCACACGCCCGGACAATCAATCGGCCACTTCAAGCACGACTTTCTGCGGCTTGCCTGAGGCCTTGGCCTTGCCCTCCTTGCCGCCATTGCACTCCACCGACACCGTCCACCCGGACGGGGTGAAGGTGTGATCCACCGACTCCACCAAATATTCACCATCGAGTCCGCGCTTGAAGCCTTGCGCCTCAATCATTATTTCGGCAAACAGGTCGGTTCGCCCTGGCAGATCCAGACGCACCGAGGCCGTCGAGCGATTGAACGCGGCCAGGCGTGCCTTCGCCGCTTCATCGGCCGCCGTGCGGTCCGGGTAGAGATGGCGATCGGTGTGCACCGGTGGCAGGCCTTCGGGCACGTTGGGGTTGTCCAGGTGCGAAATCAGCAGTTCGCCGCTGGCGGAGTCCTGGTACTGGGTGCTGACCCCTTGATGTGCGCTGCGGTCGCTCAAACGAAACTGCCAGCGGGTCACGTCACTGCGTTGCAGGGTGATCACCGCCAAGGCCTTGCCACTGGCGCTCTGCCCGCCCTGTCGCGGCAAGACCAGCAGCTTGCCGTCGGCCACCTTGGCGGTGCAGTCGTGCTTCTTGGCCACCCGGGTGATGAAATTGAAGTCCGACTCATTGAGCTGATCCATGCGCGGCACCCGGGTATCAACCGAGCACGACGGCTGCCAGCCATTGCGCACCGCCACGTCGCCCACAATCTGCGCCAAGCTGACATCCTCCCAGCTGCCACTGCGCGTGGTCTTGCCGCTGCCGCGCATGTCGCTGGCCTTGCCGCTGATCACCAGGGTGTCCGGCGGGCCGGAGACGGCCACCTCATCCACGGTGTAGCGGCCCATGCGGGTCAGATCGGCCCCGGCATAACCAAGGTAGACCTCGATACTCGCGCCACGCACGGGCAGCAACACCGCGCCGTCACGGTCATCAATGCGCAGCTCAAACGAATCCGAGGCCATGCCGGGCCGATCGGATAGCTGCAGCGAAACCAACCGATCGTTGATCAAGGTGGTGATGTCGGCGCCATCGGCGACGATACGAAACAGCGGTTGCATAGTGGTATCCCAGTTAAGAAGAAGCCCGCACTCGGCGGGCTGGGTAGCGGGATCAATCCCACAGTGAAATCACGCTATCGGTCTCAACCACCAGATCCGGCAGCGTGATCAACACACCGGCCCGGAACGGCTGCGGCTCATCGGCCAAGCCCTGATTGGCCGCCAGCACCGCTTCGACGCTGCGGTTCAGGTGGCCGTAATAGTGGTGACACAGGGTGTCGAGCAGATCCCCGTCAGCTGTTCTGCAGGTCATCGCCATAGCGGACAAACTCCAATGAAAAGCCCTGCTTGCGCGGGATCGCCCCGGGCAGCAAGGCGCTTTGCTCTTCGTCAATATTGGTCAAACACCAGTTGCCCAACACCTCGCCATAACCGGTGGTCAAGTTCAGCGGCAGCAACTTGGCACCGATACTGCGCAGCGTATCCAGCTGCTTCAGCCCACCTTTGAAGCTCGGGTAGATCGCGCCCTTGATGGTGATTTTTTCCTCGCCCAGCCCCACCGCCTGTTGCGCCGGCCGCCGGGTCAGGCGTTCCTGCGCGGCCCAGCGAAACGACGTCTGCCGGCGCAGTTCGTCAAAGGCCGCCGTGTCCAGGTTGAAGTAGTACGGTCGCTCATTGGCTTTCAGCGGGTAGAGAATCAGCAGGTGCGGGAACGGCTTCACCGCGTCGGGAATCGGCGTCATGTCGCCGGCAAACCATTCCGTGGGCAGGATGTTGCCCAACGCAGCATTGGCCTTACCGGCCACCTTGCTGAACGCCGCGCCAAAGCGGCCGACCTGTTCGGTCAGGGCGGAAAAGTGCTCTTCAAACTGGGCCAGCGCACGCTGGGTCTGGTTGTAGTAACTGGCGACCTTGCCAATCTTGGCCTGCGCCGAGTTGATCGCATCCTGCAGACGCCGGGTCTTGTCACTGAGGTCTTCGCTGATAAAGGGCAGACCTTCCAGCGCATCGGCCGCCCCACTGATTTCATTGAGCGCGCCATTCATGGGCCCGGTCATCGACTCGAGGTCAGTGCGCCCGGCCTCCCCCGCGTCGACCATGTATTTCAGCCCGCCCTGCAGGTGCTGCAGGTAGGTCTTTTCATCCGCCATAACACTTCCTCAGCCCACGTGGGGCGCATCAAACAACTGGCGGTCGCGCGCTTCCCGGGCGAAGTCTTCAAACTGACGGCGCAGGTACGGCATCAATTCTTGGACCAACTGTGCCGGGTCTTTCACATCGCCGTGCACCTGAAACACCGGGGCCGGGGCGAAGGTGAATTGCTGATCGACCTTCGGCCATTCGGGTGTCTTTGTTGCGGTGCTCGACATCAATGCTGCCGCCGTGGCCGGCGCGGTGGGGGCGCTGTCCATCGAGCGCACGACCGCGCCAACCCCTTTGCCGGCGGGCATGGGAAAGAGGCCGAGCGGTGCTTTGGGTACGTTTGGCGTGTCCGGCCCGCCAAACAACGCCTTGCCCATGGTCGCGCCCACGTCGCCGCCGCCCCATGCCCCGAGCCAGGCACCGATCATTCCGCCCACTGCGGTGCCCAACAACGGTATAACCGAACCGATGGCGGCACCGGCGGCGGCGCCAGCCAATCCACCGGCAAACCCACCCGCCGCCTCGCCGTAGCCTTCGGCCTTTTCATCGCGCGTAGTGGCGTTCTGGTAAGTGTCCAACACCTGAACGCCGGCACCGAGCGCCGCCAGCGCCCCACCCACTTTCAAGAAGCGGCCGCCTCGGGACGCTCGGTTTGCGGGACTTTTTCCCTTTCGACCTGAATCGTGATCCACCCCTTGATCATCGCCGTCATTCGCGTTGGTCACGAACACCCGCTGCACGATGTTGGACCGGTCACCGGCCGAACCGCGCGCGATGTTCACCAGCCCCCGACCGATCTTCAACGCGGCCCAAGCCTTGCCCGCCAGCAAGGCTCCGGCACTCAACGCCGCCAGGCCCAGCACCACCTTGGGCGTCTCCTCGGACAAGGCGGTCAAGCCACGCGCTGCCGCGCCAATGCCGGTGGCCAGCGCATCCGTCGCCGGCCGCAGGGCATCCCCGATCGCACGCAGCGAATCGTTGAACGCCTGACCGGTTTCGGCCCAGCGTTGTGACGAGGCTTCGCGCCGCTCGCTCAGGTTTTTGTCGAGAATGTCCTTGCGCGGGCCATCGGGGTCCGAAGCGCCTTTTTTCAGCTCCGCGTAGAATTTTTTGTTCTGGGTGTACGCCATCAGCGCCGTCTTGACCTGCATGTCGGCAAACAGATCGCCAGTACGCAGGGTCGCGGCCAGGGCATCGGCCATCGCTTGTGCCTTGGCCGGGTCCGTCTCCTGGCTGATCTGGGTCAGCCCCTGATTCAGCTGCTTGGCCTTTTTCGGGTCGGTCTTTTCCACATACCGGCGGGCCAGTTCAAAACTGGCTTCAAAGGTCGACAGGCCCTTGGCGATGGCAGCGTTCATCGAGCCCTGATAGTCAATCCCGGCATCGGCATAACCTTTGACCGTCTCCCCCGAGCCGATTTTCGCGACCCAGTTTTTCAGGTTGTTCGCCGCCTCATCGGCGCTGCCGGCGCTCTTGATCTGCACCTGCAACATGGCGCCCAGTTGGGTCACCGCCTCCTGACCGGTGATGCCGCTGCTGGCCATCTGCGCCAACAGTTCCGGAAACCACTTGGCCATGTCGGCCGCCTCGAAGCTGCCTTGCTGGCCCAGCAGGGCAACCGACGCCAGTGCCTGTTCCATTTTCTTCGGGTCGGTGATCTTGGCGTTGTTCTGCATCGCCAGAATCATCCTCGCCGTGTCGGTACCCGACGCGCCCTGCCCGACAGCAAACTTGGCGGCCACCGGGGCGTACTTCAGCGCTTCGGTCAGATCCATGCCGCCACCGACCAGCTGGTTCACCAGGTCCGCCACTTGGGTGTTGGCCATGCCGGTGTCTTTTGAGGTCTGAACGATGTCGCGGGCGGTGTCTACTTCCTGCTGGGTGTTGGCGGTACCGGACTTGATCGCGATGTCCCGGATGATCGCCTGAAAATCCGCGCTGACTTTGGTCGGTACCGCGGCCAGCGTGGTACCGGCCACCGCCGTACCGAATCCGCTACGCAGGCTCTCCCGTCCCTCTTCGATCTGCCCCATGCCTTTGGTTTTGAACTCGGCACTGCGCACCACCTTGCCCAGCGCCAGATACTCCTGACGCAGGCGCCCGACTTCGACACCCTGCTTGCGCAGGCTGTTGGTGTTGGTTTCCAGTTTGCGCAGCAAGGCGTCGGCATTGGCCGCCCCGCTGTCGTGGGCTTTTTTCCATTCATCGCGCAGACGCATGGTCTCGCCGATGACTTTCTGCAAGCCCTTGGCGCGGGTGGTTTGCGCCTCAAGCTTTTTCATTTCGCCGCTGACGTTCTTGAAGGCGGCGCCCAGGGATGAATCCACGGCGCCGCCAATCACCAGCCCGAGCGAGAGTTTATTCGCCATGCAGGGTACCTGTATGCAAAGGGGATGGGCTCAGTCCGTGAGCCACCAGACCATCTCGGAAAACGACAGCCCCTGAATCTCGGCCGCCGAAAAATTCAGCTCGACGGCCAAGCGTTTGGCCAGGGCCTTTTGCAGCCGGGGGTTAAACCCCGTCGTCTGCTCCCAGACGAAAATAAGCGGTCTGCAGACGACGGTAATCGCGCATCAGCAGCCCCTCCAGATCGCCGCGGCCGATGCTCGCCAGGCTGCAAAACAAGACCATCTCCTGCTCTTCTTCGTTGCTACCGCCCTGCAAGGTGGCAGCGCGCATTTCGCGCACCGTCGGTTCGCGCAGGGTCAGTTTGTCGACCTGAATGCCGTTGGCCTGGCTCGGCCGAGACAGGGCCACGGTGGCAATGCCATCGCCCAGTTGCAGCCACTTGGGCAGGACGTTGTCTTTTGCGTTACTCATGGTGTTGCTCCTTACATACCCAGGGCAGACCGCACAGCGGCCAATTGGTCGACGCCGTCAATGACGCGGATCGAGTTGAGGGGATCGAGTTCAAACATCACGCTGCCGTCGATTTCCAGCTTGTAATAGGTCACCGCGACGGCGTACTTGAACTCGCCTTTTTCACCCGGTTTCCAGTCCCCCGGATCGACTTCCTTGAGGCTGCCACGCAGGGTGGCGACCACCGACTTGACCGAACCTTTCTGGCCTTTGAAGGCGCCTCGGAACGAGGCGTTGAACGCGGTCAGGTCGGCCTGGCCGAAGAACTTCAGCACCTCGCGGCGCACGCCGTTGGTGATGAAGCTGGCTTCGAGCTTTTCGGTGCCCATGTCGATCTCGACCGGCGCGTCCATGCCGCCGGCGCGGTACTCGTCGGTCTTGAGGGTCAACTTGGGCAAGGTCAAGCTCGGCACGTCGCCTTGCAGGCTGATGCCGTCGACAAACAGGTTGGTGTTGTAGAGCACTTCCGGAATCATAAAGCGGCCTCCTTAGGCAGCGGTGTCCAGCACTTCAGTGATCCACTGATCGGTCACCTCCACGCGAAAGTTCGGGTTTTCGGCCGGCGGTACGTCGGTGAACCGAATGTTCCAGTACACCTTGCCGTCGCTGAGTTCGCTGGAGGTGTTCAGCTCTTCGTCGGCATAGACCTCAAAGTTGATGATCGCGCCCTGATTTTTCAGGTCGCGCATGAACGCCTGCAGGCCTTCGGTCACATCCTTGACGTAGGTCGCGGTGATCGAGCGGTCGACGGCCCATTTGTGCGCGTAGAGGATGGCGTCCATGACGATATCCAGCGTGCGCACGCGGGTGACGAACTTCCATTTCGGGTCACTGGACAGTGTGCGGTTGCCCCACAGGCGGTAACCGTCATCGCGGATGATCGTGGTGATGTTCGCGTTGTTCAGCACGTTGGCCCGGCAGGACGCATCGCCATCGAGAAACTCGATCGGGCGCGTGGTGCCGGTGATGCCAACAAACTCCTTGTTCGACGGCGAGGCCCAGAACCCGTAAGTGGCATCGGTCCAGGCAAACAGGCCGGCGGTCCAGGCCGATGCTGGTGCGTTGACGGTAGCGCTGGTTCCGGTGTCCCAGAACTGCACGCCGGGATCGACCATGTAGGCGTGTTTGCTGCCGAAGTTTTCGGCATAAGCAATCGCGGCTTCGTCGGTGGTGTTCGGCCCGTCGAGGATGGCCATCGCCCGCATCTTGTCGCCCAGTGCGACCAGCTCGGTGGCGACCGCCAGCGTCGCCGAGTACCCCGGAGTCACCAACAACCGTGGCTGCGCGTTGAACTTGCTTTTACCGTTGAGCAACGCCTGCATGCCGGTACGGCTGCCGTCGGCCCAAACCCCGCCGATGATCGCGGACAGCTGCTCGGCCGGGTCTTCCAGCAGCGGCACGCCGACGGCGACAATCACCGCCTTGGACCGTTTGAAAATGGCTTTGCAGTCCTGGGTGATCGCGGCGTCCGGCCCCCAAGCGGCGACCGCTTCGCTTTCGCGGGTGATCAGCAGCAATTCGTTGGCCGCTGCGGTGGCCGGCGGCGCCACGGTAAAGGTGTTGCACAGGCCGATGATCGACGCGGACGGGGTGGCGATATGCCGGGCGCCGGTGTCCACCAAGGTCACGGTGACGCCGTGGAAAAAACTCATAGAGTGATGCTCCAGAAACGAAAAAGCCCCGCATAAGCGAGGCCGTGGGGATGTGCGGTGATGTGCAGCATGGAAAAGAAAACGCCCCGGCAATGCGGGGCGTCAGGACGCGGTATTGGTCGATCCGTCCGGCTTTAGCGGCCGTTTATCACTGACCGGAAAGTCCGACGATCCAGGCCAGGCCCGCAGCTCATTGCGATAGGTGCGCCAAGCCAGCTCCGTGTTGAGCGCGGCTGGGTCAGCATCCAGATGCTTGTCGATCTCTCTGCCCGCCCAATGCAGTTCATTTTCGATCCATGACTGTTCTCGCTGGCTTTGAATCGCCAGATCGCGCGCGGCATCCAGTACCCAAACAAGACCATTCCAGACATAGGCCGCACTCGGTCGCGGCATAGTCGTCAGCTCGGCCGGTAACTCACCCGGCATCGAATGCGTCACCTCGGCACCATCGGTGGTGCGGTAAGCCACGCCTCGGTAGTCGGGCACGACACCCCATGCATCCTGCTGCCTAACGACCACCTGTTGTTCCGGAGCTTGTGGTGGTTCATCCAGCGTTGCGCCAGCCGGTAGACCGCAGCCACGGCTCACATAGATTTCGTTCTTTCCGAGGTATTCACCAGTGGTTTCACTGAACGTGTAAACGTCGATCCACCCACTCTCATCAAAAAAACCATTCACTAAAGTCGTCATCAATACATCCTGCAGATGTAGTTGTACGCCACGTTGCGCATACGGGTTTCCGTACTCACACGGGCGACCGCCGATGGATTGAAAGTTACAGACATGTTGCCCGTTGTACTGACTCGTGGTGCAGCCGGTATATCACCCGTCATGTAACCAGTAGCCGTAAATACGCCGGTCGCGGTATTCACCAGCAACATCGAATCATCGTCCTGTAGCCTGAGTTCACCCGTCATGTTTTGTAGCGTGTCGAGTTGAAGGCTCAACACGGCGCGCCCAGAGTCGGGGTCAATTCCGCGCCCGCCATCCAAACCACGAATCGACTCGGCGCGCATGTCTGGGAGGAAGCCGCTGGGATACACCGCTGCCAATGCCGGGTACCACTCGACATTGAATGGCTGGCCCCCCATCAAAACGCATTTCTCGGGTGGCGTAGCGGTTGGCCATGGAAACGGCACCCCGACGGGAAGCGAAAATATGGAAGCAGGATCAAAATTGCTTTCGGTCCAGATCCCCCCGAAATCCTGCGCATCAACCTGTATTTTTATTTTGCCCGAGGCGTTTTCATAGCCAATGTAGATTTTGTTGGTGTCCTGACCCGCCCCCCCGC
This sequence comes from Pseudomonas sp. GL-R-19, assembly GCF_019956375.1. Taxonomy (NCBI): domain Bacteria; kingdom Pseudomonadati; phylum Pseudomonadota; class Gammaproteobacteria; order Pseudomonadales; family Pseudomonadaceae; genus Pseudomonas; species Pseudomonas sp. GL-R-19. Next base: position 6,992 of record NZ_JAHBDJ010000012.1, on the reverse strand, counting down.
CTTGCTGCACGGGAGTGAAACCCAGTGCCGCCTGGTATGCAGCAGGGTCAAAGTTACTAGTGTCCCAACCCGTTACCCACTCACTGAATACGAATCCCTCTGGGGTCCGAACACCGCCACGAGTAAGAGTTGTACCGGTGTTATAGCCGATGATTTGTTGCCAGAGGGTGTCTTGACTGACCGTAACCAGCATGGGGGAGAATTGACCGCCCTCTGGAACGTTCGGGCCGGGGTTCACTCGGTAAATACCCACGGTGGTGACTGTGTTTAGATCGGTGCCGTCGGGAAGGACAATCCCCCCGTGACCGATGCCATAAGCACCCGTGAGCAGTACACGGCCTGGCGTGTCATCTTGGGGGTAGATTTGTTTGACCAGATTAGTTGAGTCCCAGATGCTTTCCCATTCGCCCCAAACACCGGCAGTCAAGGCCCGGCGGTGTAGGGTGTGGTCGGCATTCCCATAAATCTCCTGGAAGGCGTATTGACCTGGTGTAATCGCCGAGACGCGAACCCAACCCTCATAGATCCCGCCACCTGGCCCTCCTATGCCATTGCTGATGAAATAGAGGGCCGTCTCCGCGTTCAAGCCACCGATGTCAACATCACTGACCGCATAGGCGGGCCCACCCCAGCCGAACGCTCCGACCTTCATCAGCGCATCAGGCGTTTCATCGTGCAGATCGACCTGCACAGCAGCGGTCGCGGCGGTGCCCAGCCCGAGGTTATTCCGAGCCTCGCTCGCATCCGCCAGATCGGCCAGGTTCTCACTGACCGCCAGGGCATCGGTAATGCCGTAGCCGTCCAGGGTGGTCGGGTTGGTGCCGGCGATCACACGCCCGAGGGCATCGACGGTGACACTGCGAAACGTGCCCACACCGGCCCCGTTGCCGCCCGCGATCATTTCGAACTGTAAACCGGTGGTGCCCAGGGTGATCGGCGCGTCGGTGACCAACTGCCAGAGGCTGTCGCCGTTGGTCGTGCCCTGCTCGACGTGGATAAACAACCCCGGTGTCACTTCCAGGCTGTTGTCGGCATCGGCGGCCCGCGTCCAGCCTTCGGCGCTGACAACATAGAGACCGTTGTCCTGGACCTCTGCCTGGGCGGTCACCAGCACCCGGTCACCAACGACCACGGCCACGTCATCGATGGTCTGCACATTGCTCAGGGTGATGGGACCCGTGGCCGCCACCCGCGCTGACTGTTTGTGATCCAGCTTGGCCAGCGCCTCACTGATCGCCAGGTCGACATATTCACGCGTGGCCAGCACCACGGCCGGGTCGATCTTCAGCACGATGTTCGCCGAGCTGCTGACGATGAAGTTCATCCGCACGACCTGGGTTTTGCCACTGCCCTGGTCCAACAACGGTTTATAGCTCGGCGCGCAGTTGGCCACCGCCACCAGGTCGCCGTCGACATCGTACAGACCGATCTCGCGAACCCACTCACCGCCCACTTCCGGCGGAATGATCTGCTCAGTGATCACCGTGTTGGGATTGGCCGGATCGACCCGGATCTGGTTGATCGGCGCCCGGCGCCATTCATTGATTAATTGCGTTTGCAGGCGGTCGGGAATCGGGTCGGTGCCATTGGCATCACCCAGGCCCATCTCGCTAAACATCCAGTCCAGGCCCATGGCGATGGCATTGGCGTGTTTGGCTTCACCGACCGCGGTGAGAATGGCAAAAAACTGACTGGTTTTATCAATCATAGGGATAAACGTCCAAAGTATCGGTTTCATCGACGCAGAGCGCCGGGCCAAAAGTGCCGGTCACGTCGATGTCTTTCGGGGCCGGCGGGTACACGTCGATCTCTTCACCTTCTTGCACGCACACGGCAATGCCCAGCACGCCCTCGGTCTGCAGACTGAGCGCCAGGTTGGTCATGTGCCGGCTGACCGGACGGGCGTCGTCGATCAACCACGCCAATTCCTCGTACAGTTCCTCGGTGATGCCGGCGTCATTCAGCCCAACCTCCAGAGCGAACGTACCGGGCACGCCTTCCGGCACGGTGTCGAACCATTCCACGACATCGATCAGGTAGCCCAAAGGCTCGACCACCCGACGCAACGCACCGATGGTGCCTTTGCGTGCATGCACGTCGTACGCCGAACGGATCGCCGTGCGCTTGGCTTCCTGTGTCCAGTTGTTGTTCCAGCGGTCCACCGACCAGGCCGACGCCAGATACGGCAACAGGTGTTCCGGGCAGGTGTCGGCGTTGTACAAACTGCGCAGCGGGATCAGCGTGTTTTCGTAATTGGCCGCTTCCACGGCCAGCTCCAGCGGCGTGCTGTTAAGCGGTAACTGAGTGCTCATGTCAGGCCCCCAGCGTCACGCTGTAGCCCGTGCAATACGCCGCCTCGGCCTTGCTCGGCTTGAGATCGGTCCAGCCCAGCAGCTCAACCCGGGCGATGCCGGGAACGTGCAACTGTGCATCGATCCCTGAGCGCGCCACTTCCAGACCCAGGCGGCGGCGTGGGTTGATCCACTCGCTCAGGCGTTTCTCACTTTCCGCCAGGTAGGCCTCGTTCTCCGGACCCGGTGCCTGCGGGTACAGCACCGCTTCAATGCGGTAGTCGATGACCACGGCACTCTGCACCGTGAGGCGGTCGGCCACCGGCCGCACGTCCTCGTCATTCAGGTGCAGGCAGACCTGCTCCAGCAGTTCCGGCGAGGCCGCGCCACTGCCTTCGAGGCTAAGCACGGTGACCACCACCACGGCGGGTGACGGGCTTTCCGCCGTGGCATCGGCCACCAGGCCCGAGGCGTTGCGCGCGTGCAGGATGTAGCTGTTACGCGGTCCCGCCGTGGTCAGCCCCTCATACGACAGCTGCACTCGCTCGCGCAGGGCATCGTCCTCCTCGAGCACCTGTGGCGTCGGCGGCACCGTGCTCGGATCTCCCGCCTGAATTACCAAGCGTTGCAGGTTGACGTTGGCGGCCAGGTGATCGAGGTCGGCACGCTCAGCATGGGCCAACAACAAGGCCTTGCCCGCATCGTTGACCCGCGCCCGGTTCTGCAAGGCGCCATACGCGGCCTGCTCGATCAACTTGAGTACCGGGTCACTTTCCAGCTCCGCACTCCAGTTGTCGCCCATGCTCAGGCGGAAGGCTTCCAGTTTCTCCTGGTAAACCTCCTCAAAGTCGAGGTCCTCCAGCACTTGCGGTGGCGGCAGGGCCGCCAGTTCCATGGTCATGCGGACACCTCCAAAGTCACGTCGCTACCCAAGTACTGCCCGGTCAGCTCAAAGGTGATACGTCCGTCGAGGATGGCCACGGCGCGCACCCGGCCCAGCTTCAGGCGTGGCTCCCAACGCCCGAGCGTGCTGGCCACTTCCGCCTGCACGGCACTTTTCCAGCCGTCATTGATCGGCAGGTCGACAAAGCGCCGCAGCTTGCTGCCGTACTCCGGGCGCATGCGCCGGCTGCCCACCGGCGTGGACAAGATGTCCTCGATGGACTGGCGCAGGTGGTCGAGGCCAGAAATGAGTTGGCCGGTGCGGCGGTCCAGTCCGATCATCCCGATCATGGGATCAGCCCTCGACCGCGACAAAATCCTTACGGCCATGCAAATACTCGAGCGCGACCGTGTCATCCGACGCCACCGCGACCTGGCCTTTTTCGACTTTTAAGGTGCGCTCGGCGTCCAGCAGGACCAGCACCCGCGAGGTGTACAACGTGTCGCGAAAGAAGCTCAGCGTGGCCGACGCGGGCGCTTCGGTGGCGGCCGAGACTTCCTTGGTTTTACTCGTCATGGTTTTTCTCCAGACATGAAAAAGCCCGCGCGCAGCGGGCTGAAGGTGAATGTTCACTCAATGCGAGTGGTTGCTGCTGTTGCCCCCGGCATCCATGATCGTGCCGGCGCCGCTGATGTCGCCGGACACACTCAACGCACCGTCGATGCTCACCTCACCCACCAGGGTGATCTGGCTGGCCGTCACCCGGATTTGTTCTGGCGTCACGTCAAGCTGCGAGCCACCGACCGTGATGGTTGCGCGGCTGCCGTCGGGTAACGCGATGCTGTAGCTGCCGGCTCGCCAGTCGTAGACCAGCGAGCCGCCATCATCGAAGTACCAAGCCTCGACGTGATCGCGGTTGTCCGGCGGGGCCCCGGCGTTGCCATACAGCCCCGGGATAAAGGTGCCCATGGCCGGATCACCGCTCGGGCTGAACAGCGCGCCCTGCTCATTCAGACTTGGCGCGCGCCAATGACGGGCCTTGCCTGCCGCCAGGCTGTGCCAGCGCACCCAGGCACTGACCCAAGTACCGGCCTTGACCCGTACCCGACCGGCCATCAGATCGACGCCGACCACCACGCAGGGCATCAGCATCGCCGCGATCATCCGATCGTGTTCGGCGCTGGCGTATCCCATGCCAGATCCTCCGGCTGAAAGTAGTGATCTTCATTGCCGGTACCGGTGCAGCCGTCGACGTTTAGGTACAGGGAACCCGGCGGCTCAACTGGCCATAACCATTCGGTTTCACCGATCTGGAACACCTGTTTCCACTCCACGATCCACACCACAAACTGCGCCAGCTCGGGCATCGAGTCGTCGGGGAATGCACGTACGTCCTGCACCTCTTCGACAAAGTCCAGGCCCCAATATTGCCCGCGCAAGATCTTGCTGATCTCGGTGGCCAGAATGGCGGCCTGCAAGGACGCTTTGCTGATGGTGGAATCGACCATGATGCACACCTGAAAGCGGCCGCTCAGGGAGGTTTTGCCGCTGCCGTTGTCGGGTGCTTCGCCGATTTCCGTCAGAGCGAACAACACCGCCGGCAGACCGACTTCAGCGTTCAACTCGGGAAACGCCTCGACGCTCACCACGGACGGCAAGCCGGCGCGGAACGTCGCCTCGATCGCATTGTGTAAGGTCGTCAGCTCATCCATTGTTCAAACTCAAAATGAAGGTGACCATGCCGGCACCGTCCGGCTCGCGCTTGCTGACCTTGTAGCGACCGCCGCCCTGCTCCGCCGGTAGATCGATGGTAAGAAAGGTGTCTTTCTCGATGCCCATTGCCTCCACCACGCGAGCCGTGAAGGTCGGCGCCAGAACGTTATCCGTCACGATGGCATTGCCCAGACGCACGCTCTTCGATTTGCCGCCGACATCCGCACCGACAAAGGGCGAGAAGAACGCACCGTACAGCGCTAGGCCGTTCGGCTTGATGGCGCGATCGCCGAGGCGATCGACCAGCACGGCATCCATCCGGGCCGTGACGTCACGAAAGCGGCCCAGCGTGGTCACTGGATCAACAACGCTTCGGCAATACCGCCGACCGGAGCGCTCATCAGCTTGCCGAACGGCACCAAATCACCGATGGCCGTGAGCGGATCAACCAGGACGCCGGCTTGCAGGGCCACCTTTTGCCCCTGTAGTAGCGCCGCATCGGCGTGCAGGCGCCAAACGCCGTCGAGATGGCCGACCAGGACATCACCCGCCGCGCCACTAGCGATCGGGATGACCACCGTATCCACCAGCACCAACGGCACCCCCGCCGTCGCGCCACCGTCTGGAGCCACAAAAGTCAGCGTGCTGCCGGGACCCGAATAATTCTTGGACATACGTATTTCTCCTGATCAGAAAAAACAAACCCCGCACGCGGCGGGGTATTGAGGGAAATCACTACCGTCAGCGGGCTTTTGTTGCTACCGCACCGATCGACTTGTTCAGACCACGATAATCCAGCGCAGCGACGCCGGCATCGATCCGCACCTTGCTCGTCACGCCATCGATGGTGAATCCCTGTTGCTGCTCCATGTAGGGCTGCTCTACGCCGTCCAGATAAGCGACTTCGATGGTGTCGGCGCCTTGGCGAGCGGCTTCATACCAGGTGATCGGCGAATCATCGTCCAGGCGTGGCTCGGCGATCACCGTGGCAAAATTGCGGATCGGGTTATCGATGCCGGCATTGGTATCGACGCCGGGCACCGAGGCCGAGCGAATCAGTTGATTGGTCTTGTCTTCCAGCGCCACCGGGACCAGGACAAACGCCGGGCGAATGTTCAAGGTGCGAGGCTTGCCGCCCTCGACCTCGGTTTTCTGCAAGGCCATGGCGGTCTTGGCCTTGCTCAGCGCTTCAATCGACATATTGGCGCCGGTACCGGAAAACAGGTTATTGCGCGAGGCATCGAACAGTTCTTTACCGTCGCTCATCACCGGCGAATGGATCAGCGTGTCATAGACCAGATCGCCGATGGTGCCGCGTGCGGCCAGGCCCATGTTGTAAGGCACGGTGCTCAGTTGGTCGAGGTCATCGTTGATGATCGCCTGACGGGTGATGCTGAACATCTCACCGTAGGTGGCCAAGCGGATTTTTTCGCCACGGTCATTGGTGGTGATGTACTTGTACTCAGCCCCTGGGCGAACTTCACGCAGGCTCGGGAACGCCCCCATGCCGACCCGAGACGCCACCTTAAAGTCACTCAAGCGGCCCTTTTTGGTCCACAGGTGATAGGTCTCCGGCGCCTCGTCCCAGCCGAGCAGGACCGACTTGGCGGCGCTGTCCACCAAGATGTTGCCGAAGTCACTGGAGTCATGGGTGAACGCCAAGCCGACCATGGCCATCGGATCAAGAGTAGCCACCAGGATGCCGCGATCATGCAGCGAGGCGCGGGCCAGCTCGCGCAAGCTCATGTGGTTATAGGCGTTGTCTTTCTGATTTTCCGCCTGACCCAAACGACCCGCCAGCGAGGCGCGCACCGAATCGCCGACCAGGTTGCCGTTGCCGATGTGGCCATGGTGGCTAGGTCCACCCGTGGGGGTGGTGGTCGAACCCAGCGCAACCAGCAGTTTTTCCCGCGCCATCTCGGCCGTACAGCTCAGGTCATTGAGGCAGGTGTTGAGCAGCTCGGTGTGGCTGGTGACCAGCGAGCCACAGAACGCGGCATTGATCGCCGTACGGCGAGCACCATCCGCCGCCAAGACCTGGGCGCGCATCTGATCCAAGGTCAGCGCGACCGGCGCCGGATCGACCGCCGGGGCTGGGGCTGGGG